>CAXMRT010000060.1:0-5724 GCA_964196025.1 uncultured Gemmatimonadales bacterium | reverse complement strand
ATCGGGTGCCATTTGGGGTATAGCGAATAGGGGGCGTGTTTGTTGACGATCACGAACTTGATCGGTTCTGCTGGGAGGGCATTCCGAAGGGCGTGTATGATTCCTTCCCTGATGAAATCATCTCCGATGTTCGTATCGATCGTCGTCAGTAGCCCAATTCTCATCGTTTGCCTTGTGGGACATTTGGTGTGTCGTTGAATGGACGTCGTGATCCGATTATGTCTCTGCTGTTCATACTGGCCTATTGACCGGTCCGTAACCGTAATTGTGTGTAAGCAATCTTGCATAGTCGAAGCCATCCCTCAAGGACGGCTCGTGTCTGCAGTCGGAATAAAGGTCTGTAGGCTGGGATGAATGGGTGGATCAAGAAGGCTGCGATCGCTAGTGAGACGACCGTTGCCCATGCCGCACCCTGCGCGCCGTATCGTGGAATCAGGTAGCAGTTGAGTGCGATGTTTACAAGGCAGCCGGAGAGGTTGCGGAGGGCCGCCCAGCGTTGTAATCCTTCTGTGATGATCCACCAGCCTGACGACATGCTCATGGCCAGGAAGAGGCCTTTCCAGGCCACGATACGTAGAAGGACCGTGGCGTCTGCATACTGCGATCCGTATACGCTGATGATCGGACGGGCGAATAGATACAGCAGAATTGATAGACCGATTCCGGACCATGTGATCAGGTCGAGAAACGACTGTGTTTTGATTGGATAGGTGTCGGGGTCTTCGTTTTTTGCCCGCATTAAAGAAGGGGACAGAGCTTTCCCCATCATGAGAGGTATCAGTATGACAAAAGGGAGAACGCGTAGGGCGGCGGAGTAATGGCCGATCTCACTATCTGCATTATCTGACAACATGTTCTTCAACATGATTTTGTCGATTTGTTCGTACACCATCCAGACCATTGCGGAAAAAAGAAGAGGGGCGCTTTCCTTAACTAGATGTGTGATCGTGGAGCGCTGGGCGCGCCAGTCTAGAAGTCGACCATCCCTGATTCGATATATGCATGCCAAGCCGATTCCTGTAAAGGCCCACTCTGTCACCCAGCATATTGCGAACCAGAAAACGTCGCCTTTGACAGTGATGAAGTAGATTCGTAAACCCGCACTAAGTAGGGTCTGGATCGTCTCGGTGAGGGCAATGTATTTCCCTCTTACGGTTGCTTCATAAAAGCTGCGAAAGATGTCCGTGGGCATGAAGAGGAATGAAAGCGCGCATGCCAGGGTGAGCACCCATGTTTCGTAGTCGGCGTTGGTTAAGCACAGGAGCGCGACCGTGAAGGCTAGGGCGAGTCCTGAACCGATGATGCGAATAAGAAATGCTGAACCAAGGAGAGCGTTTCTTTGTTTATTCGTGCCGCTTACCAACTCTCGGACGAGAATCCCCTCAATTCCCATGCTGCAAAAAATTGAGAAGAACATTGTGAGGCCGATGGCGTAATTGAGGATTCCGAATTTTTCTGGCCCCAAGTAACGTGCGACTGCGATGGAGACCGCAAAGTTGAGCAGTGCCTTGACTAATCGGCCTCCCACCAGCCAAGTGGTGTTTGAGAGGTGGCTGTTAAATGCGGAGGGATGCGGCATGGCTATTGTGTGGCTTGGGTCGAGGAGGTTAGACAGAGGCTGTGACTGGTTAAGTGTGTTCGAGGGGAGGCGCTCGTAGGGGGGCTACCTTCAGTTTTACAGATTGGAATTTGTATTAGCACTTGTAACCCACCGGAATTCGGTTCTGCCAGGACTGATGTCAGTACTCAAATAGTATGTTGGGCGGTCGTAAAGTTCAAGTTGATAAGGCGGGTATGTGGATTAGTTTACCTTATGCCAATGTTCTTGAATCCGCCCGCGTGCCTGCGTATGGTTTGTGCGTTGAGGGTGACAGGTTCTACCAAGTCAATTTTCTGTTCGAGTTTTCTCTCCTCAAGTTTCGGATTCGACACTAGGGATTAAGTGAAAGTACGCCCGCTATGCTAAAAAAGACACTTAGGCGCATTCTAAAGCGACTCCTCAAGCCTGAGGGTTCTCCCGAAGCGAATCAGTCTGTTGAGCAACTTGGCCTCAGCATGCACTATCGGTTGCTCAGAAGTCGAGGAGAGGGGCCGTTATCCTTCCGAGACGTTGGGTTTCGGTGCCATTCGCAGCACGAGGAAGATGGCATCCTCTTGTATATTTTCAGTTTGATTGGAACGAGCAATAAACAGTGTGTAGAAATTTGCGCGGGTGATGGAATTGAATGTAATACCGCTAACCTGATAAAGAATCACCGCTGGGTTGGATTGCTTGTCGATGGTGATGCAGAGCTTGTTTCGCGAGCCAACGAGTTTTATTCTGAGTGCGCAGACACGAGGATTTATACGCCAAAGATTGTTCAGCATTGGATCACCCCTGCCAATGTGAATGAGCTCATTAAATCGAATGGTTTCGAAGGGGCAATTGACTTGCTGTCTTTGGATGTCGACGGGATTGATTACTGGTTGTTAGATGCGTTGCAGGTCATTCAACCGCGGGTGGTAGTGCTGGAGTTTAATCATCTCTGGGGGCCGGAGGAATCTGTGACTGTTCCGAATGATCCTGACTTCACGTGCGAGCTTACTGAGCATGGATCTGATTATGCAGGCGCATCTCTGGCAGCTTTTGTGAAGCTGGGGCGGAAGAAAGGGTACCGCCTAGTGGGCACCAATGCCTTTGCGACCAACGCGTTTTTTGTTTCCAACGACATCCACTGCGAGTGGTTGCCCGAGATCGACCCGGCCGAATGCTTTGATCATCCCCGTGCTAAGTTTGGTATGCAAGAGCGGTGGCCGAAGGTTCGTGATCGCGAGTGGGTTCATGTTTAAGTATGCGTCTCAGTTAACGGTTTCGGGTGGGTAGTGTTTCCTGCTTGGCAGGTGTGATGTTTACCAATGGTATTACGTCACTGATGCGACCTCACGAGTCACGATTACCCTATGTTCACCGTGCTCAGTGCTGAACACGAAGGGGTGTCCATGTGAAAAGGAATGAGATTATGGTGAAACAGTTTCTTGTTATGATCATCATCTGCGTATGGGCAGGTGTTTTGGTAGCGAAACCCCCAGTCACGGAGGGGGAGACGGATCTGGTGATGCTGGCTGTTGATCCCTACCTGATTTCTGCATTACGTGGCGGCGATAGTAGCGGCCGTTGGGGAAGCACTGGCAGTATCGTGAATTTGGTGATGGAGCCCGATTTTCTGAACTTGGTGAAGAAGCATGACCTTGCGTTGTTTAACGGTCCGATGGTCGGCTGTCTGACGCCGACCTCTGCTAAAGTCTGGTTCCGTACGGCGGGTACCGCGATTGTTAGTGTTGTCGTTGAGGGGGTTTCTTCGGAGGCGGTTACGACTCGACCTGAAGGTGATTTCACAGGCGTCGCTCAAGTACTAGGGCTTAAGCCCTTTACTGAGTATTCCTATAGCTTGATGGTAAACGGAAAGACGTTTTCCAGAGACTACTTTCGATTCAAGACCGCGCCCAAGGCCGGGGATGGTGCGATGTTCTCGCTAACGTTCGGGTCGGGTGCACGCTATGTGCCAAAAAACGAGGGTATTTGGAGAGTGATGGCCAAAACCCGTCCGATTGCCTATTTGGGGCTCGGAGACAATCTCTACATCGACGAGAGAGAGAAGCAGAACGTTCAACGGTTGCATTACTACCGGCGGATGTTGCGACAGGAATATAGGGAGTTCATCGCAGGGACCTCTGTCTACGCTGTTTGGGATGATCATGACATGGGCGCGAATGACTGCGAAGGGGGTTATGGCTTAGAGGCCCCCTGGAAACTGGCGAACTTGCAGGTGTTTCGGCAGAACTGGAATAATCCGGTCTATGGTATTGAACCAAAGGGGCCTGGCACCTATCACTCTTTCCGACTGGGTGATGTAGAGGTGTTTATGACGGATGGTCGCTTCTATCGTTACGGACGAAAGAGCAAACGTGAGGATTCCCGCGATGATCGACCCTTTACGATGCTGGGTGAGGTGCAGAAGCAATGGTTGTTGAATTCTCTAAAGAAATCTACCGCGACGTTTAAGGTGCTGGCATCTGGGACAATGTGGCATGCGAAGGCGGACAAGGGCGGGGCGGATTCTTGGGCGGGACCGAAGTCGGCTTTCCAGAAAGAGCGTGATGAGATTTTTGATTTGATTAGTCGAGAGGCGATTAGTGGGGTTGTTCTGATCTCGGGAGATCGCCATCGAACGGATATTTGGAAAACTGAGCGAACGGACCATTATCCGCTCTACGAGTTTTTGAGTGCAAAACTTACCAACATGCATGGGCACGGAGTTCGGAAAGATGCTGTGTGGTCTTATAGCGGAGGTGACGATCGTTTCTGGGGGCAGCTAGATTTTGACACGACGGTGGCTGACCCTACGGTGACGTTCAAGGCGATCAATCATCTGGGCAAAGAGTTGAAGTCATTCACTCTGACGCTCAGCGAGCTAAGCGATCGCAACTCGTCCAAAGATAACTAGGCTGTTTTGCTGATTTATCGGGCAGCTTGACGAGAGAATTCTCTCTGACTAGGGCTAGGATCGGCTGACACTGTTAGACTGATATAGCTGTCCTGGCGAAAATAGTCGTCGGACCCATTAGGGGCGGAGGCAGGCTGGACAGGTGCGAGCTGCTGGGATACACTTTTCGGCCTACAAGAGGGGTTATGAGATGATATCAGGACATGAGATATTAGGGACGCAAAGGAAGGGTATGCTGCTTTCTGTTGTGGCGCTTTCTTTAACGCTCGCTGGCGGTTGCCAGATGGTGCCTGACTCCCCGCCACCGCTGGCAGATGTCATCATCGAAAACGATGACGATATCGCTTACCAAAACATTGAACTACTCACTGAAGTGATGATGCGCGTGCGACGCGACTATGTTGATGTCGATGAAGTGGAGTACCAAAAGCTTGTCTACAGTGCGTTAAAGGGGATGCTAAGGTCTCTAGACCCCCATAGCCAGTTCATGGAGCCTGTGAGCTATGAGGATATGCAGGAAGGGACCTCGGGAGTATTTGGCGGAATAGGGATCATGATAGGCGTCCGCAATAATGGCCTGACTGTCATTTCACCACTGGAGGATACCCCTGCGTTCCGTATCGGTCTACAGGCTGGAGACCGAATTGTTAAAATTGAAGGGGAGTCGACTAGAGGTTGGACGGTCAGTCAGGCTGTCGATAAGTTGCGAGGCCAGGTGGGAGACCCCGTCACCTTGACCTTCCTTCGACTCTCTCCGCGGAAAGAAGAAACGGTGACGCTCACGCGCGATGCGATTAAGCTGACTCGGGTTAAAGGAGCGCGGATTATTGAGGATGGAATTGGGTATATACGTGTGACTCAATTTAGCGCGACGACGGTCGGCCTCTTGCAGAAAGAACTCGATAATTTGGAAGCTGACGGAATGACTGGGTTGGTGTTAGATCTTCGTAATAATCCTGGTGGTTTACTTAAAGCCGCCATTCAGGTCAGTGAACTTTTTTTGGAAAACGGGAAACTTGTCGTATTGACTCGGTCTCGAAAGGGACGCCCGAAGAGTGAGCGGCGAAACTATGCACGCGGTAAAGCACCACGAACAGAATTGCCCATGGTGATCCTAGTGAATGCGGGAAGTGCGAGTGCGTCGGAAATTGTGGCGGGCGCGTTACAGGATCATCGTCGCGCGATCTTGGTGGGTCAGAAAACATTTGGCAAGGGGTCTGTGCAGACGATCATCCCGATG
>CAXMRT010000059.1:0-8205 GCA_964196025.1 uncultured Gemmatimonadales bacterium | reverse complement strand
ATGGCTGACGTTAAGGCTCTTTTGTCTAAGAGGAGTCTCGTCCACGTCGGTTGTGCTGTGGCGGCAGGCATATGCACCTCGGTATTGTTCTACTCCTCTTTCTTTTCGAATCCCGACGGCGTTCTAGATTCTATTCTCACTTATGGAAACTATCTTGATAAATCAAGCCAGGCCACTGGCCATGAAAAATCCGCCATGTACTATCTTCAGTTGATGACTTATTACAAAGTTGCGCCTTATCGAGCGTGGAGCGAAGGGATGATCGTAGTGTTCGCGGTGATTGGTATGGCTGCTACCGTGCGCAAGAAGCTGCCTGACGGCGCACATTATGGTTGGTGCGTATTTTTGAGCGTCTTTGCTGTGGTCAGCTTGGCGGTGTATTCATCTCTTAGCTACAAGACGCCTTGGCTTATGTTAAACTTCATGTTGCCTATTACCATGCTAGCCTCTCTTGGGGTTGCAGTATTGATTGATGTCATGCAGTCAAGGATTTGGCGTGTGACCGTGAGTGTGTTCATATTGGCCGGGGTCTGCCACTTGGGGTACCAGGCCTATCTCGCAAGCGTGCGCCATCACTCCAAGACGTGGAATCCGTATGCCTATTCCCAAACCGTCCCCGACCTTCTATCCATGATCGATCGCGTTTCAGCTATCGCGGCTCTGCATCCGAAGGGGCAGGGGATGGACATCAAGGTTGTCGGATCTGACATATGGCCCATTCCGTGGTATCTGCGGACTTACACGCAAGTCGGGTATACGTCTGAGTCGTCCGCGATGCCCGACGCGGATATCATCATCGTGGACCCTGCGTGCACAACGCGATTGGACGCCTCGATTACTAACGCCTATATGGAATCTATGGTTGGTTTACGTCCTCAAGAATCAGTGTATCTCTATATCGAAATGGGACTGTGGAATGAATTTATGAAGGATCGGCAATGACATGAGTCGGTCGAACGCTCTGGGCGCGTGCTTTTCTCATGAGGCTATGGCCACGACCTTTCGCGTGACTATCGCGGCTCAAGAGGCGCGATACGCACAACAGGCTGCGCTAGCGGTGTTTGCTGAAGTTGACCGACTGGAAGGGGAGTTAAGTCGTTTTGTGGACAGCAGCGATATCAGCTATGTAAACGCACTAGAGACTGGTGAGTCGTGCGTTGTGAGTCCGGATACGTTCCGTGTTTTAGAGATCGCACGCGATATGTACGAGCGAACGAATGGAAAGTTCGACGTCACTATTGGTTCGCTGGTTCGATGTTGGGTTTCTTCCACAGGCGAGCCCTGTGTACCCGATGAGGATTCATTGGAGCACGCACGGGCGGTTTCAGGTTTCGACCTTCTCGAATTGAGCGAAGACGATCTTCGTGTCAAAGTCCTTTGCGCGGGTGTTCAGATTGATCTCGGTGGAATTGGGAAAGGTTTCGCGCTCGATGTGGCTGCCTTGACACTTTTGGAGTGGGGAATCGACTCTGCGTTCCTGGATAGCGGCACAAGTACCGTTTTGGCCCTGGATGCAGCACCTGACAGTGATGGATGGCCGGTGGGTCTCGATGGTGACCGTATCCTTGTGAAGAACTCCGCCCTTTCTGGGTCAGGACTTGCGGTCAGAGGTGAGCACATCATTGACCCTAGCACCGGAACGCCTATCACCGGTCGAACGGGAGCATGGGCGCTGTGCCCGACTGCAGCCGTTGCGGATGCTCTGTCTACAGCATTCATGTTGCTGAGTCCTGAAGATGTTCAGAACATGTGCGAGAGTGTTCAGTTATCTGCAGGCCGTATCGTCGAAAGGGACGATGTTCGCAATTATGGGCTCTGGGCCTGACCAAGGTCAGAGACGTTTCACGTGTGCTCGGTCTAGCGCAGATTCGCGTCTTTCGCGTACTTCCCAATTGCCGCGTCGCGGTTCGTATGCTAGCGTCATGGCTTGATGAATACGCACTCCATAAAGTCGGTCAACGGTTGGGCTCTTGCGGGCTCTAGTCTTTGCGCTATAAGCCTACTCCTAAGCGGCTGTGCCAAGGCTCCTGAGATAGACGCGCCCGAAGCCGAAGTGTCGGTCCCAGCAAATACTACAGAGACTCCAGTGACTGTCTCGACACCTGCTTCTGAAGGGCCGCTTGTTGCTCCGGACTCTCCAGCTAAACAGTACACAGCGGATGATTTGCGAGGCTTAGCGCACGACGGTAATCTCGAGGGTGTTGCTGCTGCAGTGGCTTCTGGACTTGCGGCGGGCGCGGCTGATCGAGAGGGCCGCACTGCTCTTATGTTAGCGGCTTTTAACGGACATTCAGACTCAGTCTCGTTTCTGTTGGATAAGGGCGCTGAGATCGACCACGCCGATAGCATTGGTCGTACGGCGCTCTTGTATGCGGCATCGGGCCCATTCCCTGAGACCGTCAAACTGCTGATCGCGCGCGGGGCTGACGTGAAGACCCGTGATAAGCAAGAGGGGTGGACTGCGCTCATGTTTGCATCCGGTGAAGGGCATGCCGAGACTGTGAAAATCCTTCTCGAAGCGGGCGCCGACAAGATGCTTAAAGATGTTGATGGTGACTTCGCTATTGATCATGCACGGTCAAAAAACCACGCTGCAGTCGTTAAACTTCTGCAATAGCGTACAGTATCCGGCCTTCGGCCCACTAGATTCCATCAAAAACCCCATGCATTGCGCATTCTTGTGTTGATGGCCGTAAATCAAACGTGTATATAATTGAGCCTCATTCGTGACGAACCCCAGATCGTTAAGGGCCATTTTTCACCACTTGATGGTGATGAGTAGTACTGTTGTAACAGACATAGAAAGGATGCGAAAAAAATGAGTAACACATACCCGAAATTGCATAATGCCGCGTGGCCAGGAGTGGTCGGCAAGGATCCAGATTCAGATCAGCCGCCAATTGACTTGGACACAATGCTCGACCTCACTGCTGCAGCTGAAGTGGATGGCGTCAAATTCGATGGGTTCGACCTGTTTTTGAGTGATCCGCATGTCTCTATCGACTCTTCCGAAGATGATCTTAAAGGTTTAGCTGAAAAAGCTCGTTCTCGTAATCTTGAAATCGGCAGTGTTGTCGCCCCCATTTGGGAGCCTACCGGTGGCGGCTCAGCGATGGGTACACCTGAACAGCGCGCGGCGTTCGTAGAGTCTGTCCGCAAGGCCAGCAAGATTGCTAGTTTTTTGCGCGAAGAAGGAATTCGCCCTAACGGAGTAATTCGCATCGACTCCGCTGATGGTGTTGAACCTTGGTCGGAAGACCCTGAAGGTAACTCAAAGTTGATCGCGCAGACATTCGCAGAAGCTTGTGACATTGCGGCTGATTATGGCGAGAAGCTCGCTGCGGAAGGTGAGATTTGCTGGGGCGGTATGCATAGCTGGAAAGAGATGGTGAAGTTGCTCGAATTAGTCGATCGCCCAAACCTTGGGTTCCAGGCTGACATGGCTCACACTCTGCTTTACACACTCGGTTACAATGCTCCAGAAGCTCGGATCCTGCCTGATGATTACGACTGGGTTGATGCTGACGTGCTGCAGGATGCACTTAAGACGATTACGACAGCTCTTCGCCCATGGACGATCGACTTTCATGTTGCTCAGAATGATGCCACCGTACACGGAACCGGGTCGCATGATAAGACTGGACGTCATTGCCAAGCGAGTGACCCGAATGGCAAGCTTGATATCACGCGTGACGCTGGTCACTGGCTTCGCGATGCTGATGGCGAACTCACTAAAGCGTGCAACCACATTTGCTGGGATGGCTGCATGTTCCCTAACGATGTGATGATGGACCCCAAAACATGGAACGACGTCCTTGCTGCGATGATCAATGTTCGTGATGCGCATGGTTGGGAAGCCTGATTCGTAGTTTTAACTTCTGAGGAATATTAGATGAGCAAAAACAAAAAACCTTACAATATTGGCATGATCGGTTACGGATTCATGGGGCGTGTGCACTCGAATGCGTATGCAACGGTTGGGAATTTCTTCGACCTAGAGCTTCAGCCAGTGCTGAAGGCTGTGTGCGGTCGTAATGAAGCGCGTACCAAAGAGTTTGCAGATCAGTGGAGCTACGAGAGTATCGAGACTGACTGGCGTGCATTACTTGAGCGAGATGACATTGATGCGGTTGATATTTGTACGCCAAATAACACGCACAAAGAAATCGCGATCGCAGCAGCAAAAGCGGGAAAGGCCGTGCTTTGCGAAAAACCTCTATCGATGACTGTCGAAGAGGGCGAAGAAATGTGCAAGGTCATTGAAGAGACTGGTGTGCCTAATTGCGTCTGGTACAACTACCGTCGCGTTCCTGCAGTCACGTTGGCCAAGCAGTTGATTGATGAAGGGCGCCTAGGTCGCATCTTTCATTATCGCGCAAACTTCTTACAGGATTGGACGATCTCCGAAGACCTTCCTCAGGGTGGTGAAGGTTTGTGGCGTTTGGATTCAGCTGCCGCTGGTTCTGGTGTTACGGGTGACTTGCTCGCACACTGCATTGATACTGCGATGTGGTTGAATGGCTCGATCTCACGAGTGAACGGTATGACAGAAACGTTTATTAAGGAACGTACGCATACTGCCACTGGTAAGGTAGAGAAGGTCACGATTGATGACGCCTGTACGTTCATGTGTAACTTTGAGAACGGCTCGCTCGGTCTGTTTGAGTCTACTCGGTATGCTCGTGGTCACAAGGCCTTGTATACGTTTGAAATTAACGGCGAAAACGCATCCATTCGGTGGGATCTACATGACCTTCATCGTTTGGAGTACTTCGATCACGGCGATGATTCAATCGTTCGAGGTTGGCGCTCTATACACGTGAGTGATGGCGATCAACCATACATGGATAAATGGTGGGTTCCGGGTCTTCAGATTGGCTACGAACATGCGTTTGTCCATCAGGTTGCGGACTTCCTTGAAGCCACCGCGAAGGGTGAGAATATTGGCCCAAGCTTCCGTGACGCACTTCAGACTCAAAAAGTGTGCGAGGCTGTTCTGGCTTCGGCTGCAGATGAACAGTGGAAAACGACTGACGCTAGCGCGATCTAGGAACATTCTTTCGGGGGCCCTAGCAGAGATGCTAGGGCCCTTTTTTTGTCTACATATCTAAGGTCAGCGGTATTGATGGAGGGCGGCAGTAGGCGCGATTCTGGAAACTGCTGATTGTAGATGGGCCGACACGCTTAGTGTCCGGCGCGACGTCTAGGACGGAGTGTCGTCGTCAACTGATGGAGGGCGTGGGAGAAGGCCGCTTGGTTTTGAGTTTCCCTGTGGCGGGATCAAGCCACTTGGTTTATCTCCATCCGCTAAGGAAGAGAGAAGTCCGCTTTCACCTCCCGTACCATCGGGGTCGTGTGTATCCGAGTGGTCGGTCGATGTTTCGGTAGGGTCGTCTGGGCTCGTTTTGGAGAAGTCCGGTTTACCATCCTGCTCGGAACCTAGACGTTCCGCTGTCGGCACGTCGGGAGCATAGCCCGAGGAGTAGAGACGGTTGATGTTTTGCTGAAGTTCATCCATGGTGATCGGCTTCCCAAGAAGCATGTCGATTACCTCTTGGTCGATGGCGTCCATCATAACTTCCCCAAACCCTGTCAGCATGATGATTTTGGTTTCTGGCTGCATCGCTCGGATCTTTCCTGCAAGTTCGATACCATTGAGCCCCGGCATCGCGCGGTCGAGAATGACCAAGTCATAGGGTTTTGAGACAAACTGCTCGTATCCGTGCTGCCCATCCTTGCTCGTATCCACGGAGTGTCCGGCATGCGACAGGTATCGGGAGATGATGGAACGCGTAGCTTCATCGTCGTCCACCAATAGCACGTTCAGAGCCTTGTTCAGTGAGGGGACTGCGGTGCCGCTTTCTTCGGGCGCCTGTTCGTGCCCGCGAATCGGAATGATCAAAAAGACCTGGGTTCCTTTTCCGAGTTTTGATCGCAAATCCACAACGCCATCATGGGCTTCGATAATAGTTTTTACTGTCGAAAGCCCCAGTCCTGATGCATCCGTATCTTTGGTCGTGAAAAAAGGCTCAAACGCTTGGGTTACATCTTCGTCGCTCATACCGATGCCCGTGTCGGATATCTCTACGATATAGTTGCGTTCTTTAACCTCGGTTTTTACTTTTATTGTGCCGCCCTCCGGCATCGAATCGACGCTGTTGAAGACCAGCTGGGTAATTGCGTCAATTAACGCATCTTCGTTTGCCTGTATAGGAATCGATGTGCCTTTCTCAAACTCGATGTTGATTTGTGCGCCGCGTGCGGCAGCTTGTTCTTTCCATTTGGGCTGAGTGAGCGCGATGGCGACACCAATAGCGCTGTTGAGATCGACAGAGCTGCGAGAGATGTTGTCTGGATGGAAGAAGTGGCCGAGGCGCTCAATTTTATCCCTAGCGCTTATCGCACTTATACGGATTTGTTGTAAATGAAACTTTGTCTTCTCTGGATTGTCCAGGATGCCTTTGGCTGACAGTGCGAAATCCGCGTTTCCGAGAATACTTGTTAAGGCATTGTTGAAATCGTGAGTAATGCCCGCAGCCATGTCTGCAAAAGGGCGCATACGCTCCCGGTGCTGTATCGTTTTTCTGGAGTCATCAAGTTTGGACAGCGCTTTTGATAACTGTATGCCGGTGTCTTTTGCAGAGGCAGCCTCCAGCTCCTTGAGCTCTATGGATTTTACGTAGTTTTCGTATTCCGCGAGCTTGGAGGTCATGCTATTGAAGGATCTGGTGAGCTCCCCGAGTTCGTCCTTCCCGTGACTGCCAATCTTGTAGCTCATGTTTCCGCCAGCCACGGTTTCCATTCCACTCTGAATTTTATTTAGCCGGTTACTAAACGTGCCAGCGAGGAAGTAGGTGGCGGCGGCCATCACTAGAGCAATCACGCCAACCGTAGCGGTTGCCAAAAAATCAGTGCTTTGCTGAATAGAGAGGGTCTGGTTATGTGTTCGCTCGGCCAAAAGAAAGGCTTCAGCCGTTAAGTTTTGTGACTCTTCTTTTAGTCGTTGTACGAGGATCATGTCTTTGGCCGTGGTAGATCTCGATGCACCGTCGATTCGAGAGCGTTCGTGAATCGATTTCACGAGTCTCTGGAAGATGTCGTACATATTGTCATGAGCCGTATTCATGCGATCCACCATATCTGGGGGGACGGAGGTTGTCTCGGCGCGAGCGTTCAAATTCTTGCCAAGCGAGTTGTGTGCTGCACGCCAACTTTCCCAGGTAGTCTTGTCCGGTCGATTCGCGTATTCGGTTGAAAGGCGATCAAGATTATTGATCTTCGTGATGATGTCTTTAGAGAATGACAGTGCTTCGTCTACGCGAGTAATTTGACCTTGTCTCATAAAGAGTACGCCGCACAAAATAATTCCAAGCACAATTGGAAACAAGGCGCTCAACTGCATGGCTGTTTTTACTTTTATATCGCACTCCTTATAGGGTGTTCGTACACGACGTTAGCCAGTGTTGATGAGGGAAATGGCTGCTCAAGCTGGGATCTTGAATGTAGTAATCGAATAAATTTGTTTGTAGATGGATTTTGAATGTATTTCTATCAACTCGACAACCTTGTCGATATCCATGCCTTGAACGGCTAACAGCTTTTCACACAAATGTGACGGAGATTTCCACTGAAACTCTACCATCGCGGTGTTGCACGTTAATTGATCTGCGGTGATGACGAGTTGGCGAAGAGGGTCATCAGGTGGTTTTTCAGGATGGTGGTCTTTTACTAGATCTACGATCTTGTCCGGCAAGTTCCAATGCGCGCAGAGGAGTCCGCATACTGAGGCGTGCGACGCACCGAGGCGTTCAGACTCCACGTGATCGAGTTCCCGTCTGCTCTGCTTGACCGTCGTCATGACTTCCTCATACGCGGAGCCCTCCAGTCGATGCAAGAAGACCATGCCGACGTCGTGAAGGAGCCCTGCAATAAAAAGTTCGTCGGTATTGGGTATATTGAGGGTATCGGCGAGAATTTGAGTCCAAATCGCACAGGAGACTGAATGGCCCCATAAATGGTCGCCATCGAGAAGTTCGCTAAAGTCGCCAGCGAACATAGGTTTGACGGCGAGAGCGGCGAGGATGTGACATAACTCGCGGACTCCATCTGGAGACACGCCCTCGTTTAGAGAGAGGGGGTGGCCGTGGTGATCGTGGTAATCGCTGTCAATAACTGCGCGTAGGGCGTTGCAGAGTTCTGTTTCTT
>CAXMRT010000058.1:0-2341 GCA_964196025.1 uncultured Gemmatimonadales bacterium | reverse complement strand
AACCCATGCAACCCGGTGAGCAACGAGAACCGCGAAGGCGTGCAGGTAGCCGCGCCGCAATGGCCATCGGTGAAACGCAAGCCGTCCGCCGCCAAACGGTCAATATTCGGCGTCGGTATCAGAGTCGACCCGTAAGCGCCGACATCCGAGTACCCCACATCATCACCATAGATGAAGACAACATTCGGCATATCCGCGGCGAACGCGACGCCTCCAACTAGCGCGCATGCACTTAGCACTCTTAAAAGATTCATACCTTCTCACTCCCGCAGTTTGGTCTCAGAACACTTACATCCACACACGCACCGTGCACAATCTTAGCCCCTGGAGGCAAGGTTAGAACTCCACTGTAAAGGTGTCGGCAACACGACAGCGCAGTATTCTACATGAATCACTCTCCGATGACTCGGGTTCTCGGCCCGCGCTGATGCATGTAAAAGGAGCGGTCGCATCACCATTACGTCTCCTGCGCGTATGCTACAAGTGACCACCTCCTCAGCCGTGAGCGCATCAATCGATTCGCGACTAAGCACCCCCTGTACATGACTTCCCAGAATCACCTCAAGCGCACCATTACCCTCAGCCACGTCATCCACGTGAATCCGAAGGCTAATCATAGCCTCTAACACATCCAGTGGCGGCTGGACATGCGGACGCCCGTCTTTAAGCGACCAGGGGCCATAGCCTTCTAGGTCCGCGGTTTCTTGCACGGCAATCGTCACATCTTGATGCCATAAAACAGGCCAGTTTTTCTGCGGCGTCTTGTCGAAAAAAAGTACGCGAACAGGCGTCGCTTCCGGCCCGAGGATCGCGGTCGCCAATCCCAAGATCTGTGGCGATCTCGCCAACTCAGAAATCGCCTCCGAAAGACGCTCCACATCGCGAAGTCCTGCAACAGACCGGCCAGCCGTCACCCGCTCCATTTCTACTCGAAGCGCCTCGATCGCAGAAGGAGGCATTGCGCCTCGCATCACGCACATACCGCTACGCTCAAGGTCCGCAATCAGGGATGCATTCATTCCTCTACTGCACCATTTTTTCCGGAAAAACTCCAGCCTAGTTCCGAAGCGAGAACCTGAGATGCTGGAGGCGGTGATCACTTTTCCAGGTCGTTTCAAGCCGATAGTCAAGCGGCTGAACGCGGTCACCGACGATACACTGATCAATCGCATAGACGGGGCACGGCACCGGCCAGGTGTAAGACCAGCCTTGGCCGGCAACGTCGTAGGCATGCACAAATCCCGTCGGGAGCTCCGACAACGCGATCGACCGACGCGGAGCATTAAAATCCCCAACGACGATATCTGCCTTCCACGACTCCATCAGCGCGCAAATAGAACGCAAACGTGGGTCACGAGGTAAACGTAAGGTCGACGATAAATCAACCACAAGCACTCGACAAGGGCCCCACTCCGACTCCCAAATGAGTCCATACGCATAAACACCATCACCCTTCGTCAGCCATTCCCCGTCATGTAGCTCGCCGCGAGCCACGACCGCCATGTTATAAAACCGCTTGGCATCGAACGCCTCTCCAAACTCAGTTTTCAGCTGTCTCGCTGTCCCAAACTTCGGGACCTCAGACAACACGCATAGATCCGGCGCCTTCGCGCGCGCATGCGCAAGAACCCTCGTCCACGATTCGTCATTCATGTTTCGGCCTCGAATATTCCAATGCACGAGCTGGCCCGTGGCCTCAGAGAGTATACCCCCACGTCCCTCTGCAAAATTATTCTCAATACCCCCAACCCATATCGCGGGCAGCAAACTCAACCCGAGCAAGCTGATTGCGATTCGACGGCGGCGACGGCAGTAAACAAAGGCGGCACACAAACACAAAAAACAAACCACCAGAGGGGACGGCAAATAGAACGCCAAACCGCTTAACCACGTCACGTCACGGAAACTCTGGCCAACCAGCCACATGCTCCACACCAAGAACCCGAGCCAAGAGATGACCCACGTTGACATCCTCTGTGCTCCTATGCTCATAAACGACGTGCCCTTCCTATTTCCAGCTCTTTGGGTGTCATCACGCCCTCTTCGGTTCAAGCAAATCCGTGTTCCAACCGTTGAACTCGAAAAGTCCGAACGAATCACCTCATTTGTCCGTGAGTCCACCACCATAGCCATGCTAGATTCTACCTCCATGACCCTCACACTCACAGGATACTCTACTGCGCTCTATTCAACATGGCTATTCGTGGAAGAACACGGACTTTTGTTCGATGCCGGGGATGGAGTGGTGTCGACTCTCACTGGGAAAATTGGAAAAATTAAGCACGTCTTCATCACCCACGCCGACAGAGATCACCTCACCGGCCTGTTGCAACTGCTCCAA
>CAXMRT010000057.1:0-2685 GCA_964196025.1 uncultured Gemmatimonadales bacterium | reverse complement strand
CTGTGTGCGGGGCATTCGATGACGGGTACGGGTCAGCTACCAAAAATGGCCGATGACATGTATCGGCTGGAGGGAGAGGATTTGTATTTGATTCCGACGGCTGAGGTTCCTGTGACGAACATTTATAGAGAAGAGATCATGGAGGGGCCGCTTCCGAAATACCTCACCGCCTACACTCCGTGTTTTCGACGTGAGGCGGGGGCTGCGGGCAAAGACACGCGGGGGATTATTCGTGTGCATCAGTTCGACAAGGTCGAGATGGTGAAATTTGTTGAGCCTGAAACGTCTTATGACGAGTTTGAATCGCTGGTCGGTCACGCCGAAGACGTATTGACGGCCTTGGAGCTTCCGTATCGCGTGTTGTCCTTGTGTAGCGGAGATATTAGCTTTGCCGCCGCGAAATGTTTTGATCTTGAGCTGTGGGCGCCTGGCCAGAACGGGTGGTTGGAAGTATCGTCGTGTAGTAACTTCGAAGATTTTCAGGCGCGTCGGGCGGGTATTCGATATCGAAATAGTGCGGGTAAGGTCGATTTTGTCCATACCCTCAATGGCTCAGGGGTTGCCTTACCGCGAATCATTGTTGCCATCCTCGAGATGGGGCAGCAGGCGGATGGCAGCGTGGTGTTGCCGGACGCATTGGTGCCCTATATGGGTGGGGTTTCGACGATCTCAGGTGCTTAGTCATGTTGCGCGCGGTCAAAGAGGCCATCAAGCGTCATGATTTAATAGAGTCTGGCTCGCACCTATTGATGGCTGTTTCTGGCGGAGCGGATTCTGTTGCCCTCCTGCATGTGTTCTCTCGACTTGCGGAGTCGTTCAACTTTCGCCTCACCGTGTGTCACGTCAATCATGGTTTACGAGGGGCGGATTCTGATCGGGATGCGGCCTTTGTCGAACAACTGGCTGGCGATTTGGGCATGCCTGTTGTTGTAGGTCGGCGAGATGTCGGATCGGCGGCAAAGGCGGCAGGGGTATCGATTGAGATGGCTGCGCGTGACGCGCGGTTGGGTTTTTTCCGTGAACAGCTGGAGTCGCTGGATGCCGTCGCGGTCGTGACTGCCCATCATGCCGATGATCAGGCCGAAACCGTCTTGCTTCGATTATTGCGTGGAACGGGCATTGATGGATTGGGTGGCATGCGTGTGCGATCCGAGGTTGATGGAGTGACGTTGCTGCGCCCGCTCTTGCAGGTAACTCGCGAGCAGGTGTTGAACTATCTCGACTCGCAAGGGCTCTCGTGGTGTGAGGATGACTCGAATAGAGATACGGACATGCTTCGGAATCGTGTGCGTCATGATCTTCTGCCGCTCTTGGACAAGGACTATGCGGAGGGTATTCGCTCGCGCTTGGCGAGCTTGGCCGACGTGGTGCAGGCGGACTCGGAATGGCTGGGTATACTGAGTGAGGATATGTTGCGATCTGTGACGGATGCAGATG
The DNA here is from genome assembly GCA_964196025.1 of uncultured Gemmatimonadales bacterium. Classification (GTDB taxonomy): domain Bacteria; phylum Verrucomicrobiota; class Kiritimatiellia; order CAXMRT01; family CAXMRT01; genus CAXMRT01. Next base: position 1,248 of record CAXMRT010000057.1, on the reverse strand, counting down.
GGTGTCTAGCGGTTGATGGATTTTCTGACTGGCCTCTTGCGGCTCGGAGACGTGTGGTGCGGGCCTGGTTAAGGGTTCAGCGGGTACCGTCCACTCGCGTGGGTCAGGAACTGACGGATCGCGTGGTGGAATTGGCTATGCGGCGATCGGGGACTGGAGAGGTGTCTGTCGGCGATGACCGATGCGTGCAACGTCGTCACCAGCACCTGAGAGTGGTGGAGTCAATGGAGGCTGTGCCTGAGTGGAGTGTGGAGCTCGCTGTACCTGGAGTTTGCGTGGTGGATGCCATGGGATTCAAGGTGGAGGCCACGATTGCCATTGGTATCGTGAGGGATGCGCCTGAAGGGGTGGGCGTTTTGCCTGCACGGGCGTCGATTTCGCTACGAACGCTCGGGAACCGAGCGCTTCAGATAAGATCGTGGCGGGCTGGGGACCGACTATTGCCGATGGGCATGACCGGTTCGCGGAAATTGCAGGATGTCTTTACCGATGCCCATATTCAGGCCGAGGCTCGGTCTGGCGTACCTGTGATTGTGTGCGAGGATGAGGTGGTGTATCTGGCGGGATACCGGGTTGCACGTGGCTGGGAGGTGCAAGAAGGAGAAGAGGCCATTCAGTTGCGAATCACGGATCAGTCATCCTGAACGCTTAGAAGTTGTTAACGCACGCGGAAATGATCGATTCTATGCCCCTTCATCGATGCATTTACTTGTCAAACTACCCGCTGAGAGGGTATATTGGCATCATGGAGTCGTGACGGCTTCGAGGAGAGATAGAGAATAATATGAGTGATGATCAAAATAAATCAGGCAAATCGTCTGACGAGTCCCCAAAATTGCCTTTTAGACAGGGTTTTGTGTGGTTATTGGTACTGGTATCCCTTTGGTGCCTCGTTATGTTGTGGTCTAAGGGCGGCGATTTACGTGGGCGGACCACATCGGTGTCCTACAGCCCTACTTTCGAGAATTGGGTAAAAAACAACGAAGCGGACCGAGGGCATCTCAAAGAGCTTAAGGTTGTGGTTCGGAGTTCCGACATTCTCGAAATTGAGGGTGAGCATCTTGAAAAGGCGAAGTGGGTACCCTTCAAGGTTACTGCTTTGAGTGCTGGGGGTGGGGTCGAGGACCTGATGAAGGAGCACGGGGTTGCGTACAAAGTGGTGTATGAAGACCCGATGATTGCTCAGATTATCCTGAATGTGGGCAGGATTGTTGTTGTGATGGTCGGGATCTATTTCGTCTTTGTTCG
>CAXMRT010000056.1:0-3784 GCA_964196025.1 uncultured Gemmatimonadales bacterium | reverse complement strand
TTCCCAAAAAGGATGCAGATAACGCCGGGTATCGTGTAGGCGCTCTCTGGTTGAAATGTAAGTTTTCCTGATTTTTGATCGATGGCGAATATCGACAGTGTGTTTGAGCGAGCGCCCGCCGCAAGTAGCCAGTGGGCCGTGGGATCCAAATTGATGTTTCTGGGCCAGGATCCACGAATGGAATCGACGTGTTGAACAGTCAGCTTTCCTGTTTTTGGGTTCGCGTGATAGGCGGTAACGGAGTCATGCCCTCTATTGGCAGAGTAGACGAACCGTCCATTGGGGTGAACGAGAATCTCAGAAGCGGAATTAAAGTCGTTGATAGCCTTCTCTTCATCTGTCAGGGCGGGCGTGGTCGTTAGTTGCTTGGCCGTGCCATTTTTTACATCATAGGCAAATGTCGTGACAGACAGCGTGAGTTCGTTGAGAAGATAAATGTGATTCCCATCAATAGAAAAGCGCATGTGTCGAGGTCCACCGCCGGGGATTGATTGAGCATGACCGTGTGCTGTCAGCATGGCTGTTTTCGCATTGACCGCATAGATCATGATTTTATCCAGTCCAAGATCCGGTACAAACGCGTATTTCCCGTCGGGCGAATATCCGGTCCAGTGTGGGTGCGGGCTATCCTGTCGCCCTTTTACGACTGCAGAGCCTCCCGTATGCTCAAGGAGTTGAGAGCGGGGGCTGATAGATCCATCTGGTGCGATGGGAAATACTGCTGCGGATCCACCGCCGTACTGAGCCGTCATAACAAATAGATCACTAGGGTGAACGGAGATGTGTGCGCCACCGCCATCACCGATAGGGGTTGTGTTCAGAGGTGTAAGAGTACCGTTGTCGTCAATAGCGAAAGCGGCGACTACGGGTTTGCGATCCACTGATGCGACTGCGTACAGCCTGGTTTGATCTGAGTTTAGCGCTAAAAAGCCAGGCCTGTTGATTGCTGCGGCGACGGTCGCCGCAGACATCTTGCCTGTCTCCGTGTTGAACGTGGCGTGATAGATACCTTTGGCCTCTTTGCTGCCGGTACCAAAGTAGACGTTGACTGTTTTTGCAAAGGTGCCGATCGGGAGAAGAAGTACGGAGATAAATACGCGAAGTTTATGCATGGTGTCTTCCTTTGTGTGAATGAGGTGGAGAAATAAGATACCTTTTGTATGTCTTTGCGGAAAGAGGAATGTTGTGAGTGAGTTTGTTTTCGAAAAATGAGGTTGGCGCCTATTATCAAGGAGGGTAGATTGGGGTATGGCTCGTGCGATAATGATTACAGGGACGTCTAGTGGCGCTGGTAAAAGCGTTGTAACGGCAGGGTTGTTGCGGCTTGCAGCGGACCGTGGATTATCGGTGGCTCCATTTAAGGCACAGAATATGGCGCTGAACTCTTTCGTGACTTTGGACGGAAGAGAGATTGGTCGATCGCAGGCCTTGCAAGCAATGGCGGCACGGGTCGAGCCAGACTGGCGCCATAACCCAATTCTACTCAAGCCAGAGAGTGAGACATCTAGTCAGGTAATTGTCCGGGGTCGAGTCGTCTCGACGCAGTCGGCACATGACTACTACCGGGCTCACGAGGATCGGGTATCGATCGTCAGAGACGCCTTCGATGACCTGGCTGCACGTCATGATTTGATTATTATGGAGGGGGCAGGGTCTCCAGCCGAAATCAATTTATGGGACAGGGATATCGTAAATATGCCGATGGCGGAATATGCCGAGGCACGGACTTACTTGGTCGCGGACATTGACCGAGGCGGCTCTTTTGCGAGCGTGTACGGGACGTGGGCGTTGTTTCCCGAAAAATGGAAGGCATTGATGGGGGGCTATGTGCTCAACATGTTCCGAGGTGACCCTTCCTTTCTCGATTCTGGCACCCAAGAGATGGAGCGGAAGACGGGGTTGGGGTGCCTCGGCGTTGTGCCCATGATGAGAGAGTTGTATTTACCCGAGGAGGATTCCTTGGCTCGCCTCGATTCATCGACTCCAGGATCGGTTGTGTTGTCGATCGGCGTGATACGCACTCCGTACATGGCGAACTTCACAGATTTTGATCCATTCCTGTTCGAGCCGGACGTGGCGCTCAGTTACATTCATCCGTCCGAACCGTTGGATCGATATGATGTGTTAATCCTTCCGGGCACCAAGCGAACAATTCATGATATAGAGATACTTGAACGGTATGATATGGGCTCGCGCCTGAAAAAATACAAGGGAACGATTGTTGGCATTTGTGGTGGCGCTCAAGCGTTGGGGACGACCATTACCGATCCGACGGGAATTGAAGCGGAGAGTGGTGCACGCGTGCAGGGGTTCGGGTTGCTGCCCTATGAAACAGAGTACCAAGTCGAGAAAGTGCTGCGACGGGTTGACGAGCGTGATCCTTTTTATGGACAAGTGTTAAGTGGTTACGAGATTCATCAGGGCGTCTCTTCGTTTGACGGTTTGTTTGCTGGGGAACCGTCCTGCTTCGGGACCTATCTTCACGGCTTGTTTGACTCAGACGATTTTCGTCATGCGTTTTTGACTGATGCCTGCCGACGCAGCTCAAGCAAAGACCACGAGTTTGCCGGGGTGTATGACATTGATGCGGAGATTGATTCGTTCGCACGTCATCTTGATCAACATTTGGACGTTGATCAGATGCTTTCACGCTAGCACTCGCTGGTCCCGTGTGGGAAAGGTGATATGTCGTGTATTTTTCCACAATTTTCTCTTGCTAGACTCAGGTTTATTTGTTATTTCTGTAATTACCGAAATAACTGAAGGTGTTGCAAATGGATCTTAACGATATTGAACAGACTTTTATCCTCCACTGGGGAGAGATGGGCTCAAAATGGGGGATCAACCGTACGGTCGCTCAGGTGCACGCCCTGCTCTATATCACCGAGCATCCTCTCAGCGCGGAAGAGATCACTCATACATTATCGGTCGCCCGCTCCAATGTCAGCACGAGCCTGAAAGAGTTGCAGGGATGGAGGATTATCCGTGTGGTGCACAAGCTGGGTGACCGGCGCGACCATTTCCAATCCTTAACCGATCCCTGGGAGTTGTTTGAGATTATTCTTCAGGAGCGGAAGAAGAGAGAGATTGATCCAACGATCGACGTCATCAGCGATTGCATCCGTCGTGCGAAAGAGGATCCTAAAGCAAACGCGCATCTGTTGGGTCGCCTCGAGGAGTTGGGCGGGTTTGTTACCACGATGGTGGGGTTTTATGACAGCACCAGCAAATTACCGCGTTCAGCAATGATGAAGCTCGCGAAGATGGGTGGCCGTCTACAATCGGTACTGGGGTTAAAGTAGGACTCTTTTTATTTGAGTCATAGTTTCTGTTATTACAGAAATGACTGTTATATGAAAAACGAAATAACAATCTGTTTTGATCAGACCTGCAGTTTGTGTGGGCGCGGGGTGCAATTTCTCAAGGCGCATCTCCCGCCTGACAATGTGCAGTATATTCCACAACAGGATCCAGTTGTGCGGAGTGTTCTAGGTTTGCGCGACGAGGACCCTGTCACAGATATTATGGTTATCACGCACGACGATCGTGTGCTGTCTGGTGCCGACGCTTTGCGTTATTTGGGCGATCGCATCGGTTGGTTGCGCCCCTTAAGTCTGCTAAGCCGTGTGTTGGGCGTACGGAACGCTGTGGATTGGGGCTACCGCGTTATGGCACGCAATCGCCACCGGCTTGGTTGTCGCCTTCCGCGTTTGTCACGTCCGTGGTGGGGAGCGACCCGGCCATGTCTCGCTGCATTGTTGGTCAAGCCCGTGGTTCCTGCGTG
>CAXMRT010000055.1:0-2815 GCA_964196025.1 uncultured Gemmatimonadales bacterium | reverse complement strand
ATCAATACAATCAACTCACTCGTACGCCCTTCATCACTCTTGGACTTAAAAAGGTTACCTAACAACGGCAACTTCCGCAAAAACGGAACACCGCGTTCAGTATCGCGCTTCTCGATCCCCCGTAACCCTCCCAGAATAATGGTCTCTGTATCACTAACGCCGATATCCGCAGTCATAGCACGCGTCGTCACCGTCGGCCATAGCTGCCCGTCAATCGCTTGTTCACCACTAACGCTATTGTTATCCAGCTGCACCTCCATCTGAACGAACCCTTTCTCGTTGATGTGCGGTGTAATCACAAGATCCAGCCCTACATCAGTGATGGTGGTCCGCGTCCGGGCATTCCCAAACTGGTCCGTCTCCACACCGTCATAGACATAGATCTGATCCTTTAGCGAAATCTGAGCCTCTGTGTTATCTGTCGTCAAAATCACCGGCGTGGAACGGATCTCCACGCGGCTATCCGTAGAAACAGCAGTCAAGACAGCGTCTATATCTAGATCAAAGTACGTGAAGAAATACGTCAGGCCTGCGATACCACTCGCAAGATCGTCGGTTGACAGAACGGATGTGGCGTCAATAGGCGCTCCCTCGCCCCCGCCGCCTGTACCCGCAAAGGCCATGATAGGTGACCCGCCTTTGGCAGGATCCACAACAATCTGAGACCTCTGCAACCAGTCAAACCCAAGGTTCAAACTATCACCGATGGTCACCTCCATGATCACAACCTCGATCAATACCTGCTCGAGCGTGATATCCATCTTGGTGATCAGCTCTTTGATTGTGACCATATCCCCCTTGCTTGCCATGACGATAATCGCATTGGTACGCTCATCCGGCAAAATCGTGATGTCGTCCGCTGAAAGCTCGCCCAATAACGACTTCACAGCAGAGGAGGTTTGCGACGCTGCCGCTGCGGTAGCGTTCCGTCGAGCGATAAAATCCCTTAGTGAGGAGCTCCGCGATGATGCACCAGTCGGATCCCCGCCGGCAGCGGTTTGACCGGCAGCCGTACCGCCAGCGGTCGAACTGCCGTCCGCCGTTGTCACGTTACCAATAAAATCATTTAAGTTCTGGGCCACCTCAACAGCATCAGCAAACTCCAACTGAAACACCTCAACCATCACATCTGGGGCGGTCGCAATATCCAAGGCTGTGATCAGAATGTCAAAAAACTTCATATTGGATTCTTCAGTAATAAAGATCAGGAGATTGGTCCGGTCATCCGCGATGATCTTCACGTTCCCTTTAATCGCCCCTTTCTCAACCTTACCGGCATCCGCGGTCACAATCGGTGCAGCAGTCCTCGAAGGACCAGAAGGTCGTAATGCAGCAACAGCTCTAGGCACGACAGCCGCACTGCGAATCGCCGCCCCCGGCGTGGTCTTGGCTTGAGCGAGTCGCGCAAGATGATCCGCAATGATCTCCTCGAGCTTTACCTTAATATCAGAGGCTGTTGCATGCTGGATTTGTCGAATAAAAGGCTCTTCAGATGAAGCTGAAGGACGGTCCACTAGCGCCAACACCTTCATGATTCGCTTCACATTCGATGCCGTATCCGTCAGCAGAAGGCTATTCGTTCGCTCGAACAACTGTACGTTGTCACCTAACTTATGAACAAGCCCAACAATGACAGCCTGTGCTTCAGTCGGCGTGATGTGCTGGAGATGTATAAACTGGTTAACAAGCTCGTCGCTGTCAGGCAATTCCGCCTCGCCTTCAGCGCCAGTCCGGACGGCGGTAGCCTCTGGCTTAAACTTTGCCGAAGGAACTACTTTCAGAAAACGAGTCCCGACCTCATGCACCGAAACCCCATTCATCGCCAAAACAGCATTCACCGCATAGAGAACCTCTTCGTCCGTCAGGCGCGTCTGGCTCGACAAGTTGATTTTCTTTTCCCGGGGAATCTCCGGATCAATCAGCAACGTCCGTCCGGTGATCTCTGCATAGGCCTTTAGCACAGTATCAATCGGCATACCCTGCCAATTTAGTATTTGCGAGCCTTCCTGCGCATGCGCCGATCGCGAACACAAGAAACTCAAACAAGCTAGGAGATAAATCCCTGCTACTAATCGTAATATTTTCATACAAGCACCTCGGCCCCTATTTCTGCTTCACTTTAGTATATACGTAATGAATAGTAAAACGCCCCTTGAGGTATTCGACATTTTCCCTCGAAGGCTGGATTTTTATGTAAGTCATATCAACATGGGCCCCACGGGTCTGTAATTCCCGCATAAACTTGACGAGATCTCCGTGATTCGCCTCCCATTGTGCAGAGATCGGACGCTCAAACAGATCACGTTCGGGCTGTTCGGTCCCGATACGCCGCGAACTAAGCTTCACACCATTCTGTTCTGCCAATTTTTCTAATAAGGGATAAACCGTCCCTGCAACATCTTCGTCGACCCCATGCTCTGGCAATCCCTCACGTAATTCAGCGAACTCCTTTCGTAAAACAGGAATCGAGTCTGCATCAGCCTGCCGATCAAGAAGCTCGTTCTGCGTCTCGACTCGACTGCCCAACAACCCCTTCCATTCGGTATACCACGGGCCGGCAATCAGAAAAGTCGCGCCCGACATAAGAATGAGTCCGGTGGTCCACCCCATAACAGCTTCGCGACGAGTGACCCTCATTTCGAGTCCTCCTCAAGTAATAAGGAGATAGAGAATGTCAGAAGACCACCACGGCTCGACCCATAGTTGGGAAGCTCGACTTGTTTAAACATCGTTTGCTTAGTCATCGCCTTATGGAACGCAAGGATCGCGTTCGCGTTCGATGCCTGACCAGACAAAACCACGGCTTTATCCTTTG
>CAXMRT010000054.1:0-18766 GCA_964196025.1 uncultured Gemmatimonadales bacterium | reverse complement strand
CCAAGTTTTAGGGCGGAAGTACATTGGCACTCCTTTTGGACTGACCGTTACGGTACCCGTTCTGACCATGTTACGTGCATTCATGGCTGGCGACCCATGACTCTAGAGTCTCTGAGCGATCCGGAACCCATCTGCCGTTTTCTGAATCGAGAGCCGTTCTGGATGTCGTGGAGGATCGTTGAATGACCCGACAGGCTTTGGGCAGGCCACGAATGGACACTAGCCGGCTCGACTCGTGCCTTGCTCACGGCAGGCCGGTTCGACCTGCTACGCGGGCTCACGGGAGCTGGGCGCGAATTTGATTTGGGTTGGGGGATTTGGGTTGGGTGGACGCGTGCCCGTTGGGTCACACGTACTACACAAGAGTTCGTTGGTAGAAGGGAGTGATGTGGGCTCTGCGGAGCGCTTCCTCCTTCGGCGGACAGGCAGGCGATCGCGCCCTAGGGTCGAACCTCTGTTGACAAGAAATCATGCCGTTTCTGTCAATAGCGTGCCCTCACTGACACTTATGAAGAATTGGAGTGGTTCTGCTGAATCGCTCAATATGCCCATAAAACACCCGATATGGCAGTGTTTACAGGGGTAAAAAGCTGGAGGCGCGAACCGGACTTGAACCGGTGTAGCAGGTTTTGCAGACCCGTGCCTAACCACTCGGCCATCGCGCCAAACACTAAGAAAAACGTGATTTCTCAGCTTTCTCTTGAAGGTTTGCCGCGTGTTCGCTGCCTTCCCTAGGATGGGAGGCGGTAAACGCAATGAACAATCAAGAGTGGCCAAGAGTACGGAAACGCCGAACGAAGGTCAAGGGTAAGGATGGGGAGTATTTGGTCGTTGATCGGGGGTCAGGTAGCGGGTGTTCAGGAGTCGGTAGGTGGGGAGGTGACGGATGACGACTATTCCGTGTGCGAGGCTTCGGTGGAGGGGCCTATAAATGGACCGCTTTCGAGCTTTTTGTTTAGGAGCCAGTTTAGGGATTTGATTTGGATTGCGGGGGGAGGGACTTGGTGGCCGGGGGTGAAGCTGGCGGGGGAAGTGGGTTGGGTGGAGAGAAGAAGGTAAATTCAATATCCAATATCCAACACGGAATGTCCAATGTCCAAGTGGTAGGGAGGAGGGAAGGGTTATTCACTATTCACAGCCCGCGACCCATGATTACGCTCCACGATTTCGGCGTAATGTGGTTCTTCTTGGGCGGGATTGGAGGCGGGGCGTTGGGGAACTGAAGAGCTGAGGAACTGAGGAACTGAAGAGCTGAAGAACTGAAGAGCTGGGGAGTTGGAGAAGTGGACGGGGCGTCGCGCGGCGGGTTTGGTTGGGGGATTTGGGTTGGGTGGAGAGAAGAAGGCAAATTCAATATCCAATATCCAACACGGAATGTCCAATGTCCAACGGGTAGGGCCACGTCGAGGCCACGCTGAAGCGTGGTGAACGTTGGTGAAAATGATTGGGATGCGGGGGGAGGGGACTTGGTGGCCGTGTCTGGAGGCTTACTCGATGCCTTTGAGGTAGCGAAAGAGTTCGTTCTCTGTGGAGAGAATGAGCGTGCTGTTCTCGTCGAGGCCAAGACGGTAGGTTTCCATGCTCTTGAGGAACTGATAAAGTTCGACAGCTTCAGGGGATTGATTGTAGGCGCTGGCGTAGATCTTGGTGGCTTCTGCATCGGCTTCGCCGCGAATTTCTTGAATCTGCTTATAGGCGACGGATTCGATTTCGCGCAGGTCGCGTTCCATGTCGCCAAGGATGATCTCAGCTTCGCCTTGGCCTTCAGAGCGGAAACGGTTGGCGATCTGAAAGCGCTCGGAGACCATGCGATCGTAAATCTTGGATCGCACGCCGGGGTTGTAGTTGACGCGTTTGAACCGGATGTCGAGGAGCTCGATGCCTAGGGACTCCAGTTTGCCGGCAGCGGCTTGGAAGACCTCGGTTTCGATCAGCGTGCGGCCCTTTCGAATGGGTAGCAGCAGCGACGTCCCTTGCTCGCCTTCTTGCAGGGTGGTGTCGACCGTCGGCTTGCGGCCTTTTGTGCTGCGGATGACTTCGATGAGTCTGTGCTTTGCGACGGAATTTCGTGTTTCACTGCCAAGGATATCGTCGAGGCGAGATTGTGCGCTGCGTTCGTCCTTGAGAGCTTCATAATACATGAGGGGGTCTTTGATGCGCCAACGGCCGAAGGTGTCGACGGTGATGTAGAGCTTGTCTTGTGTGGGCATGTCGCTGGCCACGCCATCCCATTCGAGGATACGTTTGTCGATGAAGTTAGGTTTCTGGATAAATGGGACATGCATATGGAGCCCGGCATCCGAAATCGACTCGCCGATGGGTTTGCCGAACTCAGTGATGATGACCTGCTCAACTTCACTGACAACATAGAAGGTCTTGCGTCCGACGATGACCGCGATGAAAACGATGACTAGGAGCGTGACGCGGGCGGCTGCTTGGGTGGCTGCACTCATTTGGATGTGCCCCCCGTGCCGTTAAGTTGGAGTAGCGGAAGGATCCCTTTAGCGGCTTCGTCGATAATAACCTTCGACTTTACGCGTGGTAAGACCTCGTTCATGGTTTCTAGGTAGAGACGACGTTTTGTCACGACGGGTGCCTTGGTGTACTCCGCGAGTAAGGAATTGAAGAGGGCGGCGTCGCCTTTGGCCTCGTTGATACGTTTGGTCCGGTAGCCTTCGGCTTCGCGAATGGTACGGCTGGCTGTGCCGCGAGCGCGCGGTACGGCTTTGTTATATTCTCCATTGGCGATATTGATCAGTTTTTCACGTTCTTGCTTGGCCTTGTTGACTTCATCAAACGAGGACTGGACGGGGCGCGGCGGATTCACATCTTTTAGTTGAACCTGGTCGATGTGGAGTCCTAGTTCGTATTTGTTGACGACAATCTGCATTTTGCGGAGCGACTCGGACTCGATTTCTTGGCGTCCAACCGTGATGACTTCATCGACTGTGCGATCGCCGCCGACTTCGCGCATGACAGATTCCGATACATCACGGAGTGTTTCGCCTGGGCTGCGAACGTTGAAGAGGAATTCGGTCGGGCGGACGATGCGATATTGGATGACCCATTGGACGAGCGCTGAATTTAGGTCGCCTGTGACCATAAGGGTCTCACGCTCTGTGTCGTGAGATTGCTGACTGCGGTTTGTGGCCCCGGGAGTGCTGAAGCCGAACTCTTGCTTGAGCTGGCGTTTTACCTGCACCGGTTTGACCGTGTCGATGCCGAAGGGGATTTTGGCGTGTAGGCCGGGCTGGACTTCTGAGATGGCCTTGCCGAATCGTAGAACGACGCCGATGGATTCTGCCGGGATCGTATAGAAGGTGGTCGTTAGGGCGAACGCGATCACCAAGGCGGCGATAGCGAGGCTGACGAAGTTCTTATTGATCCGAATGTTTAAGTTCTCTGGAAGTCGAAATTCGGGTTCTTGGCTGTTGGCGTATTGTGTCATTGCGCTCGCAGACTAGATCAAGCCAAGGGGATACACAAGCCCAAGCCGCTACAATAGTCGATTAGATTGGTGGGGAAGCCATGCGTGAACGGCGGTATCGACTTTTAGAGTTGGGATAGACGTTGGATGGCGAGCTGGATATCGTCTTTCCGAGCATCTCCAGCCTCGCGTTCAATGGCTAGGGTGCCGCTATAGAGGATGGATTCCAGTGCTGTAATCAGATGTGGGTGTCCGGCTTGACCGTCGCCCCAAGGGACTTCGGTTCCCCAGGTGCCGGGTGTTTCGGTTTGGGTGGCGTCCTTGATATGCACATGCTTGATCCATGGTGCTAGGATGTCGACGGCTTCGATGGGGTTGCCTTTATTGTAGAGGATCATGTTGGCCGGGTCGAAGTTGACGCCGAGCGCTGGGTGATTGATGTCTTCGAGGCATTGGCGGAGGTCGGCAGCGCTTTCCTGACCGGTTTCCATGAGGATAAAGAGATCGCGATCCAGTGCGGCATCTGCGAGCTCGCTGATGCGGTCATAAAAGTTTTCTGAGAGTGTTTCGTTCTCATGATCGAGGAAGCCTGCATGAGTGGTGAGGTAGGGGGCGCCGAGTTCTGCGGTCATGTCGAGTGCGCGCAGTGCTCGCTCGCGATTGGAGGGCCAGTGCTCGTCCGGCATGATGCCGCCGGTGGCTTTGATCGTCTCGAGTGAGGTGTAGTCTTCCTGCGGGAACCCAATCATCGTTGCGCTGATGGTCCAGTCGTTACTGTCTGCGGTCTTTAGGTAGTCTGTGGCAGCAGCGCCCTTTTCAACGGCCGGTGAGAGATCGAGGTGCACGTGATCGAGTCCCATGCTGTTTACGGTTTCGATCACATCGGCGAGGTCCGTAGTGAGGGACCATGAACAGATGCCGATGGGTAGGTGTCTACAGGTTGCCATGAGGGATTCCTTAAATGGGGATTTCTTTACCGCCAGCAGCGGATTGGATTTCAGCGAGAACGATCTTTAGGGAGTCGCGGGATTGCTCAGGGGTCAGCAGGGCTGGGGTGTCTTCTCCGCGGACGGATGAAAGGAAGTGTTTGAGCTCATGTGTATAGCCGTCGCCGGAGCCGCAGTCTGGATGGAAGACGGCCCCTTCGGCTGGGGATACCTTGAGTGTTGGTGACGCGGAAGAGCTGTATTCTACTGTCGCGTTCTCAAACATGACGGTGTAGCCCATTTCGAAGCCAAAGGGTTCGGTCATTATCCAGCTCGCTTCCGCGTTGATTGAGATGTCGCTTTCATAGAGATAGCGAGTTGATATGTATCCGAGTCCGCCCCAGGGCCCCTTCGTGCCTTGGCTGGTCACCGCGCGGGGCATTCCAAACAGGTAGTGGACGAAGTCGGTGTCGTGGATGTGCAGATCGGTGGGCATGCCGCCACTGAGGGCATCATCGAGGAACCAGCAGTCATCTCCCCAGCCAGGGGCGTAGCCCATGCGGCGGAATGTGGCGACGCGAACAGCCCCATATTCTCCTGAATCGATCATGTTCTTTAGATAGGTGTACTCGGGCCAGAAACGAATGCAGTGTCCGATTTGGAGTGTGAGTTTCGTTTTGCGTTGAGCATCGATCATCGATTGACAATCGGCCATGGTTAGCGCCATGGGTTTTTCGCAGAAGACATGAAGTCCGGCGTTCATGGCCTTGATGGTGTACTCAGCGTGTAGGGTTGTGGGTAGGGCTAGGATCACGGCGTTCACGTCTTCGGCGTTGATCAGGTCATCGGCCGTCGGGTATAGCATGATCGCGCTGGGGTCCACGGGGTCGCTGGCGATGTTTCCTGCAGGAGCTTTGAGCTTTTCTGCTAACTCATCGCGAGAGCCGGCGACGGCCGCGATGGTGACGTCGTCGAGCTGTTGAAGACTCGCGCATAGGCTTCGTCCCATATTACCCATGCCGATGATGCCGATGGTCGTATTCATAGTAGAGCCTATCTAAAGGAGTGTAGGTGGATCGTGTGTGGGGCTAGTGGTCGTCTTCAGGAAAGTATTCGTCGTGCGGATCGAAGGCGGGAATGGGGACGTTAACGATTTTCATTTTTCCGACCGCGCGATGTTTGCATCCGGGTTTGATTAGAATCGTGCTCATCGGGCGTACGGGAATGAGATCGCCGTCGAGTTCCATATGGCCTTCGCCCTCAAGGATCAGGTAGATCTCCGTCATCCGCTTGTGGTAGTGGACGCGGGAGTCTTCTGAGATATCCACATAGTGGATGGAGGCAACGTCGTTGTCTGGACTAATAAACGCACGGCGTGTGGTTCCGCAGGGGCATTGAGTGGGGTCGATTTCGTTCAGATGTTCGACGGAGTAGAGTTTTGGGTCTGCGGTCATGGGGTGGAGTTTAGCGTCCTTATAGAGTTGGGCAAGAAGGAAAACGGGGTGACAGACGGGGTGGCGTGATGCTCAGCGCTTGAACAAGTCTTTGAGGCCTTTGTCCAATTGTTTCTTCAAGGCGTCGGAATCGATGCCGAGTTTTTCCTTTAGTCGGTCGGCCTCTTTTTCGATCTTGTCGCCGTACTCGGCTTTTGCGACCAGTCGCGCGAGTTCCTTGAGAAATGCTTTTGTATCGAAGATTTCGCTGCCGGTTGTTCCGCGAAGAGGCAAGGTGATGACTTCGTCTTTCAGTTTCTCATACGTGGACCCGCTGCCAACCATGTTCTTCGTGATCGGGATGGCGACCGTGTAATCCAGTTGCCCGTCGAGGCTCACGGATCCGGCGAAGGTGATGGTTGTGTTGCCGGTGGAGAAGATGAGCGGAGAGGTGTGAAGGCGGTCTTTCCGAATTTCAAAATGCAGGTCCTTGCTGGCGACTTCGATGTCGCGCATATCAAGTTTGACCCCTGACAAGATGCGGCCGATCGTACCGCCGGGACGTAGAACGGTGTCTTCGAAGCGGAGGGTTCCGGCGAGAACGGGTGGCTTTGTTGAGTCGCTGATGGATTGTTGGAAGCGGTCGATGTCGAGGTGGATTTTCCCTCGAGTAACGGCGCAGTCTTTGAGTAGTGGATGAATGGAGACGAGGGATTCGTTTAAGAGTTTCGATGTGAGGGTGACATTTGTAAAGACGGTGGAGTTGTTTGGGATCGAGAGCATTTGCTCTCCGGTCAAATGGAGGGTGGGGGTGATAGAGAGGCGACCGCCGTTAAGTGCGGCGTCCACTTTCGCGCGCGCGATCCCGCCTTGGACTGAAACGGGGATGGTGACGTTATCGAGTTCGACGCCTTGATAGCTCACGTGATCGATTTTGAGGCTTGTTTGTGCGACGGCCGTTTTGGCGGGATCGTCGTCGAAGGCGGCCATGCTGAGTGAGAAGTCAGCGGATTCTTTGCCTCGCATCGTGACGGCGTAGCCTGTGAAGGTCTTGAGTAGCTCTGCGAGGTGTGCGTAGTCCATTTTGAGATTGCCTGCAAGGGCGAGGCGCCCTGTTTTTTCAAGATCCGAGATGCTGCCATCAAACGCGAGGGTGCCGTGTTCTGTTTTTAGGAGCATCTGTTTGAAGGAGACTTGTGTGTCGGTCGCGGCGATGGCGCCAGTTAGTGAGCTGGGCTGTTTGGTCAGGACGGTAATCGTATTGCTTTCCACGAGGCTCAGAGGGGTGGTCGTGATGCTCAGTTTTGGTGCGGTGATGGTTGAGCCTGTTAGTGAGAAGGGTGTCTGGAGAGTGGCTTTGCCCATGATGAGCGTTGGTGAGGCGGCTCCGGCGCTGAGTGCCATCAGGGACGCGATGTTGACGTCTGCCTTCAGCGTAGCGGCGGTGAGGCTTGCGGCGTGTGTGTCGGTTGGTAGGACGAGTGAGTTTGCCATGAGGCTGGCGGTCAGGGTGTCATTCGTCAGCTGAAAGGCCAGGTTGTCTAGGGATAGAGGCGTGTTTTCGGGACTGAGTCGCAGGCCGGAGCTGAGGTTGCCCTGCAGTCCGCCGATCTTGATCGTCTGGTTGTTAGCGCTGTGGATTTTAATATCGGAGGTGTGCAGGGACGAGGCGATCTGTCGTTTTTTTGTGGCGTCCGTCGTGAGTTTGGTTGTTAGGTAGACCGAGCCTGTTGCATCTAGGGGGCCGAGGTCGCTGAAGGTTCGTGCTTCTGAGAGTGCTTGTGCGATGTCTGCCTTAAGCTGAATCGACATCTGATCCATGTTGCCGGATCCGCTTAGAGTCGCGAAGGAGGATTCGAGGGTCAGGTTTTCGACCTGAACACCCTCATCCGAAAGGCGGGCTTTTAATTGAGCGTTCAGGGGTTTGGACAATCGGTAGGTCTTGTTGTCCTTTGTGGCGGAGATGTCTTTCGTGGCAAGCGAGGCCTTGATCGATTGGCCGAGGTCCGAGGAGACCATCGCACCCTTTAGAGAAAGAGACCCGTCGGTGACGTGCATGCCGTCCTTGAGTTTAAGGGTGGCGGGCAGTTGACTTGCGAGTTCTGAAAGCTTGAGGGTTGCTGAAACGGTTGCATTGCGAGGGAGTGTGTTGGCTCCGATTTGTAGCTCGGAAGAGAGTGATGCCTGCAGGAGGGCGGAATTGAATTCGAAGCCGCGGACATTCAGGATATCTCCGTCTAGTGCCGTAGAGTAGTTGAGGTCGACCCGCGGGAGGTGTGGGGTGTCGGTGCCGAGCATCCCGCCGGCGAGAGTTAGGTTTGTGAGTGTGAGGGAGCCGGTGCTCTGCATTGTCTTGGGTCCACTGATATTGGCCTTGATGGTTCCGTTCAGAATGCCGCCCCATGAGGGAAGGTTTGTATCGCTGGCCATGAGCGCGCGGTATGGGGCTAGGTCGATGTGCGCGGCGTTGAGGACTAGATTGGCGCTCAATGCTTGGGGGCTAGAGCCGGGGGTGATTGTGCCATCGAGGTTCAGGGAACCGTCGTTAACCGTGGAGACGCGTGTGGATAGGACGTTTTGATTGCCCTCCTTAGACAGGTCCACGTCCAATCGCTCGATGAGTGCCATCGTGTCGGCGTTATCACCAGTTGAGGAGACGCGTGCGTTTTGAATACGATAGGTTCCGTCTAAGGCTGAAAGAATAGCCGAGACATCGTCGCCTGCCTCCGAGGCGGCTTTGCCGGATTTGATGAGCTCCAGTAGTGCGCTGTTGAGTTGGACCGAATCGATTTGGACATCGAGTCCGAGTTCGGGTTCAACGAAGGAGATCGTGTCGGCGGATACACCGTCTTTCCAATGTATCTTCCACTTACTTATATCGAGTTGTAGTCCGAGGTCATCGGATGCGCGTTGCAGGGCATAGGTGCGGGCTGCATCGGTTGAGAGGATGGTGGGTAGAGCAGCGAGCAGGCCCATGATAACAAAGATGAGTATCAGGATGAATTTAAGGAAGCGTTTCGGTCGTTTTTTTGTTTCGGTCTCGGTCATGGGGTTCTCCTGTCAGCTGTTCGAGCTGAGCCTCTTAGCGGGGTTTTAGAGCTTTGAACGTGGTGATGAATTCGGTGGCCAGTTCGGTTGATTTGACGACTACGAGATTCTCGCGGTTGATCGTGGAGCCTTGATGGGTGAAGTTGTAGGACCCCGTGACGACGACTTTACGATCAACGACCATGAACTTGTGGTGCATGTGTGCGCGTGACTCTTCGAGGATGATGGGTTCGCAGCGGACTCCGGCTTTCGTTAGTTTGGTCAGAAGCTTTTGCATGGACTCAATGTGTTTGGCCTGATCGGCGTCGTAGCGGATGATGACAACGGCCCCACGTTCTTGGGCGTTTTCGAGGGCCGTGGCGATATTTCGTTTGGTTAGGGAATAGATAGCAATGAGGATTTCCGTACGTGCCCGATTGATTTCGGCGATCACTGCGTCGTCGCAATCCGTATCAAAAAACGCTTCCACCGGTGCGGAGTGCGGTTTGGCGGTCAGTACTTGGGGGTGGATAGACAGGATGCTGAATAGAGTGAGTAGACAGAGAAAAAACGTGTGGTGACCCCGTCCTGGCGTCGGATTTGGCATTGCGTACCCCCTTGATGTTCGCTACAGTTTGCGGTCGTATATTGGCACAGGATATTAAGATTTAAAGCCTTTTGTGGGAAAGTATGAAACGAGACGATGAACATGTAGAGACCTTGGCTTCCGCTAAGCGGATTGTCGTGAAGGTGGGTAGTCGGGTGCTGGTTCAAAAGACCGGTCGTCCGGACGCGCGTCGACTCCGCAGTCTCGTCAAACAGATTGGCCGTTTGCATGCGTCGGGTTTAGAGGTTGTGTTGGTGACGTCTGGGGCGATTGGTGCAGGGATTGCTGCGCTTGGCCTAACGAAGCGGCCAGCGGATTTGCCAGGCATACAGATGGCGGCCGCTGTGGGTCAGTTAAGCCTGATGTCACGTTATGCGACCCTGTTTAAAGCAGAGCGGATCACGGTTGGGCAAGTGTTGCTCACGCATGATGACTTTCATTCCAAGGTCCATGTCCGAAATGCCAAGCGGACGATTGAGCGTATGTTGACGCATCGTGTGATTCCGATTGTGAATGAAAACGATGTCGTGGCGGTTGAGGAGATCTCTGTTGATGTGAAGAAGTTGGGTGACAATGATGTTCTTGCGTCGTTGGTGGCCAAGTTGATTCGATCGGATGTATTGGTCATGCTTACGACCGCGGATGGTCTGCGTGAGTCCCAGAATGGGAACCGTACCCGCCGTGTGTCTGTGGTGCCGCGTGTGTCGCGTGCGACCTATCGCTTAGTGAAGACTGCACCGTCGGGTTTAAGTACGGGTGGGATGGGCTCGAAGCTGAAGGCGGTTGAAGAGGTGACGAAGGCTGGGGCTGTGGCGGTCATTGCTGACGGTCGCAAGGCAGGCGTTTTGAGTGATATCCTATCTGGGAAAGACGTAGGGACTTATTTTTGCAGTCCCTGAGGGGCTTTTCGCCCTCAATTAACCTCCATTTGAGTTTGGCAGGTAGTGAGGTCGCGCTGTATTATTGGGGGTCTTGGGTAGACGATATGGTTAACCAAATTAGTGTCGGGAAATGTGGATATGAATGTTGAGGCAGCAAGATCGGTGCGTGATGAGGTAGTAGAAATGGCGGAGGGCTCTCTTCGAGCCTCGCGTGAGCTGGTTCAGTTATCTACTCGTAAGAAGAACAACATTCTTGAGTCCATGGCAGACGCGGTGGATGCGGGTGCGCAGCGTATTCTGGATGCAAACGGGCTGGATATGGATGCGGGGCGTGCGGCCGGATTGACGGATGCGATGTTGGATCGACTGTTATTGACCTCTGATCGCATTGAAGGCATGTCGGATGCGATCAGAGCAATTGCGGCGTTGAAGGATCCTGTTGGCGAAGAGCTGAGCAACTGGATGCGACCTAACGGTCTGGAGATTGTGAAAACGCGCGTGCCGATTGGTGTGATCGGAATCATTTACGAGTCGCGGCCGAACGTGACGGCTGATGCGGCGGCCCTATGTCTCAAAACATCGAACGCGGTGATTCTGCGTGGTGGGAAAGAGGCCATTCATTCAAACCGTGCGATTGCGGCTTTATTGGTTGAGGGCGGAACAGAGAAGGGCTTGCCTGAGGGTGCGGTCCAATTGATTCCTTTTACCGACCGCGAGGCTATTCGAGAGTTGGTGAAGTTAGAGGGTTTAGTGGATCTCATTATTCCGCGTGGTGGCGAGGGTTTAATCCGTGCGGTTACGGAGCATGCACGCGTGCCGGTTCTTAAGCATTACAACGGGATCTGTCATATCTTTGTCGACGAGTCGGCTGACCTTGAGATGGCTGTTAATATTGTGGAGAACGCTAAGTGTCAGCGTCCGGGTGTGTGTAATGCGGCTGAGACGGTGTTGGTTCATGCGGGCGTTGCGGCGGACTTTTTACCGCTGCTAAGTGATCGACTCAGCGCTGCGCGCGTTGAGTTGCGGGGAGATGAGGCTGTGGCCGCGATTCTGCCTTCCGTTGTGCCTGCCACTGAAGAAGACTGGCGGACGGAGTATCTCGATTTGATTTTGGCTGTTCGTGTCGTTGAGTCGGTTGAATCGGCCGTTTGCCATATCAACACTTATGGCTCGGGGCATTCCGATGCGATCATCTCTGCGAGCGAAACGAGTCAGAGAGTGTTTTCGCGCGATGTTGATTCCGCGACCGTGTATATCAATGCCTCTACCCGTTTCACGGATGGCAGTCAGTTTGGGATGGGTGCTGAGATGGGAATCAGCACGGACAAATTACACGCCCGTGGTCCGGTAGGGTTGGACGAGTTGACGACGTACAAGTATGTCATCAACGGCAAGGGACAGATCCGCGAGTAGGGATTGTCGGTGTGTGTTACTCGCTAAGCTGGATCGGAGTGATCAAGCCGGTTTCTTGTGCTTCCGCAGGAGCGGGATATTTTGAATTCGAGCTCTTCGGGCCGTAGCGACCGTTTTTGCGACGTTGTGCATTCGTATCGGTAAGCGTGAGGCCGTAGCGGCTGGCCAGTGCGCGAAATTCTGGTTCTGAGAACGCGAAGGCTTCGTTGAAGCTGCTGAGCATGGTTTCGACATCAAGTGAGTTCTTGAATTCGATGTTATCGCTCCAGGTGACGGCTTCAATGATGACGGAGGGGATGTTGTTGCCGCTCGCAAAGATCATAATGACCTCTGGTTTATTGATGTAGCTGTCGGGCTCGGAAAAATCATCGATGGAGATCGCGTTCCATCGGTCGTTCCGCCAGAAGTAGAGTTCTGGAGAGAGCTCGTTTGGTTTGCCGCGGTAGGAGACGAGGACGACGTCTGGGCGTAGGGTTGCCATATCTTGCGCCATCCTGATTGGGGCGAGGCGTGCGGGGACCACGATCATAGCGCGTGGGGTTTTGGGCGGCACGGGTTTGGTTAGGCACCCGGACATTAAAAGTCCGCAGAGTAGCAGGGCGGGGATGGACAACATTTTCATACTAGTTACTCCAAATGGTCGCGGTCATTTTCGTCTATTATAGCGACGATAATCAGTTCAGCTGGCACAGTATGAGATTTCTAAGACTCTGTGTCAACGATTCATGGCGGAGGTTTGGACGTCTGTTTGCGCGCATCAAATCGGGCGGATCAGGATGGTCCGAGAGGGCTAAGCTTGAAAAAAGCTCTGGACTGCATAAGCGGTCAGGACGCCGACTATTGCGCCCATTAAGACCTCGAAGCGGGTGTGGCCGAGGAGCTCTGCTAGTTTTTTCTCAGAGAAACGCTTCTTCTCGTGAAATTCGTCAACGATTTGGTTGAGGATGCGTGCTTGTTGACCGGCAGCGCGTCGGACTGTCGATGCGTCGAACATGACGATGACTGCGAATCCGAACGCGATCATGAAGATGGATGCGCCAAAGCCTTCTCGCAGACCGACGGAGGTGGCGAGTGCGCAGACTAAGGACGAGTGGGCGCTAGGCATGCCGCCTGTGCTGACAATGTAGTGGAAGTCGATGCGTTTAGTGCGAGAGAGTCCTATCAGCATTTTGGTGCCTTGAGCCACCATCCAGCCGGCGGCGCCGGACCAGAAGAGGGGGGCGTTTGATAAAAGGAGGTCGTTTGCGGCTGTTTCCATAGGGGTGGCTTTGTATCCTGAACGGGGGGGCTGGGTCAAGCGGGAACAGGCGGTGTGTGTGTGAGGGCTGGGTCGAGGTGCACGCCGCTTAATAGGCGTTTTTGCGGGTTAAGAACGTCTTAAACAAGATTTTGAAATCGAGGGCGAGGGACCAGTTTTCCAGATAGAACAGATCGTACTTAATGCGGTCTTGGATGCTGGTGTTGCCGCGGAGGCCATTGACTTGTGCCCAACCTGTGATGCCGGGCTTGCTGGCATGGCGAGACATATAGCCGCGGATATCTTCTTTGAACTGATCCACGAAGTGGGGGCGTTCTGGGCGGGGGCCGACGAGGCTCATTTCTCCGGTCAGGACGTTCCAGAACTGGGGGAGCTCGTCTAGATTGTATGCGCGTAGCCACGCGCCGACTCCGGTGCGGCGATTGTCGTTTTCCTGGGTCCAAACGGGGCCGCTTGTGTCTTCGGCATCGACGGGCATCGTGCGCAGTTTATAGATAGTAAAGTTTTTCCCGTTTTCTCCACAGCGGGTCTGGCGGTAGAAAAGAGGGCCTTTGGAGCCAAGCTTAATGATGGGGGCGACGATCAGGATGACGATGCTCGAGAGCAAGAGCCCGACTAGAGAGCCCACGATGTCTTCTGCGCGTTTCAGCATGCGGTTCCAAAAATTGTCAAGTGGGAGGGCGCTGACGCCAACGAGAGGGATGTCATCGACGGCATGGACATCGATACTACTGGTGAGGATATGGAACAGGTCGGGGACCATATTGAAGGTTACCATGCGCCGTTCGCACTGGAGCAGGATGTCGACCGTGCGAGAGTGGCCGATTTCGGCGTCGGTCAGGATGACCTTCGTGATCTGGCCCTCAGCGAGGATCCGTTCGAGGTCGGAGAGGTCGCCCACAATGTCGTGATCGTCGATTTCGGTTTCTGAGGGGTCGGTCGTTGTTCGGAGAAAACCGCTTACTTCTGCACGAAGCATGGGTTCTTTCTTTAGTCCCCGTCGCAGATTGGCCGCGATGGGTCCCGTTCCCAGTATCAAGACGTGGACGCCGGGGGCGCTATGGCGGGCGAGATTCCATTCGATTCGGAACATGATCCAGCGAACCAAGAGTATCGTGAAGATGCCGAGGGCGTAGCCGAGGGCCATAGTGAGGCGAGAAAAGGGAGGTTCCGTGCGTGCGGCGAATCCCAAAGCCGTGATGACGACGAACCCGAGGGTCACTGCGCGGATGATTTTGGGGATTTTATTGCCGAAGGTGCCGATTTGCGGCCGGCTATAGAGTTGGGAGGATCGGAAGATGAAAAGGATGATGACGGTTCCGATCACGCCCCCCAAGCCATACATGAAGTAAAGATCCTCGGGTCGACCTTTAACCGGGTCTAGATAGAGAAAAGTGCCTTGCTGACGGGCCCAGTGGCTA
Source organism: uncultured Gemmatimonadales bacterium (assembly GCA_964196025.1). GTDB lineage: Bacteria > Verrucomicrobiota > Kiritimatiellia > CAXMRT01 > CAXMRT01 > CAXMRT01. The sequence continues at coordinate 4,373 of CAXMRT010000054.1, read as the reverse complement.
TCGAATCGAAGCCAGGTGGCTAGTAGGAAACTGCCCATTAAAGCCGCCGCATCGGAGACGATCGCGAGGAGACTGTTCATGGCATCGGATGTATCTTTCTGTCGCATGAACGACAACCTACCCGATTAACAAGCGGGTGTCGATGTTGGGAATTCCCTAAAAGGAGAGCCTGTTAGCGCTTATTTTCCCGAAAATCGAGGGCTGAGAGATAATTCACAACACGCTCTGGTTGATCGTGTTGTGACTAATATTGTCGTTTTGTAGGCTGGCTGGTTAGCGGACGGACGGTGGGTTAGTGAGCTTGGTGGCAGTGCCGGAGCGTGTTGGTGCGAAGTGAGGGGGGCTCAGAATCGCAAAGTTTCCTAGAAAATAATTGAAATAAGTGTTTTCTTTCTATCCCAAATACTACAAGATGCGTTCAGTTTAATAGCTGCGTTATTGTAAAAAAACCATGGAAAGGGGTAGTGGATATGACAAAGACACAAACGATTGCTGCACTTGCTGAGCGTACAGGACTTCAGAAGGCACAGGTAGCGACATTCCTAGAAGAATTGGCAGGTTTGTCCTACACCGAAGCGAAGGACGGTTTCACCATCCCAGGGATTGGTAAGCTTGTTCTCGTAGACCGCAAAGAACGTAAAGGTCGCAACCCAGCGACTGGTGAGGAAATCCTCATCCCAGCGAAAACGGTTGTTAAATTCCGTATTTCAAAGGTTTGCAAAGAGTCTGTACTCGGCGCATAAGTGAGTTTTCGGGGCGAGGTCTTCGGACCTTGCCCCATTTTTTTTTGCTTTTCAGATAAAAATGGTGGCATATGCCGCAGGGGCCCGATCCGATGCAGAAGACTGTTACGTGGTACGCGTTGATCATGATTGCTTGCCTGTGTTCGTTGACCGTCCTTTTCGGGCAACACGAGGCTGCAGATGTTGATGTAGCGGTTAGCGACGATCTTGATGAGGACGATGCTCGCTTTGCGGGTGTCGCAAAAACCTTTTTTGTTAAGATGCCGGAGCTTCATCTGAGTCGAGGGAAGATTGACGACGCCATTTCTCGCTTTGCCTTCGAGCTGTACTTGAATGCCTTGGATTATGAAAAGGCCTACTTTACGGCTGAGGATATCGAGCGCTTTGGTAAGGAACGTTCCGAGCTCGACGATCACCTCAAGGCCGGGGACTTCAGTTTCCCGGTAGACGTTTTCTCCACCTTTACAAATCGGATGCATGGTCGACATGCCTATTTGACCAACCTACTCGCCACGCACGAGTTCGATCTGGACCTTGATGAGGGCTACGCGTGGAAGCGCAAAGATGCGGCGTGGACGGCGAGCGCTGACATGGATGATTTTTGGCGGCGGAAGATTAAGAACGAGTACATTAATCGTGTCTTGAACAATGAAGCTGCTGAAGCGCTTCGCGCATCAGTGACGAACGTTCTAGAGAATGGTGATATTAAGATCGCTCCGCACGCGGACATCAAGGGGGTGCCTAAGGGTGCCAATCCGAAAAAGAAAGATGCCTCGGACAATGCCGATTCAAAAAAGAAAGATGTCTCGGATGACGACGATTCAGAAAAAGATAAGGTGGTTGAGCCGGTAGTGCCGATCGATCCCGTCGAGGCTATTCTGAAGCGTTACGGGCAGTATCGCAACGTGATTGCCTCCTATGATAAGGACTGGATTGTGCAGAAGTTTATGTCGGCCTTTGCGCAATCATTTGACCCGCACACGGATTATATGTCACCGAGCTCACAAGCAGATTTTGATATTCAAATGAGTCTCAAGCTTGTGGGGATAGGCGCGATATTAAGTCCTGAAGATGGCGCGGCGAAGGTGGTGCAGGTGGTTGTTGGCGGTCCGGCGGATATGCAGGGCGACCTTGCTGCCGGCGACCGGATTATTGCGGTGGGACAAGAAGGTGACGACGAGCCTGAGAGTGTGCTTCATTGGCCGCTGCGCAAGACTGTTCAAAAGATTCGCGGAGAGATTGATACGACGGTCACGTTAGTTGTGCTGCCGGCTTCGGATCCGTCTGGGGCGACCACGAAGACCTTTTCTATCAAGCGGGGTGAAGTGAAGTTAGAGGAACAGGCGGCAAGTGGGCGTGTGCTGACGGTTCCTGCGCGGGAGGGAGTGTCGGAGCGAGAGTTTGGGGTAATCACTCTCCCTGCATTCTATGTAGATATCAGGGCTAAGCAGAACAAGGACCCTGATTATCGAAGTTCGCGGCGAGATATCGAGAAGCAGCTCGGTGAAATGGTTGAGAAGAACGTCGACGGTATTATCCTCGATCTACGTAATAACGGTGGAGGATCTCTGGTTGAAGCCATCGAGATGACCGGTTTATTTTTCAAGCTGGGGCCGGTTGTGCAGGTGTCTGAGTCGAGAGGTGGGATTAGTCCGCTATGGGATCGTAATCCGGATGTGACCTATGCTGGACCCTTGGTGGTGTTGGTGAATCGCTTGAGTGCGTCTGCTTCAGAAATTCTGGCAGCTGCGTTGCAGGATTATGGGCGTGCGGTGATTGTGGGTGATTCTAAAACGCATGGTAAGGGTAGTGTCCAGTCGGTGGTGGATATGCATAATGACCCGAAAAAGCGGTATGGATCGTTGAAGGTGACGACTGCGAGTTTTTATCGAATCGCCGGTGGGTCTACTCAGCTCAAGGGCGTGAGTCCAGACATCACGGTATCCTCAGCCTATGACACGATGGATGTGGGCGAAGAGTTTCTCAAGCACGCGTTGCCGTGGACGCAGATGCCGCAGGCGCGTGGGTATCGGCCGGTGATGGATATGAAGGCTCTGATCCCGAAGTTGACGGAGATCTCACGTGCGCGTCGTGATGATGATGATCGCTATAAGACCCGCAGGGAGCTACTGAAGAGCTTGCAGAGACTGCGTGATCGCGATGAGGTGTCGTTGAACATTGACGTGCGTCGTAAGCAGATTTCTTCGGAGAAAGATCTGCGGGACCTACAAGAAAAACTTTTCAAAGAAGCTGAAGCTGATGGTGAAGACAATGAGGATCTCGTGCTGTGGGAATCCATGCATATCTTGTCTGATTTCATCGATATGACGCGTCGCGTAGACTAGGTCAGCCAACGCTGGCGGAACGCACTCACTCAGGGCAACTAACATGAAAATACCATTTTGGAAAATGCATGGGGCCGGAAACGACTTCATCCTTGTTGATGACCGAAAGGAGACCTTTCCTGTCGACAATCAGGAATGGATTGAGAGTTGTGCGTCTAGACGGACAGGAGTGGGGTCCGATGGGGTGATCTTGATTCAACCTTCAGGCTCGGCCGATTTTAAAATGCGTTTCTTTAATCCGGATGGGCGTGAAGCGGAGATGTGTGGCAACGGTGCTCGTTGCGTTGCTCGCTTGGCCAAGGATCTTGGGGTGGCCGGCTCGGAGATGAGTTTTGAAACCGTGGCGGGTCCCATTCGGGCGGAGTCGGCTGGCGATATTGTGACGCTTCGGATGACGGAGCCATTTGACTGGGCCTTGGACGAGTCATTGGAAGTGGATGGCATTTCGCGGGCTCTATCATCGGTCAACACGGGTGTCCCGCATGCCGTGATGTTTGTGGACGATGTCGCGGAGGTTGACTTGCCTTCGCTGGGACCAGCGGTTCGCTATCATGATCGGTTTGCGCCTGGGGGGATTAATCTCAACGTGGTGTCGGTAACCGGTGAGAATACCTTGCGTATTCGAACCTACGAGCGTGGGGTGGAGTGCGAAACGTTGGCTTGCGGTACGGGGATGGTGGCGGCGTGCTTAGTCGCAGCGAAGCTTGGCAAGGTGACGCCGGTGGTGTCGATTACGTGCGCGAGCAATACGATTCTATCCGTCGACTTTTCTTTGACTGACGATGGTGCGTCGGGAGTGACCTTGCGGGGCCCAGCTACGCACGTGTATCAAGGTGAGTTGCCTTACTCAGACTGAGGAGGCATTTGTGTCGCTATTCACCTGCTTGATGGCCCGGTTTTATGACCGAGGTATGTCGGCGATCGAGACGGGGGCTTTGGGTGAGTGGCGTTCGGACCTTCTTTCTTCTGTTCAGGGTCGAGTCCTTGAGATTGGTGCGGGCACGGGTGCGAACCTTTCGTATTACCCGGATAACTTGGACGGACTGATTCTCTCGGAACCTGACCCACATTTTCGGCGTCGTCTTGCGAATCGTCTTCAATCGGATCCGCGGGCTGACTGTCGCCTCTCAGAAGCGGAATCGCATGTTTTAGACGTTGATGCGGGATCTGTGGATGTGGTGGTTTCGACCTTGGTGCTGTGTTCGGTTCCGGATCTGAGTATGAGTTTACACGAGTGTCACCGCGTCTTGCGGCCCGGAGGACGTTTGGTGGTTGTGGAACATGT
>CAXMRT010000053.1:0-8652 GCA_964196025.1 uncultured Gemmatimonadales bacterium | reverse complement strand
TCGTTTCGAGGTCCATTGAAGCCGCGATTTCCGACTACTTGGCTAGTTATAGTCACTGGCCTGTGTCCGAGACTGATGGAGCCACCCTCCGGTCGACCGAACTTGTGGTGTCAGCCGGAAACTACGATGCCGTTTTTCACTATATGATGCCAGACAGCAAGGAGCTTGGTGAGAATCCTCGAAACATTCGATTTCTTAATATCGATGATTTCTATCGAGTGGGTGATGATGTTGCGGATCCGTGGGGCGACCCCTATGAAATCACCTTTCGTACCAACGCTACCGTTTTTGTCCGGCATAGCAAAGAGTAAGGCGTGATGAGATGATACTAAGAACCTCAAAAAAACCTTTAAGGCGACAGGCATTCACTCTCGTCGAACTTTTGGCCGTCATGACCATTATGCTTATGATGATGGGCCTGGTCGTGGTATCAAATTTTGGTGCGAGCCGTGGACAGCGATTGCGGGCTGCGACAGAGTCTATTCGGACCTCTATGGCGCTTAGTAGGCAGTATGCTGTTGCGCATAACACGGATGTCACTGTCCGCTTCGATATTCCCGCAGGGACAGACCACATGGGGTCCAATCACTACTTTTGGATAGAGGCGGTAAATCTTACTGGCGACGGACTGCCGTATCAAATTCGGGGAAAAACCTACATGCCGAAAGGCGTTAAAATTGCATTTGATCTTCAAGATCAGGGGACGGGGAACAGTCTTAAAGGGCCGGAACCCGCGTTGACATTTTCACCAGCGGGACAAGTGGCCTGGAGTGGTCCTGCAGAGCCCAAGTTGTGGTTATGGGAGAACGAGGGTGCAAAGGTTCGAGGTGGCATCACGCCAGCGGTGGAGATTGAAATATATTCTTTGACGGGCATGATCAACGTCGAATGGAAGAAGGGTTTATGAACCCATTAAATCGACAATCTGTTGGCGGTCAATCTGGCTTTTCGTTAGTTGAGTTGGCGGTAGCCATGTTTGCTATGTCGATCGGGATTGTGGCCGTTTTTACACTGTTTCCATCGGCTATGCGCTCGGTGAGCATTGCCCAAGAGGATACGGTCTCTCATATGTTTTCCGAAATGGTCTTTTCCTCCTTACGCTCCGAAGCATTAGGGATGGAGCGGGCTGCATGGGATGATTTTGAAAATCAAGCGTTCCCGATCCCTGAACTCGGGTGGATGACCGTGTCGTCGGACCAGGGAAATCTCAATCTTTCTGCTACTGGGGACGAGATCGAAGTGACGTTTATCTCTCAGCCCGCTGGAGTGTCTGCGGGAGTGATCAATCACATGGTACGATACAAATTGACTGTGACCGAAGGCGCAACGGATCGCAGTCGAATCTTTGTGCTGGATGTGATTGGAACCAGTGTTGGCGGCCAATCGACTCGTTTTGCAACAGAAGTATTTAGATTTCGGATGACGCCATGATCGGCCCGCACCAACTAGAGAGACGTGAGTTGAATGCTTCATTGCGTGGCTATACGTTGATAGAGATGATCCTTTCCGTCGTGATATTGATGGCGCTCATGTTGGGGCTTCTTCACGCATTTGATAGAGGCTCGTCGGCTTGGGAAAACGGGACTCGAATGGCTCAGCAAAACCTCACGGGCCGGGTTGTCATGGATATCATGAGCGTTGAATTGTCGGAGTCAGTAGCCGGTGGGACGAATTATTTATTCAACCTTACTCAGAATGAGGTGACCTTTTATACCTTGAATGCCAAAAACGATATTGCCGGCTATTTTCAGGCTAGAGAGATTCGGTATCATGTGGATGAGGGGATTCTGATCCGCACCGAAACGGCGACTAGTCCGAATGCGTCACAAGGGCCCCAGGTCACGACGAGGAAGATGTGCAACGGCGTCCAGCAGCTCAAATTTAGTCAAGTTGGATCGATTTCGGAAACGATGCTGCCGCAGTATGTGGATATCTATTTAGAAGTAAGGACCGACTCCGATACTATGAGTGGAGACTTGAGTGCGGGCAGCAACGCTGGACGGTATGATCGTTCGTATGCAGTGCGAACTTATTTGATGAACCGTGAACGTTATTTGCATGAATAGATGGGGGATGCATGAAATCTAGAGCTCAAGAGATATCCGGTTCGAGCACGGTGCGTGAACGTCGCGGTGTCGCGTTGCTATTGGTACTTGGGATGCTGTCTCTCATTTTGATGCTCGCTGTAGCTTTCGGCCTGAATATGCGGATAGAACGCATCACGACGGCGCACTACTCCATCAATGTTAAGTCACGGCACTACGTGCATGTTGGAATTGCGCGAGCAATGGAGTTTATAGAGGAGGATGTTGGGTCGGGCTTGATGGCGAATTGGAGTGCGGTTGCCAACACAACAGGCGGTGACCCTGTGAATGGGTTGATGGTGGGCGAGGTGACGAATTTTGTCCCGAAAGCTCTTCTTGCGGCGGCTTACACCGCGGCGGGAGAAGCGACTTGGTCTGGAGTTGCTGGCGACCCGAGTAAGGGCGTTTATACGTATGCGATCATGAACCTTGCCGACAGTTTGGATGTAGGCTCCACAAATGCCGCGGGCGGTGAACCTCGAGCGCATGGGGTTAGCTCGCGCGAGATCGTGTTGAGCGAATTTCCAGCGTTCGCTGGAGGGGGGAGTGTGACAAGCTTCTTAGAAGAGCGTGGACGGCGTTCGACTTACGAATCCTTTGCAGAGATGACATCGATCAATATGACTTCAGGCGCTTTTTCGCAGCACCCACAGAGTCTTAACGCATGGTCGTTGTTTCGTCCTGACTTCACGAACCGCGCCGATGTGAGCGGTTCTCCCGGCTCTTGGGGACCCGCGAGATTTCAAGCCATTACAAATGGGTTCTGGGAAACCTTCGGTAGCGCGTCGTTATCTAAGCAGATAAACTATAGCCGTCTCGCGATGTCGAACCTTTTGGATTATATCGATGCGGACCATATCCCTCAGGATCTTGCATCCGGTTCGACCGAAGCCGTCCCGATGATTAACGAGATAATTCCGACCTTCCTTGTGAGCATTGCGCCGGATAGTAGTATTGTTGCTGCGGGTTCCGGATTATTCATCCAGGCCGAACTCGCGTATCCTTTTTACCAAAAAACGGATTCAGCTTATGATCTTCAGATCTCGTGGACATCAACAGGACAGGCAAGTAACAGTCACCCAGGGTTTCTTTTAGGGAGCGGTACGACCGTTTATCCGGACGTCTATGGCTTTGGCCAAGACGTTGAATTGTTGCTGACGCCGAACTTGAAAATACCGCTCGACCTCAGTTCTGGTAATATGCTGGGTACAAATTTGCACACCATCGCGATCAATGTAAAATTGAAATTTGAAGTTCTTCAGGGCGGGACAACCAACATTGTAGATGCTGCACCGTGGCCGAGGAGTGGGCCGGCCTTTAGCTATGATTTCGAATTCAGCAATGTCACGACCAACAGCGGTACTGTCTCGAGATACATGACAAATACCTGGTCAGAATGCCTAGACCCCCGTTTTAACTGGAATGTGAATTCGCCCTTGCACTGGCTGAAAGAGAGTCGAGTGAAGATGCTTATCCTTCGGAATAAATCGGCTGCTGAAAAAGCTGCTGCTACGCACACGGCGGGGTTTCTTAATACCTATACGAAATGTATGTGGAATCCAACGGCCTACGGTTTTCCTGAAAACTCAGGCCCATTTAAGGAGGAGCATCGTGACGAAGACATGCGGATGCATGTGGCGGATGAGCCGCTAAAAACCGTGGGCGAAATTGGCTACTTGGCTTATGCACCTTGGCATACGGTGAGGTTGTTTAAGCACTCTGCTTCGGTGTTTACCGGCCACACCGACCCGCCAGCAGTCCACGACGTGTATCGCTATTTTGAAATGGGGGATACGGCTGAGGAGAATAGACGTGGATTAATCCCGCTGAACACTCAGGATACAAATATTATGCAGGCCGCCTTCGTTGATATGCCTTATAACGTGGGTGCCCCAGAGCCGTGGCAGCGGGTCGACTCGGCGACAGCTTCTGCGGTTGGTAACGCTATTATGATGAACGGGCCGTACGCCAACTTTTCTGAGATGGCGACACACTCAACCGGTTTGGGAGGAATTTTCGAGGACTATGGTAACAACAATTTGGAGCAAGAAGCATTCCTTCGGAACGCCGAAATGCTGTTTGGCTCGCGTCAAAATTTATTCTTGATTGTTGCAGGCGGTCGTTTTTACACCGACACTATGGGTGCAGGAGGGGTGGATATTGCCTATCGTCGGGCACTGGTTATTGTCTGGCGGGATCCGGAAGAAACGTTCGAGCCGGGGCATCCTACCGATCCGCACCACGACTCGTTTGTTCGCTATTTTCAGTGGCTTGACAACTAGTTCAAGTTTGTCGAACCGCTTGTAGAGCTGTCGCTCCCCCTTATTATACGCCAAATCCGTGACGGTGCAGGGTTGTGTTGTCTGTGGTCATTGACGCCTAGGCGTTGAGTAGGGATAATAGGGCCATGAGTGTGGATCAGAAAACAACAAACGGTGCTTCTGATTTGGACTGGTCGAGATTGCAAGAGATGATCTCTGAGGCAGACGGGCCGGTCGCGAGTATTTATGAAGCGTTGAAGGGCGTCTCGCTCCGTTATCTGCGTAGTGATGCTGTCGGAGCGGGCGGGCTTAAACAGATCGTTCGTACTCACGATCAGATGACAGGCCGCGCGGTGGCGATGGCGGTCTTGCATGACCCAGACAATCCAGCGGCGGTGGAGCATTTTTTGCGCGAAGCTCGGATTATGGCGCATCTGGAGCATTCCAATATTGTGCCCCTCTATGATGTGGGTCTTGACGCGACCGGCTCGCCTTTTTTTACCATGAAATTGCTGAGTGGGGAAAATTTGGGCAGCGTGATAGCGACCCTGAAGTCGAGTCGACGGTCAACTGAGGTCCCTACAAATGGCCTGGGTCTACCAGGACTTTTGGATATATTCCTGAAGGTGTGTGACGCGGTCGCCTATGCACATTCCCAGGGGATTGTGCATCTCGATCTTAAACCCGAAAATATACAGGTCAGTGATTACGGCGAAGTACGTGTGTGCGACTGGGGCCTCGCTAAGATTATAAATAGCAATTGTGAGTCCGATACATCGTTGCTCGATGATGACGCCTTATTTCAGTCCTGCGTCAATTTCCTCACTATGCATGGGACGGTGAAGGGGACTCCTGGTTATATGGCACCCGAGCAAGTCAAGTCGCGCCAATCGGTGAAGGATCAACGTACGGATATATATGCGCTGGGTGCAATCCTGTATACGATTTTAACGTTCGAGTGTCCGATCGAGGGCCCTGACGTTGGGAGTGTGTTGGAGAGAACTCGACTTGGCTTTTTTACTTCTCCTCAGCAGAGAGCGCCCGACATTGAGGTTCCCACTAGCCTGAATGCAGTGGTGTTGAAATGCATGGCTTTGCGCCCCGATGATCGTTATCAGAACGTTGTGGGCATCCATCACGACATCAATGCGTATCGGGATGGTTTCGCGACCAGAGCAGAAGAGGCTGGTTTTCTAACTCAGCTCTCGCTGTTGGTGAAGCGTAATCGACGCACGAGTCTCTTGATCATCGTTTCGTTCTTCCTGATTCTCAGTATCATCGGATTTTCCTCGTATGAGGTTCGAGAACGAGAACGCGATACTCGACTAGCATTGAATCGGTATCAAAATGAACGGACTCGGAGGGAAAATCTGGAGTCCGCGCCAGATTTCTATTATTCGGCGCTAGAAGAGTATGAGGACCGTGCTTACCAAGACGCTATCGTGTTGGTCGACCGTGCGCTTCAGTATGATAGAAATCTTTTCCGAGCGTGGGAGCTCAAGGGTCATTTGCATTTTTTGTTCGAACAGTATGGAGAAGCGGCGGCAGCATACGAAAAAGCGGATGACAGCGGGTTAGAGGAGTGGCTGACGCTATCGAGTCGGCTACATCGTGTGTTGCGTCGATCCAAAAAGCTAAATCGCCTCGAGAAGAGCTTACGCATCATTCGAGAGTTTCCCGTCGGAGAGTGGTCCGGGCCGGCCGCTCTTTGGCTGAATGAGGTGATGGACTCAGGCGTTTCCTCCGTACAGATGAATGTGTTGGCGCGAGCCGTGTTGTCTCGACAAATTTCGCGAAAATCTAAGCTTCGCTACGACTATCATTTAGACGAGGATGGGAATGGGGTTCTGGATATAAGTCGTAACAGCTCATTAAGTAGTGTCCAGGTTCTTCGAGGAATGACGAATCTTGTAGAGCTAAATCTCGGCGGTACACGGGTTTCGGAGCTCTCCTCTTTGTCCGATCTTCCGTTGCGTGTGTTGAAGCTTGGGGGGATGTCCCAATTGTCTAATCTGAGTGCTTTGCGTGAGATAGAGTCGCTGGTGTACTTGGATTTGTCGTCCACAGCGGTTTCGAACGTAGATGCTCTGCGCGGGCTGGAACTCAGTTCGTTGAATTTGAGCCACTCATCCAAGATTACGGACGAGTGGTTGCGCGTCCTTTTCGAACACTGCAAAATTGAAACACTTGTGGTCGCTCGCGGTCAGTTTTTAACGACATCCGTAGACATGTTCCGAGGTGAGGGGACGACGGTCGTGGAGGTGGAGTGAATGTGCCTCAGCCAAGTTCGTATTCGAGACGAACGACTTCTTTGTGTAGAAGTTTTTGAACGCGGCTTTTATATTGATAAACGGTATTTTCAGCAATCTCAAGTGTGTCGGCGATTTCGCGGACGTTGCAACCCCGAACGATCATAAGGAAAGACTCTTTAACTTTCGGGGCAAGCGATCCCTCCACATTTGTCCATGCGAGCCTCGACATGTAGTTTTGCCATTCACGGATCGCGATATCGTCGACTTCCGGTAGACTGACCATGTCAACTGCTTGGGTCGCAGGCTCTCCATCGTGAGTGACGCGATCCTTTCGTCGATTTTGTTTGTCGTAGAAGTCACGAACAGAGTTTTTCGTGACCGTCGCGATCCACCCTCGAAATTTTCCCTTCCCGGGGTTGTATTCAAAGGTTGGTAGCTTTTTCCAGGCCTTCAGTAGAACGGTCTGCACCATGTCCTGACAGTCATGGTGAGGAAGGCTCATGTTCGAGATGATCGCGTAGATGTACGGCTGGTAAAAAGAGGTGAACTCGGCCCACGATTGGTCGTCCTGTTGGTCTTTGACCTTCTGGAGTAGCGTGATACGAGTTGAGTACTGGTCGGCCATAGTCGTTCTATTATTGGTCAAAACAGTTTCGAGATCAACTGATTTTCTTGCGGTACACGGCTCCTTAAAGTGATGGAGAAGCTAGGCAACTTAGATGAGTAAAGGTGGGTGCTGGGAGGCCTATACATAGAAAGTGTGTCTAGTGGTACGTTTGTCAGTCATGGAATTGGGTTCTTTGGGTATTTAAGGTACGTCTGTGGGTGAGTTGGTTGTCGGGTCGCAATCGGTATAACGGTGGTAGTAGGTGAGTAAATGGTTTTGATGTTCATACGTAACACTTTTATTGTGTTAACCGTCCTGTTTAGCTGCGTGTCCCCTTGTTTAGCAGAGGTGACGCACCTCAATGTGATCGTTATCTTTACGGACGATCAGGGCTATCAAGATCTTGGTTGCTTTGGTTCGCCGACGATCAAGACGCCGCGAATTGATCGCATGGCCCGTGAGGGCAGAAGATTTACGTCATTCTACGCAGCCTCGTCGGTGTGTACGCCTTCGCGAGCAGGCCTGCTTACGGGCTGTTACCCCGCCCGTGTTGGGATGACGAGGGTCCTGTTTCCCGACTCGACTACTGGTTTGCATCCCGACGAGGTCACTCTTGCCGATATGTTTAAAACGAACGATTACGCCACCCTTTGTATTGGGAAGTGGCACCTCGGGGATCACCCCGACTTTATGCCGACCCGACAGGGGTTTGATCACTATTTTGGTATTCCTTATAGTAATGATATGACCATAAACACCTTTTTGTTGTCGACCCCAACAACCCTTTTTCGTGAGGGACAAACGCTGGAAGGGTTTGAGAAGGCTAGGGAGAGCGGTAAACGTCGTCGAAACGAGGTTCCCTTGGTTCGAGACCTTTCTGTGGTTGAGTTCCCCGCGGATCAGACGTCTCTGACCCAACGGTATACCGCCGAGGCGGTCTCTTTTATCGCGTCACACACAAAAAAACCGTTCTTCCTGTATCTTGCCCACACCATGCCCCACGTGCCACTGCATGCATCGAGCGCGTTCAAAGGGACGAGTGACGGTGGCTCGTACGGAGACACGATTGAAGAGATTGATGCGAGTGTCGGGACAATATTGGACGCTCTTGTTGAGCATGGGTTGAACGAGTCGACCCTAGTGGTATTTACGTCTGACAATGGCCCTTGGTTGGCCCGGGCGCCCAATGCGGGATCGGCCCTACCCTTGAGGGGGGGGAAGTTTCAGACCTTTGAGGGAGGGCAGCGTGTTCCGTGCGTAATGTGGGCGCCGGGACGGATACCCGCAGGCTCCGTAAGTGATGGTATCGCGAGTACGCTGGACCTTCTGCCCACTTTTGCATCGATGATAGGCGCGCCACTGGACTCGGCTCTCGCAATTGATGGGCTCGATATAGGGCCGTTGATAATGAGGAAAGATGAAGCGTCAGCACGGCATGAGTTTTTCTA
>CAXMRT010000052.1:0-4834 GCA_964196025.1 uncultured Gemmatimonadales bacterium | reverse complement strand
GCGTAGCGGCGTAAAAGTGTTGCGGTTTTACCGTTCATGAGTGTCTCTCCTTCTAGTGATCTTTTTTCAAATCGGGCCGAAGTCTACCAAGGGCCATATGGTGTTGCAAGCTATTGCATTGCATTCAAATCGGACCAAAGGTAGCGAAATTCGGACAAAAAGGCCCTTACTAGGGTGGGATCATTGGTAATTGCGATATTTTCTCGATTGCGGGGCGTTGCGCTGCGGGTCCAATTGAAGCTTCCAGTCAGGAGCAATTTCTCGTCGAAAAGCGCAAATTTGTGATGCATGTGGTTGGGTGAGTCGTCGGTGACTACTGGGACCCCAGCGCGGTGGAGTCGATGGATGTCGCTGCCCTTATCATAGGCCTTGTCATCATCTGTGATGATGCGAATGCGTTTCTTTTTTTTATGGGCGGCGAGCAGTGCATCGCTGATGCGATCATCGGAAATCGTAAAGACGCAGACGTCGATGCTGGTGTGGGCGAGTCGGATCATGGCGAGAATGCGGTTTAGGCAGTCGTCTCCGGGGCTGAACTCTGCGATGGAGTTGATGGCGGGCGTTTCGTGTCGTTCTGCATCGATGGCCTTCATGATTTTTTCCAACCAGCGCATGATGTCCTGCGAGTCTGAATCGGGCATGACTTCGCGTGCGATATCGAAAGCCTTGTTGCGAACGAAGCGCAGGGCGTCGGGATCGATGGCAAGATCAGCGAGAACGTCGCGTAGGTCGGCATCTTCCGAGGACGAGAGTGACAGGTCTTCGAAGGTGGCTCGTAGCATGGTGTCGAGTTCCTTGTGTGTCATGCGCGAAAGAGTAGTCGATGATTACTCTGATGGAAAGGCGGAAGCGCGCGAGAGCGCGAGAAACTCTTGCGGAAGTTCAGCGCGGGGTTCCATTTCTTGCGCGGCTTGATTAAACACGGTTGTGCATCGTTTTAGGTAGGCACCGAGGGTGACCTCGGCCTGCTTGAATACTGGACGGTGGTCCATCCATACCACGAGTGATGTAGCGACGAAGAAGGTTCGATACAGAAGATTTTTTGTTCGCCGGACGATCCAAGACTGGTTTTGTCGTAGGATTGCGATGCGTTGGGTCTGGAATTTGATATGAGCACGTTCGTCTTGAAGGATCTGATCGCAGAGCGTGCGTAGGATTAGCGAGCGTGTGGCTAGCCGCAGCGCATCGTAATAGACGCGTGCGATGAATTCGGCTGTGACTAGCACGCAGATGGCGGTTTCAAGGTCGCGACCGTGTCGCAGGCAGCGAAAAACTGTATCGGACCATGTGTGAGTGATGCGGGGTATGCCGGCGAGATCCATGAAGCGTCCGAGGCCCTTAGCGTGGCGATGTTCTTCGGCCATAAAGAGCTTTTGAGCAGCCAGATAGTCGGAATCGCCTGTTTCACCAGCATATTTCGAGGCGGCGCGTTCGAACCAGTAGCCATCAGAGCTTTCTCCTAGCTGAAAGATCTGGATGGAATGGGAGATTGCGTTCTTCTCTACGGGCGACAAACGAACGCCCGCGGCCCAGGGAATCTCGAATAGTGTTTTCTTGTTCCGTTCGAAGTAGTGGATCCACTGGCGTGACGGGATGAGCTCCGTGGTGCGGTGATCTCGGAACCGGATCATTGGCCCATCACCATAACGGAAACTGAGCGTTGGCGTGCCCGATCGAGTTCTAGGAAGAATATCCGTTGCCAGGTACCGAGTTGGAGTTGTCCGTCGTAAATATTCAGTAGAACTGAAGGGGAAAGAAAGAGGGCCTTGCAGTGTGAGTGTCCATTTTTGGGTTCGTTGGGTACGAGATTGACCGTCCGAATGGACAGATCATCGTGTTGATAATCACGACTCTGGGAGGCTAAACGTTCAAGTGTCTCGCTTAGATCGTTTAGGAGTAGTGGCTCGTGTTCGTTCACCAGAACAGCCGACGTGGTGTGCCGTGTCTGTATATTCACGAGTCCGGTCTCGATGGATGAACGGTCTATGATCGCGTTCACGCTCTGTGTGATATCGATAAACTCCATGCAGGCATGGGTGTGCATCGGCAGGCATTCGCAATAAGGGCTGGTTACGGGTAGGTGACGAGACTGAGTACTAAAGGCATGAATCATAGAGTGTCCTCCTTAGCTTTGCAGTGCAAAGTGTATCGTTATAAAAAAACAGGATAGACTCCCGTCTGCGTGTTCTTCAAAGAATATATAGAACGACAAAGAGCTTTGCAATCCAAAGTTTATAGTTTCTGGTTTGTCGGCGGCTGGACTGCCGACTATAGGACACACTTTGGTGTGTTTATAATGCATACAGTTGTGCACATGATTCTGCAGAACGCACTTGTTGTTGACGGTGACCATTTTTATTCATGCTTTAGATCGTTTGTTACTAGGGACTTACAATTATTGATGCAGATAGGGGCTGATAGTGGCACGGACGTTGCTACAGAGGTGACTCACATTGAGCCAGGAATCGTTTGAAGCAGGTCCTTATGAAAGGTGGGTGCGATTATGAGTCAGTCAGCGTTATGTTCCGAGTATCAGAGAATGTTGGATCAGGATCCGCCTACCAAGGATGAAAACCGTGCGTTATTGAAGGCGGCCTATGAAGGCACCGAAACCGAGAAGTGGGAACTTGTTAAGCGTAACGGACGTATTGTCTCGTGGGTTGTCGGCCGCTACTTTAGCGACTATACGAGTAACGACACGTTTTCGGATGGCTTGTGGGGTTTCTTCACAGCTGTGACACGACTGAAAGAGGGGTGTTCGCCGCAGGAATTTTTTGGGTATTCCCACAAATACATCCGTGGCTATGTTCAGCAGGGTGTGATTGGGCGCAATTCGCAGTTGAGCCGTTTTCGTTATGTGGGTGTACGCGAGATGAGTTTAGATGAGTATGATGGAACGAGCGATGATAAGGGCAAGATGGAGGTCGAGAATCCGCTGGATGTGAGTCCTCTCGAGGTGCTTGCGGAGCGTGATACGCGTGACTATTCCAAGAGCTTTATTGATCGTGTGTGTGAAGATCCGGGCATGCGCTTGACGCAGGTTCAGAAAGATCGTTTCGCGTTGTTGGCCCGTCATGGCGGAAACCTCTCTTCGGCGGCGCGTGAAGCGGGCGTGTCAGCAGAGCGGATGCGAGTGATCAAGTGTTTGGTTGAGAAGCGCATGTTTAGTGTGATTGATACGAAGGCGGGCCTTGAGCAGGAATTGACGGACAACTATGGGGTTCCGAAACTTTATGAGCATCGTCGCGAACGTGAAGAACTGGCCGAGCATGTGCCGATGATATCGTTGGGTTCTGACTACGCGGCGCTGGATGACATGATGGTGGCGGGAGTCGCTTAGACGCCTCGTTGGAAATTTTAGGAAAGTTGCGGGTTAGCCCGCAAGCGTTATCAGCCTTCTGCTCATGTAGCGTGGGCGCCTGCCCGTTGGGTCAGACGCATTACACAAGAGCCCGTTGTGAGACTGACTACTGATTACTGATTGCTGATTGCTGGTTGCTTGGGTAGCGTGGGCGCCTGCCCGTTGGGTCAGACGCCGGTCATCCGACAGGGCGGCCGCATTACACAAGAGGCGCGTTTTTCCGCGATCTGCGGGCTAGTCACGAGCGTGAATCCAGCTGTGAATTTTTCGAATGCCGGCTTCGAAGTCGGCTTCCGGGGTTACCAGGCTCACCACTAGGTGGGCCCCACGTGTGAACCCATAGAAGCACCCGGGGTGGACAATTAGGTGTTCGCTTTCCAGCAGGGCCATCGTTGTGGACCACTCGTCGGGCTCGGCGGGGGTGCGAATTACCGCTGACCATCCGCCTGCGCGCGGGTAGACGTTGGTGGGCTCGTCTTTTCCGGCCAGACTCATGAGCACGTCCGTGTTGCGTGCGAGGCGTTCTTGAATCGCGTTGATCAAGGTGTGACGTTCAGTCATCCATGTCTCGAGTGCGAGTTGGGAGGGTGTGTTGACCGATAGGAAGGTGTCGGCGATCACATCCAGCCGTTCTTTTGCGGCGCGAGTGAGTGCGGTCGGGCCGGATACGTGCATCCACGCGATCTTCATTTGCGGCAGGCCCAGAGTTTTTGATGCACCACCAAAGGTGAATGTTAGTGCTTGGGTATTGCTTGCCATACTGGGCGAGGGGCAGGTGGGGTCGACAAGGTAGTCAGCGAAAACTTCGTCGGAGAGAATAGCGAGGTGGTTTTCCGCTGCCAACTTGCAGAGTGCGTCGTGGTCGGATTTGGTGAGGCAGGATCCGGTTGGGTTGTTAGGGCTGACGACGATGATGGCTTTGACGGATTCGTTGAGCTGGGCAGCGATGCCGGCGATGTCGAGATGCCAGTCTCCGTCGAACAACCAATCGTAGTGTTGAATGGTCACGTCGTTCAGATCGCCCAAATAGCGAAAGAGCGGGTAGCTGGGTTGGGGGACTAAGATCGAGTCCCCGGGATTGGTCAGGAGGCGCAGGCACCACGAGTAGGCTTCGCTGGTGCTGGCGGTGAGGTAGATGTCGTCATGTGAAACGGGCGTGCCTCGGTCGTGGAACCAGCTGGCCGCGGCTTTGCGGGCGCAGGACAGGCCTTGGGGGTCGGGGTTGTAGCGGGTGTTGTCTGGGTGTGATAGCGGTTGCAAGGCGTGAGGTGAGAGAGACGGAAAGCCGCAGTGCGGGATGTTTGAGCCCGTCAAGTCGAGGTAGTCGATGCCTTGAGCGCGTCCTTCCGCTAGTCGTTTGGCGAAGGTGTTTTCGGAGCACTCCCAGTCGGTACGTCTTGAGAAGTTCATCTGACCCTTTGCTTGTTGTCGCGGCTGACGGTGAGGCGTGAGCTGCTGATGATAATAGGGGAT
>CAXMRT010000051.1:0-17989 GCA_964196025.1 uncultured Gemmatimonadales bacterium | reverse complement strand
TCATGTTGACCATGCGGATGACGGGGGCGCCTTCTGCGCTGTCGAGCATGTCGTCCAAGCTCTGTTCCTCGTCGGAGTCTGATTCGGAATCTAGCTGGATGTCGCCTTCATCCCGCATGAGTGTTTCCATGTCGAGGTCTTGGCTAGCTTCAGCAAATATGAGATCCAACGCGCCTTTGATCTCGGCCTCTGGGGCGACTAAGGGCGTGATGTCGAGCCCGGTGACGGACTGAAGTTCATCAAGTGCAATGATATCGAAGGGGTCACCGAGGGCAATGGTGAGGTGCTGCCCGACACGGGTGATTGGAACCACGCGATGTTTTTTTAAAGATTCTTTTGGGATGAGGCCCATGAGCGTGGGTTCAGGGGTGTAGTTGCTGAGGGTGATGGGCTGCATATTTAGGTATTCGGCTAGAGTGAGCGCCATAATGTCGCCGGCGACATGGTCATTTTCGACTAGGTATGTCTCAAGTCGTTCGCCAGCTTCCTTGGCGGCTGCTTCGGCTTCCATAAGCACCGTCTCTTCGATACATCCCCGGCGAAGCAGGATGTCGGTGATTTTTCCCCCAAATGCGACTGTGCTCATGCTGGTGTTATCCCCCCCGTTTGTTACTGGCTTAATTATCACATTATGGAGCAGGCATGTCACATACTAAATGTACAAAGTGTGTTCAGTCGGCCCTGTCTTGATTCTCCTTGATTTTAACGCCAATTTTCGGGATGATTGTGGCGATTTCCTTGAGGGTTTTGTTTTACGGTTTGAGAATAGGTGCGAGGCATATGGCTGACGAAGAGTTAGAGTCCGAAGTTTGGGGTGCAATCAGTGCGTTTGAGCAGATTGTCGAAGCGATGCCCAACGATAAAGCGTCGTTAGAGGCCTTGGCCCACGCCTACGAGCATATCGGAGACCACATCCGTTCTCGCGAGTACTCGATTCGTTTACTAAGTGTATTTTTGGATGAGAGAACTCCAGAGCTTGCTAAAGACTTGGTAGCAAAGCTGAGAAGCGAAGCCGGTGACGACCCAGAAGTCATCAAGATGTTAGGCTTGTATGACGCTGCGGTTGTGGATGCTGTGCAGCCTAGCGCCGGTGACGGTGTTGTGTTCGCGGCTGAGAGCGTCGCTGCTCCAGCGGAGACTGCGCCGGTAGCTCAGGAAGTCGATTTTCGGAGCTCTTTTGATATTTCGGAAGAACTGGCGTTTGCTTGGAACCTGTTGGGCGCAAACGAGCTTTCACAGGATGAGTACTCTAGCGTTGTTGAAGACCTCACCGAGATGTCAGCCAAAGAGAGTGTGACGATTTCGATGCTGCACGTACTGTATGACCGCGGATTTCGGAATCTTGAGCGAATCCTTGGTATGACTTCTAAGGAGTGTAGTGCTCCCTTGATCGCTATTTCTCAATTCGACCTTCAGAAGGAAACACTACAAATTCTTCCACTGGACTTTATGGTACGTCGAGGGTGTCTCCTCTACGAGCAGATCGGGGGAGAGGGATTGGTAGCAGTGTTGAATCCTTACGATAAGAAGCTACGTGAAGATATTGAACGACTTGCGGGTCATACCTGTCACTACTTCTTGATCCATCCAGAAGCGTTCGATGAGGGGATGGCTCGCGCTAAGGACATACTGGCGAGTTAGTGCTAGTTCCCGTTGTAAGTCGGTAGCGGTGCGTTTCAGGGCTTAGTCTTGCCACCGGCTTTTAGTACGCGCTCTTCGCCTCTGAATTCGAGAACGACTGATCTGCCATTAATTGCTTTAATGAGCACGCCTTCGACATCGCCGCCCACCTGGTGAACTTCTTTATTAATGATGACTGCGCCTTTATTCCCGCTTCCCATGAAGCCACCCACTGTGAGTGCCGGCCAGTTAACGGGTGTGTTGACGACGGGTACGGGAGCGGTGGCTATCGGAGCGGTTGTCGGTGTTTTTGCGGGGTCGGACGTTTTTACAAGATCCTCGTCTAGGGCGACGGACACGGCTTGGATGGAGTGGGGAGCCACGCCTTGCAACGACCATACCGCGATGGTGTTGTCATAGCTGCCGGAGGCGAGGGTCCTTCCGTCTGCAGACATGCTCATGCAGGTGATCCATTCGTCGTGTGCTTTGATCTTCTTCTCGAGCTTGCCACTCGTGAAATCCCACACATAAATAAACCCATCCCATGAGCTTGCGAAGAGGTATTTGCCGTCGCCTGAAAACAGGAGTTCGGTGATGGTGTTTTTCCCGGGGTTGGTAATCGTTCGCACGGGAGTTCCGGTGTCAGCGTCAACAATTCCAATGTTCTCGCTTTTAATCAGATGCGCTAAAAATTTCCCGTCAGGCGAGAATGCCACCTGTTCGGCAAATGTCTGGCTGATGCTGTAACGCAATTTTCCAGAAGCAGTAGTAAAGACTTGGACATGTTTTTGTCCGCCGACGGCCAGCAGGCGTCCGCCGAGAGAAAGAGCCACATCTGTAGCGCCCGATCCGCTTGGAAGAGAAATCTTCCTAATCAACTCGTTAGCATTAATGGACCACAGAAGAATGTCGCTTGATTGGGTTGCACCGAGGGCAACGATGCTGCCTTCAGACGAAACATCGATGGAATCAAAGCTGCCTTGCGCCCCCGTCCAGTCGTACTGTTGTACAGGTGCCTGGGTTGTGTAATCCCAGATCCGCATCTTTCCATGGTTCATGATGAGGTATTTACTGCTGTTGTCGAATCGGACGGCGTAGGCAAAGACAGTGTCACCTTCCAGTTTGCTAGCCTCTCTGCCAGTGTCAGGGTTCCATAGTGCGACGGTATGTCGATCGACTACAGACGCTAGAGCGCTGCCGGAGGGCGAAATGCTTATGGCTTCGACGTCTGACCCGTGCTCGATTCGTTGTCGAAGGGTAATCGCTAGCGGGGCATCCGCAGCCGGTGTTGGTTGAACAGGCACAGGTAGTGCCGCAACGGGATCTTTAGTAACGGCAGGTGTGGGTGTGACTATATTTGGTTGTGCGGGCGGATCAATGGATGGGTCGGTAGATTCGACAGGGATAGTCGTTGTTGTTTGCACGACATCTGTGGAACTATCATCGCCAAGAAGATTCATTAAGGCCCAGACGACTCCGCCAATCAAGAGTACGGCGACGACGACGACCCCGGCGACCATGATCCCTATTTTTGACGATTTTTCAGGGGCTATATCGGACTCTTCTTCAAGGTCTTCGGTGTCTGTCTCTGGTCGCCTCGGTGGCGATGGAGGAGGAGGTGGTGGTGCGGCTTGGATTGCAGCCATCAGAGATTGTTGAGAATTTTCTGGAACAGGTGCTGGAGGCGGGGTAGGTGCCAATTTGATTGCGGGTTGGGTTGGCGGAGAAGGCGGGGTAGGTGGCGGTGTGGTCGCGGGTTGAGTCGGTGTGGAAGGCGGGGGCAAGAGGGATGGTTTTGGCTTTTCGGGGGCTATAGCTGGGGCGACTTCTTTATCCTCGCTGGACGGTTTTGACAGGGCTTTCTGTATGAGTTGCGAGGGAGGCATTCCGCGGCCATCGGCCTCAGGCACCTCTTCTGTTACCGCCGTCTTTCTGCGGAGGACGGGACGGGCGTCTGCAACCTGGTCGCTGGCGTCTACGGCAGGAGATGCTTCAGGCGCCGGAGGGGCTGGTGTCGGTTCTGGGATGGAGATTTTCTTCTTTTCACCATCATCATCGCCACTGCCTTCTTGGCGCTTAAGTGCATCTTGGATAAGACTCATAGTGTCCCTTCTAACTGCTGGATCGCCTTCTTGATGCAATTCCCACTAATGTTGAATGTTTCTCCGACGTAGCCTGCTAACAATGCATTATCGCAGACCGCGTTTATAAGTCGAGGACTTCCTTTTGCGTAGCGGAAGACTTCACGCACAGCGGCTGGTTCGAAGTAGAGCTCGCCGTCATTGCCTGCGACCCATAACCTGTGCCGGATATAGATCATGGTTTGTTCTTCGGTAAGAGGGGGGATGTGGTAGCGGACGGTGATCCGTTGGCGAAGTTGTCTTAGGTCCGGTCTTGCTAGGCGTTGTTTGAGTTCCGGTTGGCCGCAGAGGACGATTTGAATGAGCTTATGTTGGTCTGTCTCGAGGTTTGAAAGAAGGCGGACTTGCTCCATGACCTCCGGAGAAAGGTCTTGGGCTTCATCAATGATCAGTGCGACGTTTTTACCCACAGCGTTTCGAGCCAGAAGAAACTCATTTAACTTTTCGATCAGATCGAGTCTGTCGCGGCCCGGCACCTCGATACCAAGATCGTTAAGGACTGCTCGGATGAGTTGCGATTCAGAGAGGGTGGGGTTCAGGATGAGGGCAGTTTCGACGGTATCGCCCAGTGCGGCTAGTACGGCTCGACACAAGGTGGTCTTGCCGGACCCTACCTCGCCGGTCAGTTCGATAAATCCTTTGCGCTGCGTGATGCCGTACATGAGATGATCGAAGGCTTCTTGATGATGGGGTGAAAAATAGAGATAGCGCGGGTCAGGCGTTATATTGAAGGGGAATTCTTTAAGAGTGTAGAAGTCGAGATACATGAGTAGATCACCTGTTGTTAAGGACTCTTTTTCTCAAAAAATCACGATTCAGGCAATCTAAATCGAATCGGAGGGGCCTGTTCCGGGCCGGGTCGCGGGGATCGTGGTGAGAGGCTGGGTGGTGAACATCCAGATGTGATTGACCGTCGTGCCGGTCGCAATCCGAGTGGTCTTGGTGGGTGAATGAACTCGCGTTTCTATCCGGGTTTATTCCGTCAGGGGTTGCCGTCGTTGGTTACGGTTTGACGAGTTTTTTGAAAGCCCGTGAACCAGAGATCTCTGTAAAGCGTGGGTCATTGCGCGCTTTCGTCACAAAATCTGCGCCGCCATGTTGGATGGCGCTCTCTAGGGTCGCTAATGACTCCTTCGTCTTTTCGGCAGCGGCTTGTTTGGCCGCTATTTCATACAAGCAAGGCGCTGAGTTTGGGTGCTGGTTACGAAATGTCGCGAGTAGTGCATCTGCGTCTTTCGGTTTTTTCAACTCTACCAGTGCCGCAGCTGCGCTGAGGTATCCATCGACGTCGGCTGCCTCTGGCTTGATCTGGGTTAGAAGATTGAGTGTCTGCGCAGCCTTTTTGGGGTCCTTCAATCGTTGATACACGCGAGCTGCGGAGATGCATGTGTTTAGGACGCGTGTGTCAGAGTGTGTGATTTCCTCTAAGACCGTGTTGAGTGCGTCTAATTGGTTCTGGTCGCGGTAGGTGTTTACGACGCTGATGGCATCCGCTGGGGTGATTCTGCCGCGACGTAACATCGCCTCCCATCGCTTGAGTTGTGATTGACCAAGGCGAAGTGTATCGATTTGCACCGATAGGGCAGAGACCCGACTTACGTATTCTTTATTCTGTTTTACGAGCGTCAGGATATTTTCGGCTTCATCGAGGTTACCTTCATGGATCAGTTTTTTTGCCTCTGCGAACTTCTCTTCATAGTTTAATGGTGGCGGGACGAACGCGGGAATTGTCGTGGTGGTAGTGGATACAGATTGAGCGGTAGATAAGCGCGCGTTTTTGCCGGGCCCAAGGATAAAGTAATAAGCGGCTGAACCTGCCCCAAGGATGAATACGAGAATCACCACAATCACCAACGCCTTGGGAGCGGAGGTGCTGTTGGTCTCGGTTTTGGCCGTGCTGTGGGACGTTACCGAGACTTCATTTTCTTCCGGTGGAGGTGGGGGTGCCTCTACGACGGGTTCGGGTTCGGGAAACACACCGGAAATGTCGCCTGCTGGAAACCAACAGTTACCACTCTCTTTGTTCCAGACCAAGTCTGCAGGCCTGAGCTGGCCCTCTGACGCCAGCTTCTTAAGTGCGGCGAGGTCTGCTATGCCGTGTTGGGCTGCGTTTCCTCGGATACTGTAGAACCACGGCATGTAGAGTGTCCTTGCACGTTAGGGTTAATCTTGACTTGAATTTCAGGATGCCTGAATATCACTTCTAGGAGCAAGAAGAAATTGGAGGATACGTGAGCGCTGTAACAGTAGACAATGAATCACATGCTGAGCTTATCGCTCAGTTTACTGCGAAAATTGCGGCTCAAGAAGAGCGCTTGTACGGATTGGCTCTCTTTTTCGAGTGCATCTGTCTTCTTTATGCGGGGCAAGAAGGGATTCTTTCAACCTACCGCAAACAGTTTCGCAATCTAATCCAAGAGGGCCGCGGATCGACAAGTCATGTGACAGAGTTATTGGCAAAGGCGCGCGACGGGAATGACGCTGAGGCGTTAGCAGCTCTTAAGGCTCATCCATTCTCTTTATTCCAGACTCACCCTCATCCACAAGAACTCATCGCACGAGCAGAGTTGGTTGCAGCGAAATACGGCGAGATTTTCCCTGGCCGAGATCGTTCGAAAGATTTCTCTGACGAAGAGCGACTGAAGTTGATTGACGCGGCTGCAGCGGCCTTCGTCAATGTATCCGCGACTGTTTGAACAGGCTTTGGCGCGCGCAGCTTGTTTCGCTGTGGCTTATTAGGCGGTGATTCCTTCGTCCACCCAGCGTGCACCTTCCATCAGTAGGGACATCATGGATTCATGGATTGTTTGTTCGGGAAAATCTGTGCATTGGTGGGTCGAGAAGTCGCCTTCGTTCCAGCTCATCATACTGTAAAACGCGTCGTTTCCACGATGAGCCCCGACTTCTGCATGGATCACATCCCCCTCGCGAATAAAAACGCGGCCTTCGCCGTGGGGACCGTTTAGCTCCATGGTGACGCTTTTCGATCCAGCACAAAGAATTTGAATCATGTCGGTGTAGCCCATATCGGAGAGGGAGCCGCTAACCCCGCTGGCGCCACCCGTCTGAGACTGAGGTTTAACCATGAGGCGTTGGAGGCGGATGAGTAGCAGCTCAATCTGGACCGGACGCTCGTGAAAGTCGTCAGCTCCGGCATGTAGACAATCAGCCGCGCGTTTGGTTTTGTCTTCGGGGACGAGGATCACGATGGGGATCGCTTTTGTTGTGTCAGTGGTTTTGAGGCGCTCGCAGTAGGCCAGCCCTTGTTCGCCAGGAAGATCCATGTTCATTAAAATGGCGTCTGGTAGACTCTTTTCGAGTTGTGCATCGGCGGAGCGGGCGTCGGGCACCAAGTGAACCTGGTATCCATGGCTGCCGAGAGCGGGTGTTAGGCTTGAGTTGGAGGCCTCTGTTGGATCGATTAGCAGAATCGTTCCCGCATCGGAGTCGAGTGTTGAGAGGAATTCTTCGTCCATCAGCACCTGAAGGAATGTCTCGAGAACATCTTGGTGATTCGCATTGCCGGCCCACTGGGTTCGCAGCTTACGGCGGGTTAGCATGACGTCTTTCGCAGCTTCAGGCTCTGACCGTTTGAGTGCTTGGAAGCAGCGGACAAGGCTAAGGATACTTGCTTCGATCAAGGGCTCTTCGTTGCTGGATTCATCCTGAATCAAGATCTTGTCGAGGTGATAGGGGCTAACAAGTTGATGAATCACTTCTGGTTTGTCGTCAAAGGCCGTCATCCAGCCCGCGTTGATGATGGCGTCTACAGAAAGGGGAGGTAGCTCCATGCGAGAAGAGATGAGCTGGCAGTAGCGGACGTTGGTTTCGACATCGGCAAGTTGATCGGGTGCGTCATTCAAGTGCTGACGGGCAAGCAGGGCAGTGGCTGCGGTGACCGCCTTGCTCATTTCGGGGTATGGGATCGTGCTGCCAGCATCCTCTTGAGGCTTGCTGGGGGCGGAGCCTGGTTTAGTGCGTGAAAGAACCGCCGCTTTCTTGCCAGGTTCCGGCGTCTTTTGTTTTTTGGAGCTTCCGAGATTAAGTTTCCGCTTTTCGCTATCGACTTTTCTCGACCGGACAATCGTGGGGGGGCTGTCTGATGAGGCAATTTTGGTCTGCTCGACACCGAAGTAGGCCTGTTGGATTGCCATTTCGACCTCGGATTGGGAGGCAATGGTGAAGGCGAGAGAGTGTGCCTGCATGAGGAATAGATTGATTTGCTCAAGGTGAGGGATTTGGCCGGGGTCGTGAACCGCCAGAGTCAGGAGGTTGTTCTCGGCGTTGAAGCTGTGCGGGAAGACTTTCCAGAATTGAGCGCATACTCCTGACATCATTTCTAGTGCGCTATTGTTCTGGTTGTCGCCGATGGGCGTGTAGGGGAGTTTTGTAAAACCAGAGTAGGATTTGCCGAGTTTAGAGTGGTCCATCAGTTTTAGTTGGACGATGGACTCGTCTAACGAGCAACTCTTAGTAGCGGCGTTCTCTGTTGCTGCAGAGAGCTGTTCTGCTGAGAGTACGGACGTGTCCGCTAAATGTTTTTTTAAAACCGTAGAGTCAAGCATTGTGACAGGTTTCTATATTCATGGTGAGATTAAGACTTGCCTGCATAGCCCCGGTGACTAAGCAGCCACGCAAGCTCTTCACCCACTTTTGTGATCAGCATTAGCTGCGCTTTGGTCAGCTTGCTTTTTTGGTGGACTGCGGTGAGATAAATTTCTCGAATACCAATGGATGTAAACATACGCCCTTCGATGCCGAGCGAAATCGAATCGATAGTTCCGAGCTCAACGATGTCCATCGTTGAGCGTACTTGCAAAAACATTTTAGGCAGTACTGCGCTTAGTGCAGCGGAGAAGTCGCTGACGCCTGTCTCTGCTAGCATGAGGCCGTCGCCGTCGGAGATCACGCAGCCAGTGAAGCTAGTTTGCCCCGCGAGGGCTTCGACAACAGTCGGTAGGTGAGCGCCTCGGTTTATGTCGATACCAAGGAGTTTCGCGAGCTTGTGGCGACGATGGATTCGACGTTGGCTATAAGGCATGCCGGATATCTTACGAAATGTTTTCCGTCCGAGGCGAGGAACGTCACCTAGATCGAAGATGCTCGTAAAAGGGCCGTTTTCATCTCTATAGGCAATGATAGCGTCTGCTATCGCCTGGGAGACCCCGTCGAGGGTGGTAATGACGTCCGCACTGGCAGTGTTAATGTTTACGCCGCCGAGGCAGTCTGTTTCGTTGAAATCGAGTTCGCCGGGCTCCACCACTACTTGTGGAGCAGGTGTGGATGGTGTAGGGGAGGCTTGGGCTGAAGCGTCGTCTGACTGTTCCGGTGCTGTGGGAGTTGATTCTTCCGCGGTTTCTTCTGCGGCTTCTTCAGTTGGCTCGTCAGCGATACTGGTCTCGTTTGAGGAGGTCGGCTCCGTCGCCGGTTCTAGTTGGCTTGGAGCGTTATCTTCCGTAGTGGCTGATTCGTTTTGTACAGTTTCTGCAGCAGAGCTTTCAGCCGCTGGCTCGGGTTCAGGTTCCGCGGTTGGTGTGGGCTCTGCGGACGGTGTGTCGGCTGGAGCACTTTCCGTAGTGGTGGATTGGGCGCCTTCGGTTTGCGATTGCGCGGGTGTGTCACTCGACGTATCTGCTTCAACCGATGGTTTGGGCGCAGGGGTGGTTGGTAAAGGGGGTGGGGCCGCTGACTCTTTCGAAATTGTAGGTTCGGCGGGTGCGTCCACGTCTGCGGGTGGCGTGGCATCAGGGCTTGCGTCCGGATTGACGGTGATGTTTCGCACTTTCGTTGGCGGGCGAGCGAACGGGTCGGGGAGATTGTCGACCTGTAGTTTCTTAACGTCTTTGCTTGTGCGGCTCGTTAATGAATCTACCTGAAGTGCCCGGACGACGCGCTGTAAGGGGAGCTTTAGCATCGTGGTTTCATCTTGGAGCGCGGCGGAGGTAACAAGTTCAGCCGGAATCTGGAATGCAAGTTTCGCAACAGATATTTGAACGCGGCCCCGCTTGAGTTGTTGAAATAGGTCATCGACGCTGAGGGAAACCACTGTATCTTTATGGTTATCCTCTGCATTAGCATCTTGTTTATAGTGACTGGGGATGAGCGCAAGCACCTCTGGTAGCTGGAGGTCGAAGGCTATCTCTGAGGGCGTGTCTTCACCTGCATCGCCGCTGAGCACAGACTCGATCAACTGAAAAATAGAGACCGCTTCCGCAATGTCGGGGCTGACAGCTGCGGCGTCGTCGGTTGCTGTGTCCGTTTCCGTATTATCCATCATGTTTTTCCCCAAGTACGTCGTGATGTCCGAACTACAGCCGGATGGGTTCGTGCGTTAAACGCGAGATCTATTCTCTGCCATACCGTCACAAAGTCAAGGTTTTTGCTGTCTTGACTGGAGTCACCAAGTGAGACGAACGGTAGGGGTGACTGAAATAGAACGGCAATGTTGGCGTATTTTTCAAATTAATTTGAATTACTGCAGATGTATCTGCTATCCTGCTCAGGTTCAGGAGACGATATAGAGTCTTGGCGTACTGGGATGATGAACCAAACTAGTTAGGGTATCACGGGTATAACATGTCATTTGTAAACTTCGAAAAACGAGAGATTAACTTCAAGATAGTCTTCTACGGCCCGCCGCTCAGCGGAAAAACGACAAACCTCGAGTACCTTCACTCCGTGCTGCCTGATGAGGTACGGGGGGACATGACGATGCTCTCCACCCAGAAGGATCGAACGCTTTACTTCGATTTCCTGCCCTTAAAGTCGAACGCGATCAAAGGGTATATATCCCGCTTTCAACTATATACGGTTCCCGGGCAGCCCATTTACGACCAAACTCGACGGATTGTCTTGTCGGGCGTTGACGGCTTAGTATTCGTTGGGGATTCGCAGTGGGATGTCATGGAAGAGAATGTCGATAGTTTTGAGAATCTTGAGACGAATCTGAAGACTTACAACCGCTCGATCGATGAGATCCCGTATATTATCCAGTTCAATAAGCGGGATATGCCCGATGTTGCGCCGGTGGAGTATCTCGATTTTGTGTTGAACCAGCGTGAGAATAAGGCGCTGTACTTTGAAACGGTGGCGAACAAGGGTATAGGCGTTCATGAATCCTTGAATATGATTTGCAAGATGGTGATGGCGCAGTTTATTCAAGACCATAAAATGCCGGTCAGTGATATCCCTGACGAGGAAGGCGTGGCGATTAAGTAATGGCAGATACACTAGGATGGGCGGTAACCGCCGAACAGGTTAAGGCTTTAAACACCGTATTGGCTGAATTGTTGATTCAGTCCGAAGCCGATGGTGTGTTTATGAGTGATTACGGTGGAAACCTGATCGCCTACAGCACGACGGATGAAGAGGACGACTCCATGCACACGATGTCTGCCCTCGCGGCTGGCTCGTTCGTTGCTACTCGTGAGCTAGCTGCGCTCATTGGAGAGACCTCCTTTCGATCTATGTTTCATCAAGGCTCGATTGCGAGTATCTATATTCATTGCGTCTTGAATAAGTATTTGGTTCTCGTTGTGTTCAAGAGCAATACTACCGCGGGGCTTGTGAAGCTCTACGTCGAAAAGGCGGATGCGGAAATTATCCCAGTGATCGAGAGGATGGAAGCGCAAAGCGCGGACGCTGCAAAGAACGCGGTTTTCGAGTTCAATGACGACCCATCTTCGTCACTATTCTAGATCACTCTCCGGGGTAGGTGAGTCCGATTTCTTTGCGCCACCGATCTAACGTGGTCATATTTCCGAGCGTATCGGCCCACGACATTGCGGGCGCCGGTGCTTGTCGCTTGTCTAGGTTGGCTGCGACCACATCGATCTCCATGGAGTAATGCGACCGCGTCGTTTTGAAGTGGATGTTTTCGGATGGCTGATCATTTAGGTGCACCGTCATGTGACAGCCCTCAACTGGGGGTTGCCACGGAGTGTGCAGAACGAGCTGTCCCTTTGTGCCGACTATTTTTGCGGTGTTTTCTAGCCTAAGTCGAATTGCGGTGCTGATTTCGGCGATGATGCCACCTTCGAAACTAAGAACGGCAGAGGTGATCTCGTCTACACCGGTTTCGCCAATGCACCCGACGGCTTTCAGTTGAACGGGTTCGGCGACATCTGTGCCGTATGCAGCGCCCGCAACTGCTCGGACGAAAGAGGCTGGGTAACACCCTACGTCGAGTATGCCGCCGCCTCCAAGTGAGGGATCGAACAATCTACTGCTCGGGTCAAAGTCAGCGCAAAAGCCGAAACTTGCTTCAATAAGGGTAATGTCTCCGAGTGTGCCGTTGTGCACAATGTCGAGCGCCGCTTTGATCTGGGGATGACACCGATACATAAAGGCTTCCATAAAGAAGACATCGTTCGCTTTAACTGCGTCAAGCATCTCGTGGGTGTCGGCGGCATTGAGTGCGATGGGTTTTTCACAGAGAATATGTTTTCCTGCCGCAGCGGACTTCAATACCCACTCCTTGTGCATAGGGTGGGGGGTTGCGATGTATACTGCTTGCACCTCTCTGTCCTGCAGCAGTGCGTCGTAATTGGAGTAGGCGTTTGTGATCGAGTATTCCGCTGCGAATGCGTCGGAGCGTTGTTGGTTTCGGCTAGCGACCGCCACGAGCGTGGAGCTGTCGGTTTCAGAGATCCCTTTCGCAAACTTGTGCGCGATACGCCCTGGACCCATGAGTCCCCATTGCAGTTGTGCAGCCATAGTGTTTCCCTTCGTCTGAACCAGCTTTCGGACACCTGTATCATTCCAGTGCGTAGAGGGGCAAACTCTTTACGGATCATTTGGAGGCCACGGCGATCTATGACTGAAGTGCTTCATTCTTGCATTAAAAGGCCGAAACTGTTTGGATGATCGCGTTCGAACAGGATGAGAGGCACTCTATGGGCACACTAGTATCAGTCGTAGTTCCTTGTTACAACGAGGCGGCAGTTATCGACGCGACGTACCAACGTCTTACGACCGTCATGGACTCTTTGTCGGCCTCTAAAGATGTCGATTACGAACTTGTGTTTGTTAACGACGGAAGTCAGGACCAAACGCTCTCTCTCCTGCAAGGCTTCCACGCATCCCATCCTAAAGGACGGGGCCAGGTGGTGGTCGTGTGTTTAGCTCGTAATTTTGGTCACCAAGTCGCACTCAGTGCTGGCTTAGAAATAGCTAGGGGTGATGCCGTTGTCGCGATAGACGCTGACTTACAAGACCCTCCAGAAGTCATTGAAGAGATGTATCAGCGTTATCTGGACGGAGCTGATGTGGCGTACGGGCTGCGAAACCAGCGTCCGGGGGATGGAGTTTTTAAATGGGCCGCCACTCGTGTGTTCTATCGTTTGCTGAGCCGAATCACCCGTGTGGATATTCCTTTAGATACTGGCGACTTCCGCTTGATCAATCGCCGTGTTCTCGACGTGCTTAATTCCATGCCTGAACGTCATCGCTACATCCGGGGCATGGTTCCGTGGGTGGGTTTCCGTCAAGAGCCTGTTTCTTATGATAGGGATCGCAGGCACTCGGGTGAGAGTAAGTATTCTTATTCGCGTCTATTCGGCCTCGCCTTCGAGGGTATTACGTCCTTTAGCCATACCCCTTTGCGGCTCGCGTATATCATAGGCTTCGTTGTCGCGCTCTTTTGTTTGATCTACGGAGGGTTCGTTGTCGCCACCGTGCTTATTCAGGGATCCACCGACGGAATCAAAGGCTGGGCGTCCATGATGGTCGCCATTACCTTCCTCGGATCTGTCCAGCTGATCACCTTGGGACTGCTAGGGGACTATATCGGTCGGATTTACGATGAAGTAAAACGCCGGCCACTGTATGTCGTCAACGACGACCAATCCCGCCTGCCGCCCGACCCCACGCCCCGGGGCTGATAGCGCGCTTACCTTTTCCTTAAGAAGATGGGCCATTTTCCCTTGATCCCGAGGCCCCGCCCATGGATACTAGCGCGGCTCAAATCAGTACCACGAGCTCAATTCTGGAGAGGTGACCGAGTGGCCGAAGGTGCAGCATTGGAAATGCTGTGTACCCTCACGGGTACCAGGGGTTCGAATCCCCTCCTCTCCGCCAGGCTACCCGCTCATCTGTCAGATGATACCCTACGCTAGCCCCTGGCATGCATGAGTTTAGCGCTAAGCCGCTGTTCGGCAGTTGGTTGAAAGGGGTGTCCCTGTAGCTACAAGCATCTACCGACAAGCATGTTACCTACAGCGTCCCCTTGCGTCCTGAACTACAGGTTCCTTGTCGGGGGCTCAGGTTACTTCTCGGCTGCGATGGTGATTGGTTCCCAGTCGTCTTCAGGCGGCGTGGACTGGAGTGCTTCGCAAACTTGCTTGAGCCAGCGACCGGGGCCGTCATCCGGCCAAACGGCTAGGCAGGTGTGGAGATGATTGAGAGCATCGGAGAAGCGTCGAGCTCGGTAACTGGATAATGCGTTGTAATAGGCGTTTGCGAGCATCTCCTGATCGTTGTGTGCACCTGACTGGGTTGCCATCAGCTCGAAAACCGGCATCGCCACGCTTTTCCCTTTGACGCAGATTTGGTCGATCTCCCTGACCAAAAAATCTTTGGAGACGCGTGTTGCTGTAGCTTGATCGATCAAGATAGCGGTATTATAGAACTTGTTTGCGCCCTCGAGACGACTGGCGAGATTGACATCATCGCCAATCACCGTGAAGTTTTTCTTATCGGTGCTGCCGATATTTCCCACAATTATTTCACCGGTCGCGATACCGATTCGTTGGTGGAAGGGTGCGGTCTTTTTAGCAATGTGTTGCGCGGCGAGACGTTGGCCGGCTTCATGACAGGCGAGTGCGGCCCGACAGGCCATGATCGCGTAGTCATTTCCCTTGTAGAGTGGCTCGCCCCAGAAGGCCATGATAGCGTCTCCGATAAACTTATCGAGATATCCCCGGGTCCTTTTGATTTCAGCACCCATAATGGTGAAGTAGTCATTCAGGCGCTCTACCAGCAGTTCCTTGTCCATGCTCTCTGTGATGGGTGTGAAACCGGCGATGTCTGAGAAGAAGATCGTGCCGGTCACCTTGTCGACAGAGCTATGGATGTCTCCCTGGACCACGCTGGCGGCTAGGGTGGGATCTGTGTAGATCCCAAGGGCGGTGAGTCCCTTGGTCATGTCGTTAAAGGCTTCTCCGAGCCGCGTCAGCTCGTCGTTACCGACAGGTGTGACAGTTTGGCTGAAGTCGCCCCGTTGCACCTTACCTGCGATCTTCTGCAGCGTTTTTACCCGGCTTACGGCAGTATTGGCTAATGTGTATGCAAAGAAGACTCCGAATAGCCCTAGTATGGCGCCGACGGTGATCAGGCGATTTGTCATTTCGGCGATGGGTTGCTCGATCTCTTTGTCGAGGCTTTTGACTATTACAAGCCCGGCCGTTCGGTTATCAGTCAGTGGCGATGTGTATGTAATGAATTCCTCGCCGGTCGCCTTGCGTGTGTAGCGGGTTTTGCCTACTTCGTTCATCAGAATAGAGTTGGCTTCATCCTGCCCAATATTCACATGGGCAATCACGGTGTGCGCTGAGTGGAGGATCATGCGGGTCGGGTTACTCTTATTATTTAGTCCACTTGACTCCAGTTGTGACAGCGCCCACTCGTGTGAGAGCTCTTTGAGAAGTAGGGCCACCCCGACGACGTTCTCTTCAGGGGCCTGCAGGGATTCGACCAGAAAGGTCGGGATCACCAGATACATGCGTTGGTTAATGGTTAGAATCGTGCGTGTGTTCGGTAGTTCTGCTGCGTTATAGATCTTCTGCACCCAGGTTTGAAGCGACGGGTCCGAAAGCAAATCCCGTTGTGTTGTTGCGAAATTGGGGTCGCCCGGACGTGAGACAAAGGCACAGGCCAGTAGATCCTCGTATTCAGCCAGTACCGTTGGCTCTCGCTTACTGTCTTCGGCAACGAATTTATCGAAATACACCAACCCGTAATCGACCTTTGTCTGTTTTAGGGCGTTGTTGATGAAGACCTTGAACTCATCTTTCAGGATCTTGATGGTCTCACCACGAACCACGTTTTTGACGAAATTTCCATCCGTCACATAGGAGGTCAGGATCAGCTGGGTGCGTAGGCGTGATGTCTCGATGGATTCAACAAGTTGCTGGGTCGTTACCGTGATTTCACGCGAGATATGTTTTTCTTCTGACTCGCAGTAGAAACGTGTCGCCCAGAGGCCCATGACTGTTGTAACGCCTGCGACAAGCAAAATGGCCGAGAACAGTGCTTTGGGGCGAAGTCCCACGATGATTATTTCGTCAGCTGATGAACGCCCAGAGCAACCTTGTGGGTCGCGCGCTCGTCAGCCAGGATCGTGACGGACTGTTTCCAGAGGGGCAGACGTGCGCCTTTTACGCAGAGTGTGTACTGACCGGGCGTGAGTTTGTCAAAATACACGCTGCCACCACCGATCCCGACTGTCGCGTAGCCGGTCGGCGTTATCACGATCGTCACGCGAATGTTATCGCGTTCGTCACAGTACAGCTCCTGGATGCCGGCGAGAGGCATGCGAACTGCGGTCGTCTGGCCGGGGGCAAGGTCAATGTCGATACCTGCGCCTACGCCTTGGCTGTAGAGAAACAGGGATTTGCTTGAGTCGTTAATCAGCGTCAGCGATGCACCGGCCGATACGACGACGAGCCGGTGACCCGTGCCGGCATCCGTTATTTGGAGCCGAGCGGGCACTGTCTTGGATGTTTGTGCCCCCTCCAGCCAGACGGCGATGTCCGGGAATGCGCGATAGTCCACCCGTTGGAAGAAGCTCTTCGTCGTTGTCGGTGTCTTGTTTTTTGAATAGCCGGATGTGCTCTGCGTGCCTGCGCGCGGAACCGCTTTCAAGGCGACCACGAGTTGGCCGGTTCCTGGAGTCACTGGCGGGAACGAGGTGGTGGTGCATCCTGTGCAGAAAAGAGTCAGTAGAAGAACTCGCATATTCATCGTTCCATCTCGATGGTGGCCTTCTCTGTGGCGCCGGGATTAAGAGTGACGAGCTGTTCTGCCTCTTTGAAGCGTTTCGACTTCTGGTAGGTTCGCAAGACGTATTTACCGGGCGGCACATTCGTGATTGAAAACGATGTTTCGCTTGGTCCCATAATACTGAAGTAGGGATTGGGTGAAACGAATATTTTTGCATCCATCATGCTGTGAATGCTACAGAAGACCTCCACCTCTCCGGTTTTTTGAAAACAATGTTCGCGTTTCTTTTTATTCGCAAAGACACCGAGATCCTTTTTCTCTTGTCCGAGGAGATATACGTTGTGTTTGATCTGGTCTGATTCATTGTTGTCAAAAACAACCGTTTGGCCTTTAACGATGACAAGAAAAGGCGGCGTGAATCTGGCATTTTTCTGGCCGATGATACGTGGGGCTGGAATGGCGAAAGGTTTTTCACCCCCGACGCGTTCGAGGTAGACCACTAAGGGTTGTTTTGGGCGGCGTTTGGAGAATGATAGTTTTCCGATAATGCTGCCTACTACGGCGGGCTTCTCTGGCTCCGCGGCTTCCATCGATGGAGGTGCGCAGACCGTGGCGATCAAAAGTAATAGTGTTAAGCATCGTGTCATAGGAGTGTGTCGCGTACTTTCGCTGGAAATCATAGGTGAAGCTGTCGCTGAAATCAAATCATAAGCTACAGGGCGTATATTTCCAGACCAAGTACAACTCCAAAAAAGGTACAGGAGATCTACGCCCCGTAAAAAATGATATATCGTCTGAGCGGTTACGGTTCTGGTCGCAGGGTCAAAAAACTCGTCCGAGAACCAAAAGCCTAAGTAATCCGCTGTGTAGGGGTGGAACGCATGGGGTAGCGATTATAGACGGGTTGAATCTCACCTGGGTCTAGTTGGTGAAAATTTAGTTAGCCATTATTCGACGGATGAATATTTTGACCCTACGGGCTCCGAAACGGGAACCCAACCCGAACTCGTTGGACAACGTTTCTATCAATTGTTGATAGAAAACTGATTATCTCACTTGCTGTGGCTTTGCCTCAATGTAGCTGTAATCAACGGGGATTGATGTAAGGCCAACAAGGCCGTGCAGGCAACGCCGCTCCGCTCGGGCATATCTAGGCTGAGCGCAGTGCGGTTATTATTTTCTCTGGGGGTGGTTTACTTTGGGGAGGTGTTGTTTGAGGCGGGTGATGGTCTTTTCGTGTTCTGGGGTTCTGGCGGATACCGCTAGGTTGATCCACTCGTTTGGATCTG
>CAXMRT010000050.1:0-9286 GCA_964196025.1 uncultured Gemmatimonadales bacterium | reverse complement strand
CCCAGAACTAAAACCAGAACGAATCTCCGAGACCCTAGAAGACTTCGAACTACCCAGCTACCTAGACATCTCTCCTCGCTAACCCCCGAGCCGAGTATTCAGTAATCAGTGTTCAGTCGTCAGCTCCCCAGTTCGCCTGTTCATCTGTTCATAAATCCCCAATACCCTCCCAAAACCCGCCGCCGCGACGCCCCGTCCACATCATCAATCATAATTCCCCAGTTCATAAATCATAAATCCCCAGCCGTCCGATGTTCAAAGTTCGATGTTCTAAGTAGTTCCCTAGCTGTTCGATGTTCGCTGTTCGATGTTCGACGTTCGATGTTCCTCCCCCCCCCTCTCCCCAACCCAAACCATTTGCCCAAAGTGACAAATATTGTTACTATTTACACAGAGAATACGTTTCAGCCCACAAACCCTATGACTGACGCCCAGATATCGATAGCTCCTATCCTGATCGTCGATGATGAAGAGATCGTCGCACGCAGCTACGCGGCCGTCATCGAATCAGCTGGTATTGAACCGGTCATCACATGCTCGGATAGCCGCAAAGTCTCTGACCTCGTGGCACACACCGAGCCGGCGGTCATTATTCTCGACCTAACCATGCCTCACATATCTGGCGAGAAACTTCTCGAACAGATCCACCGCAGCTGCCCGCACATCCCCATCATCATCTCCAGCGGTGCCGATGCAGTCGACACGGCGGTCGGCTGCATGAAGGCCGGCGCCTTTGACTACATTCTGAAACCAGCCACAGAAGACCGTCTCATCGGCACCGTTCGTCGAGCCATGGATATGCGCGAACTGAGTCTTGAGAACGCAAAGCTCAAGGAACACTTTCTCTCAGACGAACTCAAGAACCCTGACGCCTTCAAGGGAATCCTCACTCGCAGCAAAACAGTCCTCTCCATTTTTCAATACATCGAAGCCATCGCAACATCCGCTCAACCGGTACTCGTCACCGGCGAAACCGGTGTAGGCAAGGAACTTGTCGCCAGAGCCATCCACGACTCGAGCAAACGCTCGGGCAAATATGTACCTGTCAACGTGGCTGGCGTAGACGACACCGTCCTTTCCGACACTCTCTTCGGACACTGTCAGGGCGCCTTCACCGGTGCCGCGACCGAACGACACGGACTGGTCGAAGAGGCCGCCGAAGGCACACTCTTTCTCGACGAAATAGGAGAGCTCAGCCAAACCCTTCAGGTCAAACTCCTCCGCCTCTTACAGGATGGTGAGTACTGCCCCATCGGATCTGAATCTCCCAAGCGAGCCCGTTGCCGCATCATAGTCGCAACCAACCGAAACCTGCGTGAACTCATGGAGGCTGGCCGATTTCGTGAAGACCTCTACTATCGACTGTGGTCACACCACATCGAACTGCCGCCCCTACGCAAACGCCTGGAAGACCTGCCTCCTCTCGTCGACCGCTTTTTGGACGACGCAGCCCGCGCCCTCGGCCGGAAAAAACCCACTCCTCCGCGCGAACTCATCACCCTGCTCTCAACCTATCCATTCCCCGGCAATATCAGAGAACTGCGCGCCATCGTCCTCGATGCCGTCTCCCGTCACGGATCCGGCGTCATGTCCCTCGACTCCTTCCGCGATGCGCTTCAAATAGGAAACCTCTCCCATCGACCCCACCTAGAGAGCAATACGGCCGAATTCAGCAAAGTCTTGGAGGACGTCCATCCACTACCCACCTTTCGACAAGCGGAGGACCTCCTCATACAAGAAGCCCTGCGGCGCTCAAACGGCAACCAAACCATCGCAGCCCAACTCCTTGGCACCACCCGCCAAACCCTCAATCGTCGCCTCAAACTCATCGAAGGCGACGAGTAGTCCGCAGCAAGTAGTAACATTTTCGTACACTACTGATCCCCGTACTGACTTAAATAATTACGCACCCAAATTCTCATTTGTACTATAAGATGACTCCTTTTTCTCCTCACTTATGAAAAACACGTAAAACCGTGTAAAAACTAAATACATGCAAAATATGTTGCAATCAAACGGAAACGCTCCGACTTTTGTCGATTTACAAACTCTTCACATTCTGCAGACGTCGAATGGCACGATCGATGCACTATTAGTTTGGCGAAAGGAAGTGAGTGATATGAAATCAAATGGATACAGAGTACTGGTCATCGACGATGACCTCCCCGTACTGGACCTGTTGGAGAATGTACTGACGGAAGATGGCTATGAAGTCATCACATGTTCCGGCGGCCAGGAAGCAATAGATAAGATCGACGAAATGGCTGCAAATAACGATATGCCGTCTCTCGTCTTAACAGACCTGAATATGCCTGATGTCTCGGGCGTATCGATCATCTCGATGGTCAAGCAGCTCGATGCGCATCAACCGATTATGGTAGTCACCGGCTGGCTCAAGGACCTGATGCTGGAAGGCATCCTGGAATCGAACCACGTTCGAATCCTACGGAAGCCTTTCACTATCCCCCGACTTTTGAGCACTGTCGACCATTCGGTGCATCAACAGTCAGCCTAAGAACGGGCCTATTGGCCGACAATACAGAGTCTTTGACTTTAAAGTCCGGATTGCTATACTCACGCCATGAGCCGAGCTAAAACTACGTATAACACCACGCCGAAGAGAGCTTTCGTGATCACCTTTGTCGTGTGTCTGATCGCGGCCCTACCCACGGCCCTGCAAGCAGTTTCACTCGATATTTACGAGCAAAGCCTGCTGCGCAACGTTTCTACCTATGGCCCGTGGGACATCACAACTAACGGCGACGTGATCACTGTCACAAAAAAGACACCCGTAGACGGGATCCCAGTGAGTCGTCCCAATGCTGGAAAACGCGAGATCACCTATACCTTCAGCATGCATTTTGAAAAGCACATGTCAGGAACCGCTCATATGACGCAACTGAAGAAAAACGAAAAATCTGAAGCGGGTCTCAAAGAATTGAGCAAGGATCTAGCCACGATCCCACACGTCGGCCGGAATTATAAACCAAGAGGAACCCTAGAACGCGCAGTCGTCGACAAATTCAATACGCTGACCTGGGCGATCAAAAAACTCCCTACCCACCATGACGATCGCATCGCCGTGACCATCATGCCTAGCCTATATACGGTAGTCGGCGCGTCTGCTGAAGAGTGCGCCTCGGTGCTCGACGCAGCAACCAGCCTCTTCGATCTCTATCCGGTCCTGAAATCAAAACGAGTAACGCCACGTAGAGCAGGCAAGGCCGCAGAGGGTATGACCCTTCGCCAAGCGCTTAGCCAGACACCGATACCGCCGACGAAATTTAAAAATGCCAGACTCGGCAATGTCCTCAACTTCATCAACTCCAAACTCGAAGCATCCATGGACCGACGCATCAGCCCTGTCATTGTCACCACCAAACTCCCCGCAGACAAACTGAACAGCACCGTCACCCTGATCAACACCGATACCAAGCCAGCCGCCGTTGTTCTCACTCAACTCTTCGAAACCTACGGCATCAAAGGCCGGCCCGGCAGAAACAACCTGCAGTTCCACCTCTATGTTCCCGCAGCACCCAAAGCCGCAGCACCGCGCACCGCGCCCGTCGCCCCAAAAGCGACCAAAGCCGAACCAGCAGCACCCCGTCTGAAATCAGACACCAACAGCGAGGTTCGTCGAATCGGCGAACCTCTCACTAAATAGCCTGCCCGCCACACCAAGGCCCCAAATCCCCGCCCTTGACTTTACCCACCATATCCGGCATATTCACCGGCCTGTAACACCTATGGCGGGGTTCCAGAGTGGCCAAATGGGGCAGACTGTAAATCTGCTGGCTTAGCCTTCGAAGGTTCGAATCCTTCCCCCGCCACCACTTTTCCAAGCAAGCTTGAAAAAGTGCCCCTCGTAGCTTCAGCGAAGCGGGGCTTTTCATCTCCTCACAAGCCCGCGTAGCGCCCCGCCCACATCAAAAATCATAAATCAACAATCATCAGTTCATAAATCCCCAGCTTCCCAACTCCCCACCGCCACACGCATCCCCCTTACTCTCAATCGATGCTTGTGTAGTGCGTCTGACCCAACGGGCAGGCGCCCACTCAACACCCTCACCCCCCGCGCCCATGCGGCACCCCAAAATCAATCAGCGGCCCCGCCGGCACAATGCGCGTGGGATTAATCGTGTCATGACTCCCATAGTAATGCGCTTTAATCGAGTCGATATCCACGGTCTGTGCGACCCCGGGAATCTGATAGAGATCCCGCAAATACGCCCAAAGATTCGGGTAGTCAATGATCCGACGCACGTTACACTTGAAGTGGCCAACGTAGACAGCATCAAAACGAACGAGGGTGGTAAACAGTCTCAGGTCCGCCTCAGTCACCGACGCTCCACATAAGTAGCGGTGATCAGACAACCGCGCCTCTAGGATGTCCAGCGTATCAAACAGAGCAACCACAGCTTCTTCGTACGCTTCTTGAGTCGTAGCGAAACCCGCTCGGTAGACGCCGTTGTTGATGGTCGGATAAATAAGAGCGTTCCACTCATCGATCTCGGCCATTTTGTCCGGCGGACAAAAATCGCCCGACTGAGCGCCACACCCATCAAACGCACGATTAAACATGCGAATGATCTCTGAGGACTCGTTACTCACAATCGTCGCACTCTGCTTATCCCACAAAACGGGCACGGTCACCCGCCCCGTAAAGTCGGCCTGAGCCGCGGTATACACCTGATGCAAGTGCGCGGCGTTGTGAACGGGGTCCTCAATGACACCACGACCCGCTTTAAAGGACCACCCTTCATCCCCCATAAACGGATGCACCACTGATAGGCCAATCAGCGCTTGCAAGCCTTTGAGTTCTCTATAAATGAGCGTACGATGCGCCCACGGGCAGGCCAAGGAGACATAGAGATGATAGCGATCGGGCTCAGCCGTGAATCCACCGACACCGGAAGGACCCGTCGCCCCATCGGCCGTGACCCAATTCCG
Organism: uncultured Gemmatimonadales bacterium; assembly: GCA_964196025.1. Lineage (GTDB taxonomy): Bacteria > Verrucomicrobiota > Kiritimatiellia > CAXMRT01 > CAXMRT01 > CAXMRT01. The sequence continues at coordinate 4,336 of CAXMRT010000050.1, read as the reverse complement.
AAAGCTCGACTGCTTTCGCTCAAAGCGTCCATCCTTAGACGTCTCATACCAAGCCGTACTCCAATGACCATCCACAAGCAATCCCACGTCTCACCTCACACTAAAAGTCCCAAAAAAAACAGCAGGCGGAATCACGTCCGACCTGCTGCCGAAAAGAGTACCGGTCTTAAAGCGCCGGAGGCCGCGGACCCGTCAACGGAGACTTTCCCCAGCCATAGTCAGCAGGCTTGTAATTCAATTTTTTGTAATGACCCTCACCTTTGTTAAACGAATACCAGCTTGGATCAAAGGCATCCACAAAATCAACGTTGGCCTTTTTTGGCACATCCAACCCTGCCAAGAAAAAGGTCGCGTTCACCAACAGCCGACGCAAACCCTCGCTCCGAAAATCAGTCGCAGCGCCCATGGTGGTACAAAACGCGGTTCCAGCCTTTTCACCTTTCGGCACTTTATACTCTTTCAACCAAGCAGAGGGCTGAAGCTCTTTTCCCTCAACAGCCTTCGAATCCGGACTCAGCGTGGCGGTGACCTGGCCCTTCAAAAGAATCGTTGCATTCTCGTCCGTCACTTTCTTCACACCATAAACATCAGAGTCAGCAAAGACGTCGGCAACACCACGCAATACAGCATGGGCTTTGTTGGCGTCAACAATCACACCACGTGCACCCTGCCTCTTGTGCCCCCCATAGTGCCCTGCCCAACCCTCACCGAGTATTTTCGGCCCGAACTCACCCGCCTTCAATCCACCCATATCCCCACTCCCCTTGAAGCCATGCGTCGCAGTCCGAAACCCAATCACCGGCTTCCCTGCAATCAAGTGATCACTAAGTGGCTTGAGCTGATCAGCAGGAAGAGTACGGAACCGAGTCCCGATAATCACCACATCCGCTGTCGCAATCGCCTCCATCCCAGGGATGTTCTTCTGATAGTTAGAGTCCATGTACCCGCCGTCCGGATTGATCGCAAAAAGAACAGTGGTTTTAAACCCATGATGCTTATTCAAAATCTTCGCCAACATCGGACAGGACTCTTCTGAGCGATACTCTTCATCGCCGGAGATCAATACGATGTGCTTCTTTTTTCCAGGACCCTGGGTCGCATCAAAAACCAATGTCTGCGCCATCACAGAGCTAACCATCAAACCAACACCTATCACCCCAAGCAGGGCACTCTTTAGGACGTTCATATTCTGTCTCCTCAATTAAGTTACGAACAACCAGTATAGAGAGCCCGCCTCACCACGCCAGCCTTTTAGCCCCTTCAAGAAGCCAGTTCAATACAGGCAGGCACATCATTTGCAGGCGAATTCACCAAGGTCGACACAGGATGCACCCGCAGGTGGTCCGAATCCAAGGGCTGCAAATACGCCTCTAACGCCTTAGAGTCGCGTTGCTGCCCATCCAACCAACCCGCAATCGAGTCATCTGGCAAAATCACCGGCATGCGATGGTGAATCGGATCCATTAAACTGTTCGCCGTTGTGGTAATGATGGTGCAGGTCGATACTTTCTCTCCCTCTGCATCTCTCCAGATCTCATACAAACCCGCCATGGCAAACATGTCGCCGTCGGCCACCTGAAAATAGTAAGGCTGCTTGCGGTCCGACTCTTTTTTCCACTCATAGAAGCCATCCACAAAAATGACGCAGCGACGCGCCCGAAAAGCCGATCGAAAAGCTGGCTTCTCCGCAACGGTCTCTGCACGCGCATTGATCATCTTCGCGCCGATCCCCACGTCAGTCGCCCAAGGCGGAACCAAGCCCCACCGTAATTCACCGAGAATCGTTTCATCTTTCACGTTGATCATGGACGGAAGCATTTGTGTCGGGCACACGTTGTACCGCTTTCCCTGCACAATGGATTTCACCGTCTGAGGATTATACTTCTTGGTGATCTGCTCAGGCTTGCTAATCGTGACACGTCCACACATGTCGCCTAGTCAGACACAGGGTCGCCGTCGCCCTCGATCGGTTCAACATCCGCATCTGGGTCTACAAACATGCCTTCTGCACCCCACATCCGGGTGTACACACCCAGTGGCGCTCGTATGACGGTGTCGTTGTGAAAGACCACGACAGGAAAATAGAAAACGCCAACAAAGCCACCGCTAGGCTCGCCGGCCAAACGATACACCGGGGCTGCGCTTAGGATATAGACGAGGAACAGCGCGAGATACATCGAGATCGAATACGCTCGCCGTTGCCGCTTGCGAAGTCGTCGCACATGCACCAACATTCGCTTTGCGTCGGTATTCTCACTGTCTTGCCCTGCCAAAACACCTTCACAAATTCGACCCGCATACTCCCAGTCCTGATCATCAAAAGCCTCTTTAGCACGACCCAAATCCCGCGTCAAAATTAGGTCCGGCAAGGAATCGCGGGTATCAATGAACGTCGCGGCGTTTGAAAGCAGCTGGAACTCATCCGTATACGTCTGGACCAATTCGTAATGCCCCAGGGTCAATTCCTTCGGAATGGCCTCCGACAAAAAGGACCGGCGGGTAGTGGCCGCTTCGGCAGACGCCGCAAAGTTTTTGATCTGTTCCACAATCGCCCGACCGCTAGGGCCCCTCGGCTTGAAACTGGAAATCTGAGGAGCAACTTGCACAACTTGCTCATAATCCTTGAGTTCTGAAAACCCCTTAACACGTGCATACACCGATAATGCCGCTTCATATTCACGCGCATCGGCCCCGCAGGCGCCACAAAACTGGATACCTAGACGCGTCTGAGTTCCACACTCGGCACACTCCTCGCCTCCATCCCACCCGCACTTGCCACAGAACTGACTGAGCACAAGGTTCATGGTGTCGCACCACTTGCATCGCCAGTGAGTTTTATTGGTGGGCACATCGATAGTCGACGGCGTCTTCACCTGTAACAAGGTCGACAAAAACTCGCCGACATTCTGCCAGCGATTATCACGATCCGTTTCAAGCGCGCGCACCACAGCCACCAATAACGATTCAGGAACATCCGCTTCACGAAAATAACGCGGGTTACGACCCGTCAGACAAAAGTACAACAAGGCTCCCAATCCATACACATCAGCGCGCTCATCCGTATCACTCGCATCCGTCTCCTGCTCAGGCGCACCATAACCCATCGACAACATACGCGTCCCCGGCATGGTGATCTTTTGATCCTCCCCATCGACACTGTGTCTTGCCAAACCAAAATCCACAATCTTCGGCTCACCCGATTCATCGATCAACACATTGGTCGGTTTTAAATCCCGATGGATCACCCGGCAACTGTGAGCGTATTGAATGGCGCGCGACAACTTGATAACTAAATCCAAGGCGTCCGGTACCGCCAGCGCACCATGCTTATGAACCTGGTCGTCCAAGGTATACGGCCGAGTCGGCAAGTCCGAACCCGGGTCGCCACCCGGTCCCGGCACGTACTCCATGACGATGTAAGGACCCTCGTCATCTTCACCAAGGGCATACACATGTACGATATGAATATGATTAAGCGCCGCAATCGCCTTGGCTTCTTGAAAGAATCGGTCCTGCAACGTACGACTCGTCAACCCTGACTTCAACAAGCGCTTAATCGCAACGTAACGTCCCAAACGATTATCTTGCGCGAGATAGACAATCCCCATCCCACCATCACCGATCTTATCGATAACACTATACTGCGTGGCGAGCGGAGCAATATTCACAGGCGCCGACGTTTCATCTACCTCCGCCACCTCCGAATCCGGCTCGTGCGACAGCTGTATAGTCTTTCGATCCATCGACGGCACAATCGAGGTCATCTCAATCGTGTCTGTATCGATGGGCTCCTCAGAGTCCGAATCTAATTCGTTATGATCTGTCATATCAATTATAGCGGCTTACAAAACATTTACTTGGGAACGTTCTCACGGCCGACGCGCCAATGAGTAAAGAATACTACCAAGCACCCAAAGCAGATGCAAGACCGTCTCTACGGGCACTTTCTAAGGAAACATCAGCGGATGCACGCCTCAGGTGATAACTCCGGAGGAGCTCGGCGCAGCCGATCTGCGGCGCGCAATAGACTGCACGCCGGTCGTGCCACGCACGACACCTCCCAACGCTAGCACCTCGCTCTTTCCGCCCACCCCTACAGCCGTTCACCCCGAGCATGCTTCATGCGAATCGACGCCAGCGACAGGTCGCGAAAGGCGACGGATAGTTCCAGTCGGGCGCGAGTCAATTGCAGCTGTGAGTTCAAAACATCCAGTTGCGTCCCAACCCCTGCCTTAAACCGATTCTGAGATAAACGAAGCGCCTCCTCCGCGCTCTCAATCACCCCACTCGCAACCTCGTGAATGGCGCTCGCTTCTTGATGATCGTAATGCGCCCG
>CAXMRT010000049.1:0-10756 GCA_964196025.1 uncultured Gemmatimonadales bacterium | reverse complement strand
GAGCCATCACTCCCAGCGACGAAATCTATCACCAACTCAAGCTTTTCCGAGAAGCCAGCCCCGATCACTTCGTCGTGATCTTCATGCGAGATGTTGCCGCCTCCGGCGGTTACTACGTCGCGATGGCCAGCGACTGGATCATCGCCGAGCCCACCACAATCGTCGGCTCAATCGGCGTCATCGTTCAAGCCTTCAACTTTAAGGGCCTTGCAGATAAATACGGCGTCAGCGCAACAACCATCGCCTCTGGTGACAACAAGGCGCTACTGAACCCCTTCGAAGAACCTAACGCCGATCATGTCGCGATCTTCCAAACACTGGTGGACGACATGTACGATAATTTTGTATCCATTGTGGCAGAAGGCCGCGATCTCGATGTCGAGGTGGTAAAGCCACTTGCAGACGGACGCATCTTCACCGCTAAAGAAGCCAAGAGGCTCACCCTCATCGACGATATCGGCTACTGGGATGACGCAATCGCGAAAGTGGTTGAACTCGCAGGTGGAGAGTCGATCAAGGTGATCCGCTACGAGAGCAATACCAGCGTCCTCGAATCACTCTTGGGCGTGAAAGCCCCTGCCCTAGGCATTGAGGCAACAGTCGATAGTCTTCGCACCCCGCGTCTTGAATACCGCTGGCGTCCCTAGCCCAAATAGGGCGACGCGTTATCGCAGCAGGAGCTCGATGCACGTTGCGGGCTAGAACAAGCCGAGGGTCGACACATCTTCGCCGCAGTAGATACAGGTCTTGTTGCCTTCTTGAACCGGCCTTTTGCAGCTCGAACACTGTGCGGCTTCTTTAAACACCACACCTCCGTAAACCGTTTCTTCTTCTTCGATCCGGGCCACAATCTTCATCAGCGCGGATTCATCAAGGCCAGACGTCTCCCGAAGAATTTCAATCAAGGCCCTCACCACTCGCTCAAGATGAAGGTGGTCGCGTCGAACATGCGCCAAATCGGTTTGCGCACTCTTTAACTGGTTGAGTGCTGCAGTCGTCGATTCATCTATCTTTTTTGCCATAACCCGCCCTTAAACTAGTCATCCACGATGCCGCCACCGGTGGACGCCTGTAAGCCAACTCCCTCGAGGTCTGGGTTTAAGCCATCCGGTGTGCCGGATACTTTCCCTATTTCATCAATCAAGTAGCTCATCCGCTCACAACTCTCCATCGCCAAATCCATCATGCTCTTCTGATGCTCGTTAACCGGCCCTAAATGCTCCGCGGTCATCATACTGATACTGGTGTTGATCACCACCAAAGGCTGACAAAGCTCCTGGACGACTTCAGCCAACATCTCAACCATCTTCTTCTTGCTGAGACCCCCCGCCGTCTTCTTTCCAGTTCCTGAACCATCATCCACAAATTCTTCCGCAAGCGCCTGAATCTTTGACTCCGTTCGGTCAACCAATCCTGAAACTTCTTTTTCAACCGTGGCAATGAGCTTGCGCATTTTTTCTTCGGACCCTTCTTCGTCCGACCCACATGCTGCACGAAATTCTTCATCTAACTTCCCGAGCATGCCGCCCAAACGAGCCACACCGTCGCCCTGAAACTGGTCATTAATGTCGTCCTCTGACATCGCTCCCTCAACCACGCCGCTGTCCACGAGCAGTTGACTCCATCCGCCCGCGGTTAAGCCGCCTGACATCAACTTCTCGCGCAGCACGCCATCGTCAAGGTCATCTGACTTACGCTTGATATAGCGCATGAGACGAGTCTCGCTGCTATCCACAGCCTTGACCTTCTTCATGTACTCAGACGCTAAGGAGTCAATTTTGACTTCGTCCGTCATATCCTCAACCGCTTCGCTGATCCCAGACAGGTCTTCTTCCGAAAACCCCACCCCCGTCGCACGAAGTTGAGCGACAAGCTCAGTCTCCAGAGTCGCTAAGGTTCGACTCAGTTCCTTTTTCCCTTTTTGCGTTTTGAATCCGGGATCATCCTGTAGAGCATCAAAGGCGCGCCGCAAGCAATGGATCACTTTATGCACAAAGTCCACGGGCGTTTCCTCTTCAGCCGTCTTCGACTCGTCACCCGGTGCATTAGCAGCAGCCATCACGATCATTTCACCAAAGTCGTGGGTGTTATCAGAGAGATCCTTTAAGCTCGCGCCCGATCCACCCAAGCCTCCGCCTTCACCACCATCTCCGGTTCCGCTCAAGAAGCCGACAATCTGATCGTTTCGTGCGGCCTTTTCAGCAGCGCCCATACCCTCAAGCTCATCCTTGTTGACGACAGCTTCGTCCTCACTCACTTCGACAAAGGTGACTTTCTTGGATTGAATGGAGGTGACTCCCTCCGCCTCAAGCACCTGTCCAAAATGACCGACTTGCGCATTCTCCTCAGCGGATCGCATCAGTACAGTGAACAGTTTGACGTAATCGTCTGCCGGCACATCTTTGGTGAACGTCAAGCCCGACACCCCGAAGGAGCGGAGTTTCGCGACCAGCTCACCCGTCACCCCCAAACGCGTATCCTGCGGCTCGTTGTTTACAAGAAAGGAATCCTCGGTGATGGTAAAAACAATCTCCTCGCCGCGGGCGAGAACGTCCAGAAGGGCCAGGTAACTCTTCTCCATGGTGGCAATCGTGACGCGATGCTGATTGCCGTACAGCTCCATATAGAGATATGCAGCACTAAATTCTTTGACAAACGCATTTGGCAACTTGGCGCCCCCTTACAACTCAATATCCATTTTGATAGAGCGATTAGTATACAATTCAGCCGAGGGTTTGTCAAAAAGGTTGAAAGAAAAACAGCCTGAAGAGGCGCTTCTTACAGGTCAGGCAGCGTCCGAATCATCAGTCGCGCTCGACTTCAAGCGCTTGCGCGCCGCGAACTCTGGCGCTTCTTTGAGGCAAGTCGCCAGAACCTTAAACGATTTTCCAATATGTTGAAGCTGAGTCCGTTCCAATTCCGCCGGCGCCTCGCCCACATCCGTCCAGCCCTTGGTCGTCAAGTCATCCGGAGGCAGCGCCAATTCGTCCCAATTATTAAACAAACGCCCCCATTTACTCGACAAAACCTCCATCACACGCTTCATGTGCCACGGATACCAGAAAGAATCATGATACAAGACACTCGCGGTATACGCCCAAGGAGCCAAAATGGTTTTTAGTGACCACTCAATCGGCTTTTTCAAGGGTCCCCAGTAAATTTTGTGCTGCATGCGACTCGCAAAAGTCATTTTCTTGAACGGCCCAACGAAATTCCACTTTTCATCCATGGCGTGCACGTCGCCCACAATCTCAATATCATCGATCTTCCCACAGCCCAGACCAAGGTCATGGGCTAAGGTAATGAACTTGAGCTTATCTTCCCACGGATCAAAGCCCATCAGCTTAGCCGCCACGGTATCAATCGCCACCTGATCTGAAGAGGCCAATAAGACGTCTTTCACATGCGGAATCATACAACGCGGTCCCGGACCATCGCCTGCAAAGGTCCCGTCCATCACCGCAAACACACCTTTGTGTATTTTCTTTTGAATCATCAGCAAATCAACCAAGGTCTCGTGAATCACCGGATGCGTCCAATGCCGCTTTTCATTCAGAAGCCCACCAAACGCATTCTTCATGGCACCGGTGGTGGTGGTGAACACATGCGTTTTAACCGTCGGTAAATGAATGATGCTCTCGCCGATAAATCGCTTCGGAATCATGAAGCCGTCAGGAAACACCTCGTTTAGACACAGGAAATCATCCGCCAAATCGCCGACCGCATCGCGAACGTTAACCCACTCCTCGCCCTCATATAAATGCACATTTTCAAGCCCATGAGCATCCGTTACATTGACATGCTTGTTCTCACGCTCACCCAGCCGAGAATCGATCACGACGGTTCGATTGTGACACCCGTGGATCTTGCTGGTGTCATACCCATCACGCTTCATCGCCCGAATAACACCGTCCAACTGCCAAGGCGTGGTGGAGGATCCAGGATAGAAAAAATGCCAGCTGATATTAATTTTCAGCGCCGTCTCTGTATCCTTAGGCAAGGTGTCTTGATAACCCGCCAAGTTCATCAAACGGTGATAGTCCTCCAGCACCGTCTCCGGTGTGGTCTTCACAATCGCTACTTTTGCTCCACTCATAGTTGCAGACCCTAACACTCCTGTTCACAGAGGTAAACCAAACACTGTCAACTACGTGCCGTCTCACAACAAACGGTTCAGCCCACGGACACATCACCCCATTCAAGACACGGTCTTGACCCTTGAGTTTTGATCGATAATCGCTACACTCTCCGCCATGCAAACCACTCTCGTTATTCTCGCCGCAGGCATGGGCAGCCGCTATGGCGGCCTCAAGCAGCTCGATGAAGTCGGACCCAATGGCGAAATCATTATGGATTTCTCAATCCATGACGCGCTCGCTGCAGGCTTCTCCCGCTTCGTCTTCATCATTCGCGAGAGCTTTTCTGACGCCTTTCGAGACCGCATGTCCTCCCGGTTTCCAAACCTAGATGCACACTATGTCTTTCAAGAACTAAACGACCTCCCCGCTGGCTTCAGCCCCCCCGAAGATAGAGAAAAGCCATGGGGAACCGGCCACGCCCTCTGGGTGAGTCGCGATTCCCTCACCGGCCCCTTCGCTATCATCAACGCCGACGACTACTATGGCCCAGCCTCCTACAAGGAACTCCACCGCTCCCTCACCCAGCCCAATGCCTCGGCCTGCATCGTCTCCTACGTTCTCGAAAACACGCTCTCAGGCCATGGCAGCGTCTCGCGAGGCGTGTGCGCCACCCATGAAGACCACACCTTGGCAGACATCTGCGAGCGGACAGACATCGCGCGACAAGACGACGGACGCATTCTCGACAGCACACAGACAATACTCGACCCCCAGTCCCCCGTATCCATGAATATGTGGGGATTCTCTCCACGCTTTCTGGATGCGCTTGAGACCGAGCTAATCACTTTCTTGACCGAACACGGCCAAGAGCCCAAAGCTGAATTCTACCTCCCCGCCGCCGTCGACAACCAAGTCAAGGCCGGCCAACTCACGGTCGACCTCCTGCAGTCTCCGGATACGTGGCTAGGCGTCACCTATCCAGAAGATAAGGCGACTGTGATGACCGCCCTGCAGGCATTGGTTGACTCAGGCCTCTACTCCTGAGAATGAAAACAACTCTCACGAACACTCACCTGTCAGTCACCGTCAACAACCATGGCGCGGAACTCTGTTCTCTGTCCGACTCCACAGGCACCGAGTATCTCTGGCAAGGAGATCCCGCCATTTGGAGCGGTCAAGCCCCCGTCCTGTTTCCAATCGTAGGCGCTCTGGTAGACAACACCTATCACTGGCAAAATACCCCCTACTCACTTCCCCAACACGGCTTTGCTCGTGGCATGGACTTCATCCTTCACGAACACACAGACACCACTCTCACCTATCGCCTCATGCCCACGCCAGAAACACGCGCGTGCTACCCCTTCGAATTCATCTTCGACGTCCGCTTTGAACTTGCTGACAACACCCTCACCGTGGCCTACATCACCACCAACACGGGCGAAACCGACATGCCCTTCAGCGTCGGTGCACATCCCGGATTCGGATTCTCGTGGGGCGAAACGGATACACTGGACGACTACTATCTAGAATTCGATAGCCCGCAAACCATACGCACCCATCGTCTCACAGCCGACAAGCTCCTCGATAACAGGACTGACCCCGTACTCGACAATAGCGCGATCATCCAAATGCGCCACGATCTCTTCGCACACGACGCCCTCATCCTCCTCGACGATCATCCAAGACGCCTCACCCTTCGCTCGCACAAACATCCCAACCAGCTGTCTGTCGACTTCCCGACCTTCCCTCACCTCGGAATTTGGGCCAAGCCCAACGCGCCTTACGTGTGCATCGAACCGTGGCAAGGCTACGTCGACCCAGCTACACACAACCAAGACATCACCACCAAGCCAGGAATCATTCTGCTGCCGCCATCGGCAAGTGACACGCATTCACACGTCATCACCATCACGCAATAGAATTGGCCGAAGGAAAGGCGCCCACCCTGCATGAGAACAAAGCCCGAGTCATCAAGACCCACTATCCAACGATTCTTGTGTAGTGCGTCTTAGCCGAAGGAAAGACGCCCACCCTGCAATAAGCCGCAGGCTGATGCTCGCGTCGTGCTAAGCCGCCTTGTGGTCACGACGACGTGTAAAAAACGTCGTGCGAATCAATCGCGCAGGGATCTTATCTTTGATCGTATCGTGATACGCCGGCAACAAGGACCAATGCAACCCACCGCGCTCATGATGGGCCGTGTGATAACCCAGATTCCCGGTCACGACATTATACATCTTGTTCACACAGTTGAACGAGGCCTCGTTCACATCTTGAGTATCCAAACCCGCATGATGAAACCACGTATGCCAAGCCGTCATATACACGGAGATCACCATCGGAATCAGAAAAACGAACAAGGCGTTCAACCAGTTGTAACTAAACATGAGGCCCAACAGCGCCAGTTGCAGAAGGCCCATTAGAACGAAGGTCCGCATCTGTTCAGGATACCGCTTCCCCACCGACGCCGCTCTCGGATACGCCGTCACAGTCACTTCTGTGGAATACTCAATCTCACCCATCGTACGCCCACTCTTCCGCATCCAGCGCGACTCGTCCTTCGACTGATCCAGAAAATTCATGTGATGCCCAACCACATGATGCAAGAACCAAGCGTGACTCGTTAAACCCGTTAGAAAACCATAAGGGATCTCGATCAGGCGATTAAGGAAGGGCTGATAAAAGGTATTTAAATGCTGATGATGGTGCCCGAAAGAACAGATACAGGTCTTCGGCGCAATCCCCAACAACATCCAACCCACGAGCATCCATAACTCACTCGCATAGAAAAACACCGTCAGATCCAATGCAAACATAAGCATGAATAGAAAAACCGGCCAGCGGTCTTCTTTGTATTTAAAACATCTCATGATCACCACCCTTACTCGAAAAATCTGCGATTCCCATACCGCCGACCTCTGACACTAAAGGAATGCCACGCCAGTCGTCAAGACCGCCGATACTAACGCCCAAGGGCTTCAGCAAGCGAGACGCACAGATAATCAATATTGGCCGAGGTAATACCCGCAACGTTGATCCGTCCGCCTTTGACAATATAAATGCCCTTCTCGTCTCGGAGAAAGGCCACCTGATCATCGCTGAGTCCGCTAAACGAGAACATACCGTTCTGAGTCGTAATAAAAGAAAAATCGATATCCACACCCTGAGCCGCAAGACCTGCCACCAATTGCTGACGCACCTCGTGAATCCGCACGCGCATGCTCGCTAACTCCGCTTCCCATTCCGCCCGAAGCGCCTCGTCTTCCATGATGGTGCTCACAATCCAGCCACCATGTGCAGGCGGATTGGAATAATTCACACGAATCGTGGCCTTCACATGACTAAACGCCGCAGCCGCTTGTTCCGTATCAGCGGCAACAATCGTCAATGCACCCGTACGGTCCTGATACAGCCCCACGTTCTTCGAGAAGGAACTCGCGATCAACACCTCGCTCACCTGCTCAAGCATCAGCCGGATCGGCGTACGGTCAGCCTCAATGCTGACACCAAAGCCCTGATAGGCAAAATCCAGAAACGGCGTCCAGCCACCCACAGCCGCAGCCTCAGCAATGGCGGCCCACTGCTCCTCACTAGGGTCAACACCCGTGGGATTATGACAACACACATGCAAAAGAACCACATCACCCGCCGGAACCGCCTTGAGCGACTCGAGCATCGCATCGAAATCCAACGTCTTCGATGCCTTATCATAATACGGGTAGTCTTTAATCGTGAACCCAGCCGCCGTGAACACGCCTTTGTGATTGGCCCATGTCGGACTACTCACCCATAGACTAGCATCCGGATTCAACTTCTTGAGAAAATCGCCGCCAACCCGCAAGGCGCCTGTCCCGCCTGGGGTATGCGCGGTACACGCTCGACCAGACTGCACAACCTCGTGATCCGACCCAAAAAGAAGCGCCTGAACAGCTTTCCCATAAGCGGGAGCGCCGTTAATAGGCATATAAGACTTCGTATCCTGCGTGTCACACAGGCGCTGTTCCGCCTTCTTAACAGCACTCAGAATCGGCGTATGGCCCGTATCATCCTTATAAACACCAACACCCAGATTCACTTTATTAGGGTTGGAATCACGTCGAAACGCATCGGTGAGTCCCAAAATAGCGTCAGGTGGAGCAGCAGTCACATCTTCAAACATCGTTTTTCCTCGATAAGTCGTCACATTTACACGTCGCAATCGCGGGCAATTTTTCCAGAATCTCGCCTACGGTCAAGCCTGTTCGTCATCCCTTCTCACTTTTCGAATCAAGAGCTTGCGTGCCCCCATTCCAATCAGTATCTTAAATGCCTTAAACCAACACTTTAAACCATTCCATTGCGGTTACGTCCGCAACCATGATGCAAACAGGAGTTAGACCGTGAGCAGCCAGTACGAAGTTGAAGGATCCGTCAAAAAAGTATTCGAGATGCAAACCTTTGAGAGCGGTTTCACCAAGCGTGAATTCGTTGTCACTACTGAGGAAAAATACCCTCAGGACATCAAACTCGAATGCATTAAAGACAAATGTTCCTTGCTCGACAGCCTAAATGAGAACGACCGCGTCAAAGTCAGCTTTAACCTACGCGGCAACGAATATAACGAAAAGTTCTACGTGAATCTACAGGCATGGAAAGTGGAAGCTGCTGGCACCGCAGCTGCACCGGCAGACAACGCTCCGCCTGTGCGCGATGAAGAGCCGCTCGACGGCGACGACCTCCCTTTCTAAAGGGCACGGTCAATCGCGTGTCTGCCCGGTCCGCCGGGCAGACACCTACTTTTTATAAAATCGAGCGCGATGCCCCGCGGCGATCTTCTTCATCCGATCCGCCACTTCAGGAAAGTCCGCAACCACGTCCTTGCTCTCGAAGGCATCGTTCTGCATGTCAAACAAGGCAGGGCCGATGCGAGGCCGACTGTATGTCTTCGCATCAAACCCATCTGCCCCCGCTTCAACCACGTGACGGTAAGAATGCGGAACATGCAGCTTCCACTTGCCATCCCCAGAAATCACCCCTTCGAAATTCCTTCCGATGGAAAACGCGTAATACTGATGCGGATTTTTCGCCCCCTTCTTTCCGGTAATCAGGGGCCACACATCCAAACCATCAATCGTATTCGTCGGTAACGCCGCTCCACACAAACCCGCAATCGTCGGCAACAAATCGATGGTACACACGGCATCCTCAGACACCCCGCCAGCTTTAATCTTTCCTGGGTAGCGCATAATCGTTGCGCTTCGCACCCCGCCATCAAAGCTGGTTGCCTTCGCTTCACGATAGGGCGTCTTGCCTGCATGATTCCCATACCCCGCCCACGGACCGTTGTCCGAACTAAAAATCACCAAGGTGTTGTCCGCCACGCCCGACTCTTTCAACGCGCTCATGACTTGTCCAACCGACCAGTCAATTTCCATCATCACATCGCCATACAAGCCAACCCCTGATTTCCCACGAAAATCATCGCTACAAAACAGCGGCACATGCGGCATCGAATGTGCCAAATAAACAAAAAAGGGCTCGTCCTTCTTCCTCTTAATAAACTCAACCGCTCCCTCAGTTGCCCACTTAGTCAATTGCGTTTGATCCGTCTTGCTCACGTCCTCGATCTCAACCTCACCGTTTCGCCAGAACGTTAAGGGAAATTTGCCCCAGTGCTTAGGATTCATAGGATGAAACTGCCACATGTCATTCGAATACATCAGGCCAGCATGCTCATCAAAACCACGCACCGTCGGCCTTGTCTCTGCGGTATCCCCACAATGCCACTTCCCATAATGCGCCGTTGCATAACCCGCCGTTTTCAACACCTCCGCCATCGTTGCAAATTTCGGTGACAATCCACGCCCATTCGGCCCATGCGCCCCAAACACTTTTGTCCGGCCCGGATAACACCCACTCAAAAGCGCCGCGCGTGACGCCGAACAAACAGCCTGCGGAACATAAAATTGATTATAACGCGTGCCCTCCTTCGCCAAGGCCGCCACATGTGGAGTCGCATACGCAGGATCACCAAAGGGATGAAAATCCGCCCAACCCGAATCATCCAAGAAAATAATCACCACGTTCGGCCCACGCTCCGCCCCACACGCAACAGCGCCCAGACCCAACAACCACACGACTAAACACCGAAACATAGCAATCCTCCTTTGCACAACCTTAACGTCAATGCCATCCAGCAGCGAGCCAATTGGCCGTTGACCACAGCCGCAGCCTAAGTAGAATATTCCCATTGCCGGGGCGGTAGCTCATCTGGTAGAGCGCCACGTTCGCAACGTGGAGGCAGGGAGTTCGAGTCTCCTCCGCTCCACCATCCATTCACGGACGACCGTCTGAACAGGCCACGTGTTTACAAGTATCGAACAGGCGCTTGCGCCTCACGACCCGTTAAGGGTATGGTGTTGCTTCACGCTAATTCTAAGGAAGACTATTATGGCTACGGTTATTATGTTTGTGCTCTTTATGGGCTTGGTAGGAATCGGAACCTGGTACCTCACTCGCAACGATCGGCATGACACGACGGAGGGCTACTTCCTCGGTGGCCGCACTCTGACGGCCGGCTTTATCGCTGGGTCCCTGATGCTGACAAATTTATCGACCGAACAGCTGGTCGGCCTCAACGGCGCGGCCTTCATCGACGGCATATGCGTCATGGCGTGGGAAGTCGTCGCGGCCATCGC
>CAXMRT010000048.1:0-4857 GCA_964196025.1 uncultured Gemmatimonadales bacterium | reverse complement strand
CGCACGTTGTTCACCGTTTTCCTGGACCTTGCCGTTGCCGACAGAGACCACTTCGCCCTCCATGGGCTTTTCCGCAGCGGAGTCAGGAATCACGATGCCGCCCGGGGTCTTTTTATCGCCTTCGAGGCGCCTGACCAGCACTCGATCATGTAAGGGTCTAATAGCCATATTGCCAAACCTCCTGGGTCTGTAAGATAAGTTGTTGACTTTTAAGTGAATTGAGCCTTTTGTTAGCACTCTCTTCAGGTGAGTGCTAAAATGGGGACATAATCCTAGAAGCCAAGGGGTTGTGCGGGTTTAGCGCAGATCAGCGATTCGATCCAGTCAGTCTCCCCGATCTCTTCCCAGTGGGTGAGTAGACCATAGAGCTTCAACGCCTTGGCCTGTTCCATCAGGGGTGACGACTTGCCCCCAGCGGCTGTGAGGACAACCCATGAGTGCAATCTTCACAAAGCCGCTCTCGACTTGTCGAGACATAGTTGAATCAAGTCTGCGATCCTTGATGTGCCGACACACATGACAGTGTCTGCGGCGCCCCAATAGATCTTGAGAGTGCCGTCATCCTCGGCAACGGCCCCACAGCTAAAGACAACGTTATGCACGTAGCCTGTTAACTCCCATGAATCCTCTGGTGACACTATCCAATCATCGGCGACACCTAGCACGATCGCTGGATCAGCAATATCGTGAAGCGCCACTCCGAGCCGATAGACAGAACCATCCATGGTGGGAAAGACACCGTGAAAGATATTGAGCCATCCGCCCGGTGTCTTTATCGGTGTCGCGCCAGGACCAATTTTCATTTGATCCCAATGATAACTCACGGGGTTAATCACCGGCTCTGATTCTCCCCAGTGCACCAGATCCGGAGACCAGGATAACCAGATAGACCAAGGGTTAATCTCCGAGTGCGGCCGGTCGAGGCGTGCGTAACGACCGTTGAAAGTTTCCGGGAATATCACCACATTGCGCATGTCCGGTTCGCTGATTAGCGATATTCTCTCGACACTTTTGAAGTCGTGGGTTCTTGCAAGAGCGATGCGCACACCGAATCTTGAATAAGCACTATACGTAATGTAATAGACGCCATCTATAGAGCAGATTCTCGGGTCCTCGACGCCGTACTCTTCGAATCGTGAGAAGACGCCTTCTGTGGACGACACCATGAATGGCTTCGAATCCACAAGGAAGTTATAACCGTCGTCGCTTCGTGCAATACCGATGATGGATCGTCCGTTGTGCAGGTGGGAGCGAAATAGCAGGATGTATTGACCCTCGAACTTGATCGCACCCGCATTGTGAACTGTCTCCACAGGATACGGCACGTCGTGTTTAGTGAGAATGGGATTACCCTTATATCGCGTCACCAACGATCTATTGCTCATGACTTGTTTCCATTCCCAAAATCTCGCGGTACACGCGCACATAGTCGTTCACCATGCGCGTCTGGGAGAAGCGCTGCTCAACGTCCACCCGGCAAGCAGATCTGTCAAGCGACTGCACTGCAGTTACCGCCTGCACCGCTTGCCCAATATCCTCGACGATGTAACCCGTTTTGCCGCCAACGATGACTTCCGGAATTGAGCCGCGTCCAAAGGCGATGACAGGCGTGCCACACGCCATGGCTTCCACCATGCTCAGCCCGAATGGCTCATCGAAGCTGATCAAATGCAACAGTGCTAACGCCCGGCCTAGAACATCCGCCCTTTGCGCCGGGCCTATAGCCCCAAGATACTCTACTTGGTTGCCGTCAAGGTGGGGCTCAATCAGAGTCTCGAAATATTCCCGATCTTGGACGATGCCTGCGATGACGAGTTTTTTTCCTGCTCGCTGCGCCACTTGAATAGCTTCATGCACGCCTTTCTCTGGATGGATGCGACCAAAGAACAGGAGGTATTCGCCCCCGGCGTCGGAAAAGGGAAATTGCGCGATATCGATGCCGTGGTGGATGGTTGCTACGTAATCGAGCTCTGGCGATTTGTCCGCCTCGCTTATCGCTACGTAATGGCCATGGGCATTGTATTTCTTATAGACGGGGATGATCGATGGAGATGAGAAGCCGTGGATGGTGGTTACTACTGGAGTATCAATCAATCGCGAATAGGTTAACGGCAGAAAGTCAAAATGATTATGAATAAGATCAAACTCTGCGGAACGTTCGAAAACCTCGGAAATGTGCATGCACTCCGCGACCTTTGGATTGACCGAGGGGTCCTCCGAGTAAGGGTGCGGACACACGGCGACTAGCTTGCCGCTGGTTTGAGAATCTCCGGTGGCAAACAAAGTCACATCCAAACCGCTTTGCACTAATCCCTCTGAGAGAAGGTTGACCACGGCTTCCCATGGTCCATAGTGGCGAGGAGGCGTCCGCCATGAAATGGGGCTGAGAACAGCGACTCGAATGGACATGACTCAGATGACTCAGATATTAATATTTCGAATCGGTGATTCATAAAGCGGGTTTATTTTGGATTACGCCGGTATAATCCGCGCTGTTTTGGCTCTTACCAATCGGCAAGGCTCATTGTTAGACACATTGTTAGACATATTACGTTGATACGCAACCACTCATGATGGTCAATAAACAACCCAGGCCCCTAATCAAAAGGCGTTCAACCCTATTGAACGCCGCGAATTCACGGGTTATCACGCGGCCGCATATTCCGGGCGATCCGGCACGGACCAAAAGCTTGATCATGCGGGTCTTGAAGCTTGGCGATGATGATGTACACCACGTGTTGGAGGACGTGTTCCACGAGTTCTCGTCGCGCCACCGAAACTTCAGGGCAGCCCTGGAGAGGAACTTCGAACGTATTTCAGAAAGGGTCCCAAAACGCCCCACTCTAAGCGCCGAGCAACGTCTCCTGCTTGGCGCGTACTTTACCTGTGAGTACTCGGTTGAGGCAGCGGCACTCTTTAACCCCTCCATGGTGCCCCACCCGGACCAGAAAGGCGTTGACAAGGGATCACTGCGATTTGTCATGACCTTTAGAGCAACGGGTGAGGGTCATGTATCCTCCATTGAGTTTCGTAGCGGGATCGTTGATAAGAATCACGATATCTACTTTGATCCCGTGAGTCAGTATGTGGCCACGCCTGAGATCCACACGGACCCCGTCTATCAGTGTCATCACTTTCGGCGCAAGCTTGAAGAACTAGGTGCACACGACCGAGTCATAAATCATCTTTTAGAAGGACTGGCAGAAACATTCATCTTCGATGAACTGGAGCTCCAGATAAAGAATCTTCAGTCAACCAAGTATCGACTAAAAGACAAACAGCACGCGATTGATACCGCATTGTGGTTGGCCCGGTCGAACTACGAAGTGATTTTTCGTTC
Organism: uncultured Gemmatimonadales bacterium; assembly: GCA_964196025.1. Taxonomy (GTDB): domain Bacteria; phylum Verrucomicrobiota; class Kiritimatiellia; order CAXMRT01; family CAXMRT01; genus CAXMRT01. The sequence continues at coordinate 1,517 of CAXMRT010000048.1, read as the reverse complement.
TGATCAACCCATCTCCGAGAGAGTGCTGTTCCCAGTGTCGGAGAACGAATCGGCGGGCATCGAGGATGCGCGGTTCGTTCGTTTCGTCGATGACGACGGATCGGTCACGTATTATGCAACTTACACAGCGTACAACGGATTCGCAATACTGCCGCAGATTCTTGAAACCAAAGACTTTTTGACGTTCAAGATTCATACATTAAGTGGCAGCGCTGTACAGAATAAGGGTATGGCGTTGTTTCCCAGGAAGATCAATGGCCGATACGTGATGTTGTCCCGCCAGGACGGTGTAAACAACTACATCATGTTCTCGGATGGCCTGCGTTATTGGGATAACGCAGATCTCCTTCAGGAGCCCACTCATCCTCTGGAGTTTGTTCAAGTTGGTAACTGTGGCTCGCCGGTGGAAACGTCAGAGGGATGGATCGCCCTGTTTCATGGCGTGGGACCCATGCGACGGTACAGCATCTGGGCCGAGCTTTTGGATATTGACGACCCGTCGAAAGTAATCGGCCGACTCAATGAACCGATACTGACGCCCGATGAACATGAACGAGACGGGTACGTACCCAACGTGGTCTACAGCTGTGGCAACATGATTCACGAGGGCACGTTAATTATTCCTTACGGCATCGCTGATCATAGGTGCAGGGTTGCCACTCTCTCAGTTGCAGATCTCTTGTCCCGGCTTAGCGCGAATAATCAGACTTGAGTCGCATACCAGCGCTGTTAACCGTATGGCTTTCGATCTGTGACTTCTCGTTGTGGATCGCCGTCAATCCTCGCAAATTGTATAGCGCGAGTAGCGAGAGGATGTAAGAGAGCGTCGATTCCGCCCCCTGATTCTCATTGACCCCTTCCTGTTCGAGTCCATCACGGCATCCACGGCTGGTATGGTCGTAGAGCTTTGTCTGTCGATCGTTCTTGCCCAAGTACCAGTCGAAGCATGTGGTTGCCCATTGAATCCATTCTTCGCCTTGGGTGCACTCATACGCTTCAATGCAAGCACCGATCATCGCCGCTGCCTCTAACGGCTGTTGGTCGTATTGGGCTTTGGAACCTGACTGTGGGAACCAACCCTGGTTACCAACCGGTGAGAAACATCCGTCAGCAGGGTTGAGCTGAACATCTCGCAGCCATTCGAGAACGCCGATGCCGAGAGAAACCATATCGTCATTCCGGATGGCCCGACCACAGGCCATGAGCGCCTGTGGCAAGCGGGCAGTATCGTAGGTCAAGTGATCCTCGTGCCAATTCCAATCTTTGGTAGCGTATTGCGTGAATCGGCTGCTGAGTCTATCGCCAAGGGCTTGCATAAGCTCCCAAGCTTGCTGATCACCGTCGTTGCGCCGGAGGTATGCTTGAATCCCAAGAATTGGGAATGCGATGGCGCGGGAATCGCTAAAAGTCTCTAGTGCCGCCAGAGCGTTGTGGAAGAGTTCAGTCGCGAGAGCAACTTCACCGCTAATCCGTCCCCAACCCGCCGTTACGCCCAGTGCCCATAGCGCACGGCCATG
>CAXMRT010000047.1:0-2531 GCA_964196025.1 uncultured Gemmatimonadales bacterium | reverse complement strand
CAATATCGATGCCGTGGTGGATAGTGGCAACGTAATCGAGCTCTGGCGATATATCCGCCTCGCTTATCGCTACGTAATGACCATGGGCATTGTATTTCTTGTAGACGGGGATAATCGATGGAGATGAGAAGCCGTGGATGGTGGTGACTACTGGAGTTTTGATCAATCGCGAATAAGTCAGCGGCAGAAAGTCAAAATGATTATGAATAAGATCAAACTCTGCGGAACGTTCGAAAAGCTCGGAGATGTGCAAGCACTCCGCGACCTTTGCGTTGACCGAAGGGTCCTCCGAATAAGGGTGCGGACACACGGCCACAAGCTTGCCGCTGGTTTGAGAATCTCCAGTGGCAAACAAGGTCACATCCAACCCGCTTTGTACCAATCCCTCAGAGAGAAGGTTGACCACGGCTTCCCATGGTCCATAGTGACGAGGAGGCGTACGCCAGGAAATTGGGCTCAGAATAGCGACTCGAATCGACATTCTCAGGTCTGAGTATTTTTGAATCTGCGGCTCATAAAGCAAGCCCTTTTTTGACTGCCCTGCTATAATTTGCGCCGTTTTGGCTCATATCAATAGGCTAAGCTCATTGTCAGTCAGATTACGTTGATGCGCAATCAGTCATGAGAGCGAAGGAACAACGCAGACCCCTGGTCAGACGGCGTCCAACCCTGTTGAACGCCGAGAGTTCACGCGTTATCACGCGGCCGCATATTCCAGGCGATTCGGCGCGAATCAAACAATTAGTCGCACGGGTCTTGAAGCTCAGCGACGATGATGTACACCACCTTCTGGAGGATGTGTACCACGAATTCTCAGCGCGCCACCGAAACTTCAGGGAGGCTCTGCAGAGGAACTTCGAACGTATCTCGGAGAACGTCCCAAAACGCCCCACTTTGACCGACGAGCAACGCCTCCTGCTTGGTGCGTACGTCACCTCTGAGTATTCGGTTGAGGCAGCAGCACTCTTTAACCCCTCCATAGTGCCCCACCCTGACCAGAAAGGCGTGGACAAGGGCTCACTGCGATTCGTCATGAGTTTTAGAGGAACGGGTGAGGGCCACGTCTCCTCGATTGAGTTCCGCAGTGGGATCGTTGACAAAAACGACGATATCTACTTCGACCCCGTGAGTCACTATGTGGCGACGCCTGAGACGCATACGGACCCTGTCTATCAACGCCTTCACTTTCGGCGCAAGCTCGAAGAGCTCGGTGCACGCGACCGAGTCATGAATCATCTTTTGGAAGGCCTAGGAGAAACATTAACCCTCGATGAGCTAGAAGTCCAAATAAAGCATCTTCGTTCGGCTACGTTCCGACTAAAGGACAAGCAGCACGCAATCGATACCGTGTTGTGGTTGGCCCGGTCCAATTACGAAGTGATTTTTCGTCCGGACCAAGCAATCTCTGAAAGAGTGCTTTTTCCAGTGTCGGAGAACGAATCGGCAGGCATCGAGGATGCGCGATTTGTTCGTTTCGTCGATGACGACGGGTCGGTGACCTACTACGCAACCTATACAGCCTATAACGGGTTTGCGATACTACCCCAACTGCTTGAAACCGATGACTTTTTGACGTTCAAGATTCATACATTAAGCGGCAACGCTGTGCAGAATAAGGGTATGGCGTTATTCCCGCGGAAGATCAATGGCCGATTTGTGATGCTGTCACGCCAGGACGGTGTAAACAACTACATCATGTTCTCGGATAGCCTGCGTTTCTGGAACGACCCGGATCTCCTTCAGGAACCTCTTCATCCACTGGAGTTCGTTCAAGTTGGCAATTGCGGTTCACCTGTGGAAACCTCTGAGGGATGGCTTGCGCTGTTCCATGGAGTGGGACCAATGCGAAAGTACAGCATCTGGGCTGAGCTATTGGATATTGACGACCCGTCGAAGGTAATCAGCCGACTCGATGAGCCGATACTGACACCCGATGAACATGAACGAGACGGCTACGTACCCAACGTGGTCTATAGCTGCGGAAGCATGCTTCACGAGGACACGCTAATTGTTCCCTATGGCATCGCAGACCAAAGGTGCAGAGTCTCCTCTCTCTCGATTCCAGAAGTCTTGTCTCGGTTTAGAGCGAATCGACAGTCTTGACTCGCATACCGGCGCCATCAACCGTATCGCTTTCGATCTCTCGTGTCTCCCCGTCGTTATGGTTCGCCGTCAATCCTCGGAGATTGTATAGCGCGAGCAGTGAGAGGATGTAAGAAAGCGTCGATTCCGCCCCCTGATTTTCATTGACGCTATCCTGCTGGAGCCCATCACGGCATCCACCGCTGGCATGGTCGTAGAGTTTTGTCTGTCGATCGTTCTTGCCCAAGTACCAGTCGAAGCAGGTGGTTGCCAATTGAATCCAATCCTCGCCCTGGGTACATTCGTACGCCTCAATGCAGGCACCGATCATGTCAGCAGCCTCTAAGGGCTGCTGATCGTATCGTGCCATGGAACCTGACTTTGGATACCAACCCCGGTTACCAACTGGCACGAACCATCCGATTGACGGATCGACTTGAATGTCTCTC
>CAXMRT010000046.1:0-11967 GCA_964196025.1 uncultured Gemmatimonadales bacterium | reverse complement strand
CGCTTGCTTAAACAAGAGTCCTATGGTGAGCATATGGCTCGATACTGGGCAGACCTTGTGCGCTTGGCAGACACGAACGGAATGCACAAAGATTTCCCCCGAGATTTCTCTGCGTACCGCAGCTGGTTGATCCGCGCGTTTAATGACAACCTGCATTTTGACGATTTCATTCGGTATCAGCTGGCGGGGGACCTTTATGCGGACGCGACGGAGGATCAGCTAGTGGCTTCGGGCTTTAACCGCTTGCATCTTATCATCGATAGAGGGACAGCACTTCCAGAAGAGAGTCACCATAAGAATGTGCTGGATAGGGTCGAGGCTTTTGGTACCGCGTTTCTGGGATTGACGCTTCAGTGTGCGCAGTGCCATGACCATAAATATGATCCGATTTCTACGACCGAATTTTACCAACTCTATGCCTTCTTTAATAATTTTTCGGGTGACCCGGAAACGAGAGGTCGTCCCAAGGGCGGGTTTCAACCACCCTTTATCCAGCTGGCGACGGGGCCGGTAGTTGAAGGTGAAAAGCCTGTAGTCGTTCAAGCGATGGTGATGAAAGAGGCTCAAACGCCGAAGGACACCTTTGTGTTGATACGTGGGGCATATGATGCTCCGGGCGAGAAGGTGACCCGTAGCACTCCGGCATTCTTGCCGCCGCTAAAAAAGAAAAACGGGGTGTACTCGCGGATGGATCTCGCGGAGTGGTTAGTGAGCGATGCGCAACCGTTGACCGCGCGGGTTACGGTGAATCGTTTCTGGCAACAGCTGTTCGGCGTGGGGCTCGTCAAAACCGCCGAAGATTTTGGGGCGCAGGGGGAGTGGCCGAGTCATCCAGCGCTTCTAGACGAACTAGCGGTCAGCTTTATGGAGTCGGATTGGGATGTTAAGAACCTAATCCGTGAGCTCGTGCTTTCCAATACGTATCGGCAGAGCTCCGACGCGACGCCCGCGGAGTATGCAGCGGACCCAGAGAATCGTCTCCTTGTGCGTGGTTCTCGTTACCGAATGGATGCCGAGATGATTCGGGACCAGTTTTTGTTTGTGAGCGGGAAGTTGAACACGACTATGTATGGTCCGAGTGTGAAGCCACCTCAACCAGCCGGCTTATGGAAGGCGGTAAGTATGGCGAGCCCGCACACCTATGTTGCTGACACGGGCGATAAGATTTACCGAAGAAGTTTTTATACCTATTGGCGCAGGGGGATTCCGCCGCCACAAATGACCCTCATGAATGCGCCGTCTAGAGAGTCCTGTATAGCGCGTCGAGAGCGAACAAACACCCCGCTGCAGGCATTGTTATTAATGAACGAGAGGGAGTACTTCAGCGCGGCAAAGGCCACAGCGCAGCGTACGCTGAAGGAGTCGGACGGGGACGTGACCGACGGTTTGATACGCGTCTATGAGAAGATTACCTCTCAGGTTCCTGATAAGAAGCGACTGGCACTGTTGCAAGACGCGTTGCAGGAGTTTCAGGGCTTGTATCTAGGCGATAAAAAACTGCTGGAAGAACTCACGCCAGAGTTAGCTGGGACCTCCGATGACGAGCGTGCCCGGACGGCAGGATTTATCATGGTGACTCACAGCTTGTTTAATCTCGAGATCGCAAAGGTTCGACGATGATGAATCCTTTCCAACAGTTTTGTGATGTTCAGAACCGTCGCCAGTTTATTAAGAACGCTAGCATGGGTTTAGGGGCGACCGCGGTGAGTGGCATGGCGAGTGCTGCGAATGGCGGATTGCTGCCAGGGTTTCATCACACGCCGAAAGCGAAGCGGGTTATTTTTCTCTTTATGGCGGGTGCGCCTAGCCAGCTTGATTTGTTCGATCATAAACCGGGTCTCGAGAAGCTGCACGGTCAGCCCTTGCCAAAAGAGATCAGTAACGGTCAGCGAGTGACGACAATGACGCGAGGAAAGGCCCAGAATATCTGTGCATCACCCTTCGCGTTCGCGCCTCAAGGGAAAAGTGGTTTGGTGATGAGTGAACTGCTCCCGCATCTCTCTACTCAGGCAGATGATATCTGCATGATCAAGTCGATGCACACGGAATCGATTAATCATGACCCTGCGAAGACCTTCTTTTGTACCGGATCGGAGATGCCGGGTAAGGCGAGCATGGGTGCTTGGCTGAGTTATGGGTTAGGGAGCTTGAATAAGGATTTGCCTGAGTTCGTTGTGTTGACCTCAGCGTTCTGGTCGGGTCGTGTGAATGTGCAGGCTCTCTATACGCGTTTGTGGGGGACGGGGTTTTTGCCGACCAAGCATCAGGGTGTTGCGTTCCAGTCGGCCGGCGACCCTGTTTTGTTTTTATCGAACCCGCCAGGCGTGAATCGTAAGGCGCGTCACAAGATGTTGGATTTCGTGAAGAAGGTGAACAACGCGGAGTTGGGTGTAAGCGGTGACCCAGAGATTAAAACCTCCCTGTCTCAGCAGGAGATGGCGTTCCGCATGCAGATGTCGGTGCCTGAATTGACGGATTTGAGCACAGAGAGCAAGTCGGTATTGGATATGTATGGGCCAGAGGTTCACAAAACCGGCTCTTTCGCGCGGAATTGTTTATTGGCGCGGCGGATGGCCGAGCGCGATGTCCGTTTCGTTCAGCTGTTCCATCGCGGGTGGGACCATCATTCAAGTTTGCCTGAGAACTTAAGGGGGCAGGCACGTGATGTGGATCAACCTATCGCCGCCTTACTCAAAGACCTCAAGCAGCGCGGTTTATTGGACGACACGTTGGTTGTGTTTTCTGGAGAGTTCGGGCGCACGACGTTTGCTCAAGGCAATTTAAACGATCGCTACAAGTATGGCAGGGATCATCACCCTCGCTGTTTCACCTCGTGGCTGGCAGGCGGGGGGGTCAAGGGAGGCATGAGTTACGGGGAGACCGATGAGTTTTGTTACAACATCGCGAAGGACCCTGTTCATGTTCGAGATTTTCAGGCAACAATTTTGCATCAGCTCGGCATTGACCATAGCCGCTTGAGTTTTCCGTATCAGGGTTTGGATCAGAAATTGACGGGTGTTGAAGAAACACATGTTGTGAAAGATATTCTGAGTTGATCCGGATCGTCCTTCGTCGATCTTGGTGAGTTCGTGTGAGCAATGATAAAGGGGGGGAGATGAAGACGTTTCGACTTTTTGGTATATTGATTGCGGTGTCCGGTCTTCTTCAGGCGGCCGCAATAAAAAATGTCGTATTCATTTTGGTTGATGACTTAGGAAAGCATGACATGGGGGTGGAGGGCAGCACCTTTTACGAGACCCCTCGAATTGATGACTTGGCGAAGCGCGGCATGCGTTTCAATAATGGATACTCTACTTGCCAGGTGTGTAGTCCCTCGCGGGCCAGCATTCAGTTGGGTACGACGACTGCCCGTCACGGTATTACAGATTGGATTGGCGCAGCCTCTGGCTTGAAATGGAGCCGCAACGACAAGGTTCTACCTCCCGAGTATACACATGCTCTGCCCGCTGGCGAGGTGACGATTGCAGAGGCACTGAAGGAGGGTGGTTATACGACCTTTTACGCGGGCAAGTGGCATATTGGTGGCGAGGGCTCGCATCCAGAGGATCATGGCTACGACATTAACAAGGGCGGGTTCCATCGAGGCTCGCCTCCAGGCGGTTTCTTTTCGCCATACAAAAACCCGAAGCTCACAGATGGCCCAGAGGGCGAGTCCCTGACCTTGCGTTTGGCTCAGGAGACAGCGACGTTCATCGAGGGCCATAAGGACGAACCCTTTTTTGCCTTCTTGGCGTTCTATGCGGTGCACGCTCCGATTCAGACGACTAGTGAGCTGCGGGCGAAGTACACTGAAAAGGCGAAGTCCTTAAAGGGGGGGCGTCCTGAATTCATTGTAGACCGAACGTATCCCGTCCGACAGGTTCAGAACTTGCCCGTATATGCAGGCATGATGGAGACCCTTGATGACGCCGTCGGGATCGTGCTCGATGCCTTGAAGGAAAATGGTCTAGAAGAGACTACGGCGATCATCTTTACGTCCGATAATGGCGGCGTGTCGTCGGGAGATGCGTTCGCTACGTCTTGCTTGCCGTTTCGTGGTGGCAAGGGTCGGCAATGGGAGGGTGGGCTACGTGCGCCTTACTACATCAGTGTGCCTGGCTTGACTCAGCCGGGTTCGTCGAGCGATGTGTTGGCGAACGGAACGGATTTTTACCCCACCATTCTAGAGCTAGTCGGTTTGGCTCTGCGGCCGAAGCAGCATCTTGACGGCGTGAGTTTGGTGCCCGCGTTAAAAGGCGGGTCGTTGCCTGACCGAGCTCTGTTTTGGCATTATCCTCATTATGGGAATCAGGGAGGCGAACCGTCTTCAGTGATCCGTTCGGGCGATTGGAAATTGATCCATTACCATGAAGACGGTCGCGATGAGCTGTATAATGTAAGCACGGATATCGGAGAACAGCGCGACGTCATCAAGAGCAAGCCTGAGCTTGCTGACAAATTGCGCAAAGAGCTTGATGCGTATTTAGCTGAAACCAATGCTAGAATGCCGACGCCTGATCCGAGATATAATAAAGAGGTAGCGGAGAAAAAGGCGGCGGGTTATCGCAAGACTGCCAAGCGATTTGGCGTTGAGGGATATTGATCGGTGTTGAGCGTTTTGGTTGGCCAGCCTACTTGAGCGTGAGTTGTGCCGGGGCCGCCGTGATCGTGAGGGCGGGGATCGTCACGCGGCCGTTTTTACTCACCATCGTTTTCCCCTTTTGCACGGTCTTTCCGTCACGATTCAGAACCCAAGATGTTTTCTCCCCGGGCCCTAGCTTGAAGTGTTGAATGCGTCGTAGCGTGACGTCGGCGGTGGACTCGTTGGGGAGTTCTTCTGCTGCGCCAAGCTCGTCGTTGGTGACGAGGCGCAGTTCCATCGTGAACCCCTTTGCCGTGTCAGTGATATTTGTCCATCGATAGTACGCACTGATCTGTCCGCGCTGTGTGCCTTCCTTGTTCTGAAAGCCGGGGTAGGTGTCGTCTGTGCTGCACTGTGTGAAGACAGGGTAGGCCGCGTTCTTAACGATGCTCAGCCAAGGGAAATCGTAGGCGGCCCGATTGGCCATGTCGGGTTTCGAGGCGTGGCCGAAGGGGCCCCATGCGAAGATCATAGGCAGCTTATTGTTTTGGCAGTAGGCGAGCAGGTCTTCCTGACCTTTTGACCAGCTGTCTGTTTGGGAAGAGGTGTTAATTGTGGGGGGAGGGTCGGGGAAGCCGCGGGAGTTGTTGACGCGGTAGAGGAAGTGGTCGGCGCCAGCGGGGACGTTGACGAGGATGGCCGCGAAGAGGTCGCCGCGTGTATAGCCGATACCGAGGCTTCCAGTGCCGCCCATAGAGCGTCCGCTTAGATAGATGCGGTTTCGGTCGATGTTGTAGGTTTGGACCACGTACTCAATCGAGTCCAACACACGCTGCTCGGTGCGTTGCAGCGTATTAGTGTAAGTGCTTTTATGGGCCTTGATGTCGTGCCAGCCCCACCACCACTCACCGTTTTTCTTCCCGTCGCGGCAGTCAAGATAGAGGATGGCGTGGTCCGGGGATCCGTATTGATGACGATGTTTGGTGGCGAAGGCCTCCTTCAGCACGCGGTCGCCGCTGCCGCCAGCGTGGTGTAGCACAACGCGCAGGGGGACTTGTTTGTTGCTCTGAACCGGAAGCACGTAGAAGTAGTGGTTGGTTCCGTGTTCGTAGCGAATAACCTTTCGCTCCGCATTGTCGAACTCTTTAGCGATTCGCAGATCTGGCAAGCCGACGGTGACGAGGGGATCAGCTGCCGCTAGATGCGAGGTAGCTAGAGCAACGACCACGAGTGCGGTTATGACGACGGCGCGTCCTTGGAGCACCACTATTTCGTCTCGGCTTCTGCTTTCATCTTTTTGATCAAGTCGTAGTGCGCGCGTTGGTTGTAGGCTTCGGGTTTTTCGGGCCGTAACATGGGCGGCATGGAATTGATCATTTTTGTTGTTGGTTGGGTCAGAGGTTTTTTGAGCTCGCCGTCGATGTTCTTGTTCAGTTGCTCATCGCTGATAGGGGCAGACTTAACGCCCTTCTTTGGGACTTCGCTGCCAGCGATCCAGACAATCGCGTTTAGGGCAAGTGTCCGAAAACCGTCGATGGCCCAGTTGTGATGAAAATGCCCGCCGGTGAATCCAACGCCGCGTCCTTGGTTCTCGGTATCGCGACACCACATCAATGTGACATCCTTGCCAAAGAGGTCGTCGCCTGGCTTGTTCCAGAGATTGTTGTAGTGGGTTAGGCGCTCAGGAGTGAGAGGGGATGTGACGAGGGGATAACAGTCCGAGCATTCCTCTTTGGTGGGGTAGCGCATGTTGTAGTAAAACTCATCGTTGACTAGGACCGATTTTTTGACGCCTCGACCGACTGGGTGTTTCTTTTTTGGTTTGAGGTTGGCGGTCCAGTGAGGGTTGACGGACCAGCCTGTTTCGAAGTACCCGCCTATCCATGGGGTGAAGTATTTTTGACCGACCTCTTTCGAGGGGTGCACGCCGTAATGGATAAACATGATGCCCATGCCGGCTTTGATTCGTTTGTCTAGGACCTGAAGTTGTTCCTCCTTGTATTTCCCGCCTGCATCCGCAAACACGACGACCGCGTCGACATCGTCGAAAGAGGAGACGTCTTCTGGCCATTTCGAGACGACGCTTGATGAAAATCCGAGACCCGACTCGTTGAGTGCTTTCGACAAGATCAGGCAGCCTGCGTTATGCTCATGCTTGCCCGGACCATGGCTGGGTCCGCCGGCAAGGAAGAGAACCTTCTTCGAGGGGGCCTTTTTTGCCGCGAGTGTTTCGGTGTGGACTGAGAGCAGGACGCCAAACGTCAATAGGATAAACGTGAACATCTTCGTCATTGTAATTCCCCTTGTGAATGTTCTATGCGGAACTCTAGACTGGGTAATCTAGAACGTCTCTGCAATGATTTAGTGAACTTTATATGGTGGTTCAGGGTGTGAGGATGCTCCGTGACAACGACGGATAACCGCCCTATTTTGGAAAGAGGAGCGTGTATGAGATTGGTCCGCCTGTGGCTACTGGTTGCGATGATATTCTGTTCCGGGGCGGTGGCTGAGACGGGTCGACCCAACATCATACTTGTTTTTATTGATGCGGCGATTCCATTTATGGACACCGCGCAAAAAGAAGGTAAGCCGGATCGGAAGAACTATTATGGGTTCAAGGATCTCCCTGACCTAGCGATGCGCAAAGGGAAGTGGAAATTGCTGTGTGATTTTGATGGTGGGCGGCCGGAGCTGTATACTATTTTCGACGACGCTGGCGAGCAGACAAACTTGGCAGACAAGCATCCGGAATTAGTGGGTGAGTTGGCTGCGGCTGTTACGGCCTGGCATGCGACCATGCCGAGATAGGTTTCGCGTGGCTTAGTCTAGTTGATCGTCTGCGATGTGCCATTCGAAATCTTCGATGACGCTTAGTTCGACGATGTTGCCGGCTTTGCCTAGGAGTTGCTGACATTCTTTGCTCAGATTTAGTAAGTGTAGGCTTTTGCCGTTTTGACTGTAGCGTTCGGTGATGTTCTGGAGGGCTTCTAGACCGGAGTGATCCCAGACGCGGGAGTTGTCGAAGTCGATGACGACGTGTTCGCAGTCATTTTTGAAATCAAAAAGATTCTTGAACGAGGTGACTGACCCGAAAAAGAGGGGTCCTTCCATTGCGTAGTGAGTGCGACCTTCGACCTCGGTTTTCTTGGCATGCATCGTCTTGCCGTGCTCCCATGCGAAGACTAGGGCGGAGACGATGATACCGACGAGGACAGCGATTGCGAGGTCGGCGATAACGGTGACCGCTGAGACAATAACGATAACGAGGACGTCGGAGAGAGGTATTTTGTTTGCGAGGCGTAGGCTCGACCACTCAAACGTACCGATGACCACCATGAACATCACACCTACGAGTGCTGCAAGAGGGATGACCTCGATGTAGGTGGCGCCGAAGAGAACGAAGCCGAGTAGGCAGAGCGCAGCTGTGATGCCGGAGAGACGTCCGCGACCACCGCCGCGAATATTGATCATACTCTGGCCGATCATTGCGCAACCGCCCATGCCGCCAAAAAATCCGTTGACGATATTGGCGACGCCCTGTCCGATACATTCCTTGTTGCCGCGCCCACGAGTTTCGGTGAGTTCGTCGATCAGTGTAAGTGTCATGAGTGACTCGATAAGTCCGACAGCGGCGGCGAGCACTGCGTAGGGCAGGATGAGTTTGAATGCGGCGAGGGAGAAGGGCACGGCCGGAAACTGGAACATGGGAAGCCCAGCTGCGATGGTCGTGATTTCCGCGTTTCCGTCCTGAACAAAGTCGAGAACAGTGCGGACCATGCCGGGGTTGGATTGATTGATGACGATGCCAAGAATGGAGACGACGATAATACCCACGAGGGTTGCAGGGACCGACTTTGTGAGTTTTGGAAGAAGAATGCTGATGGCCATAGTGAGCGCAATGAGCCCGCCCATGACGAGTAGCGGAGTCATGGCAAGAAGTTCGCCGCCGACAGTGAACTGGCTGAATTGTGCTTTGAAGATGATGATGGCTAAGCCGTTCACAAAGCCGAGCATGACGGGATGCGGAACGAGACGAATGAATTTACCGAGACGGAGCAGTCCACAGACTACTTGGATGAGTCCCATCAAGATCACGGCGGCAAACAGATAGCCGATCGCATCCTCGACGGATTGTCCTGACTGGATGACCTTTGCTACGAGTGGCGCAAAGATGACCGCAACGGCACCTGTTGCTCCAGAGATCATGCCGGGTCGACCACCGAGGACGGCGGTAATGAGTCCCATCATAAAGGCGGCGTAGAGTCCCACCTTTGGGTCGACGCCTGCGACAAAGGCGAAGGCGATCGCTTCTGGAACGAGGGCCAGTGAGACGGTCAGGCCGGAGAGAATATCATTCTTAATATTCTTGGGGCGCTTGACGTTTAGCGGGACAAACCGGTTGACGAGTTTCTGCGATATTCTAGAACGACGTGTTGTTTCCATTGATCCTGATCCTTAGTGGCGGCGGCTGGTCTTGTCGATCCATGATCAATAGAGCCGAAATACTTGCATGCGTGTTGTGATTGAAGCGGTTGCGGCGTGCATCGATGCAGCGGTCAACATGGATCTCGGCGCGGGCTGTCCACGCTGATAATGGTGCTCAGATCCTTGGCTCAATCGCCTGAAATTTCGTCAGGCAAAACGCGTAATGTAGGGTGGTAGTAGGGTCAAGTAAAGCCTTTGCGGCATTTTTTTGCCCGGAGACGGCTATTGTCTGGCGGTGAGAACGACAATGGAGTCGTGCTGATCGCGTTGAGTATGCCGAGAGAGAATGCCGGTGTTGACGGACTGGGTGTTGCCGGCATCCGACATGATCACGATAGGGGTGTTTGCTTGGACGGTCACGCGGGTTGATAGTTCTTTCACATGGATAAGGCCCTTGTTGCGGTGACTGTTGAAATAGGGCGTGAGTTCAATGTCGAGTCCTCGAGCGGTAGCGCTAATCAGTCGAACGGTGAGGCCTGAGCCTGTGACTTCCTCGCGAAAGTGTTCGACTATGACCGTTCCGTGATAGACGGGGACGACGGTGGTCCATGGGACTCGCGAGACTTGAAGAATTTGCATCTGCGCGGTGGTTCCCGGTTGCAGCATGAGGAACTGTTTGCTTGTCCGCGTCGAGCGCGATCGATTTTTTGCTGCTTGGATGGCGGCTGAGAAGCCGGGGGCAGGTTGGTAGATATCTAGGCCTCCGGCGGTCGCACTAATGTTTTTTCCGCGATACTTCACGGCTGCTTGCAGAACAGACGTGTCGGTTTGTTCGACTGACATGCTTTCGATTGTAATAGAGACATTGCCTTTGGGGACCGCCGCGTTGCTATATTGCTCGAGGAGACTGACGGGTTCTGGTTGTCTGCGCCGCTCGTGTGAGGGCGTGCTGTAGGTCGTGCATCCACAGGCCGTCAGCAGGAGGCTGACGTAGGTTAGACGCTGTATGGATTGACCGATCATGCGGCAGTATAGCAGTCGTTGTTCGAGCTGGCAAACGCGGCGAATTCCCTTTGTGGGGTGGGAGCGCGATGGTATTATTACCCTGTCTCACCTGCCCCCATCCGTGCGTCTACGGAAAAACTTGATATGCCACTATCGTTTATGTTGCTTGATGTATGTGTGATCGCGATCGCCGGGCTGAGTGCCGTGTGGGTGATAACGCGTCTGGCTCGTCGTGGCGCGGACTTGTCGATCGATCATGTGCATCGATCGGTACGCTACCTTTTGCCAGCCACCGTGCTGATGTTAGCGGGAGTTGTTGGATTGACCGTCTGCAACACGCGTAATGAAATTCTCTGGGGTTTGCCCTTGTGGTTCGATGAATATAGCACGCGCGCGATCTGGAGTTTACTGCTCTTCTTCCTCTGTCATACCGCGGGCTTGCTGATTACCTGTGTTTGTCTCGAGCGCTCCCCGCATCGCTTTCGAGCGACGATCGTCTCGTGCGGACTCATCCTGGCATTCTTGAGTGTTCAATGGGCGTACACTCGGACAATCTCGCATCGTTTAACGCCCCGGATCGAGAATAGTATCATTGTGCAAACCTCTGCGTTTTCGTGTACCGCTGCGAGTGCGGCTAACATGCTGCGTTACTTTGGGATTGATCAGACTGAAGTGCAGATGGCGGAACGGATGGAGACGACCGTGCACGGATCGACGACTGCGAGTTTTGTCCGCGAACTAGGGCGAAGCGGCGTGTCGTCGCGAAAAGTATTTGTCGAGGACCGTCAGATTTCGACCGTGCATCCGCCGGCCATGTTGATCGTGGATGTGGACGACCAGGTTGAGGCGCATGCCGTGGTGTATGCGCGGATGTTTGATGGGATGTATGTGATTTGGGACCCCGGGCCTGGTCTACGGCGATTAATGACCGATGAAGAGGTTAGGGCGATATGGCATGGGCGAGCGGTTGAGTGCTGGCGCAGCGTCAACGATTGAGGCCTCGGTGTCTCTTGAATTGTTTGTTGGGTTCTGTTATCGATGACGGATGCCTCTTGATGTCAACTTCGTTCACGGAAAACCATTTTGTGTTGTCTTCGTCAATTCGGATAAAGGTGAAGATAACCTCCAGATGAAGACGATGCATGGCCGAGCCTTCGTCGATAAAGGCGCCTTATCGCTCAAGGAACCGAGTGGAGCAACGTTCGCGGTGCCGTCTTCGGCGTATCATCATATTCTTCCGAACGATGGCACGGATCTGCTGAAGCAGTGCGATTTCTACGTGATTGTTCGCGTGTCTGGGATGGAGCTCTAAGCGTGGCGAAGGCTGACTCATCTCGGGATAGAGGGTCGATGTTTTCCCCTTATGTGCTCATTGCGCCTGTATTGATGGTGGTCGCGTTGATCCTTTTTGAAAGAACCGACTTCGGAGAGAAGCTGGACTTTATGTTCCGCGACAAACTGTTTCAGATGCGACACGATGCCGAAGGCCGACGTGCGGATTCGCAACTTTTATTTGTCGGCATCGATGATGTGACGCTGAAGGCTTTAGACAAGCGCTGGCCGTTTGATCGCACCATTCATGGTTTGTGGTTGAGAGGTGTGGCGCGCGAGGTCCCGGGAGTGGTGGGTTGGGATGTCATGTTCTCTGAGAGCGAGCCGACTCAGGACAAGGCCTTTTTCGAGGACGTGAAGGCTTTCGGTTCACCCATTGTGTTTGCCAGTTCAGAAGCCAGAGTTGGAGGCGGGGTTGCTTTACCCATGTTTATCAGGGATGCGACAAGTCTGTTGACTCAACCCTTCACCCAGGTGACGGGTGATATTTCTTTAGTCAGGGAGATTAAGCTTGGACTGATGCCGACGGGACCATTGACGGAGTATGCGCAGTTCGGTTTTATTCATGACCAACGAGACAGTGACGGTGTCAAGCGACGCTCGTTTTTGTTACACCGCATCGG
>CAXMRT010000045.1:0-11443 GCA_964196025.1 uncultured Gemmatimonadales bacterium | reverse complement strand
AAAGTCGGCCGACAACAAATCGGACGAAAATGCCCACAGGGACACAGCAACGAGAACGGCGAGGTGCCGGATGACCCGCAAGCGCTTAGTAGAGAGTGTAATCACAGCTGAATACTAGACGGAGGACGATACCGCTTCAACTTGAAAACATCACACCTAGCCCTCGTAAAGGCGATTAGTCTGACCCTGACAGGTCAAACTCATCAGGGGCTCGATTCAATGAGAGCGTTTGAACTCAACGACATTTCCAGCAAGCGCGCCACCTCATCCGCGGTCCTGCAGGCCAGCGCCCCGCGAGCGAGCTCCTCGCACGATTCGGCACACAGCCCTCTCAAACGATCTTTAACCCGAAACACACGATCGGGCTGATTGGGATGGAATTCAGTTTATGGTCGCGCAGCTTTCACCTAAGACGTATCCGTAGGCACCGAATTTGTCATCGGGCCTGAGTCCAAGAAACCTCTTCACTCAAAGATTCCTCTTTTTGTCAGCGACATGAGCTTCGGCGCTTTATCCGAAGACGCCAAGGTCTCCATGGCAAAAGGCGCAGAACTTGCCGGAACAGGATTCTATTCGGGTGAAGGCGGAATATTGTCTGACGAACAAGGATCCAATAGCCGCTACTTCTACGAACTGGGATCCGCTAAGTTCGGCTACAAAGAATCCCTGCTCGAGCGCGTTCGAACCTTCCACTTGAAATGCGGTTAGGGCGCAAAAACGGAACCGGCGGTCACCTTCCGAGAAATAAGAACGTGGGACGCATCTACGAAGTACGGGGCATTCCAGAGGGAACGCCCGCCATCTCACCACCCACCTTTACGGAACTCAATACGGTTGAAGATTTCTCTGCATCTGCGGTTCGCGTCCGGGAAATCAGCGGCAGCATCCCGATTGGTTTCAAACTAAGCGCCCAACACGTTGAACGCGACATCGACTTCGCCGTCACGGCAGGCGATGACTATATCATACTAGATGGTCGTGGTGGCGGCACTGGGGCGGCACCACTACTGTCCCGGAACCACATCTCGGTCCCAGCTATTCCCGCCCTGGCCCGTGCTCGACATCATCTCGACAAGCTCGGTGCTAGCGGACGCGTCACACTAATCATCACCGGCGGTCTACGCACACACACTGGCTTCTCCAACGGCCGATAGCCAACGAAAGAAAGCGGCGCGGCAAGAACAGGCCGGCGGCTAGAATTGGACTGGCTGAAGACCGGGCACGGGTAATATAATCTCGACGCGTGCACCACCGGATTCACTGCTTGAAATAGTGACCGTTCCGCCATGGATAGAGATGATCTCCTGAACGACGCTCAACCCAAGCCCAGACCCTTCCGTCTGATCCCCGAGCCCTTGTGCAAATCGTTCGAACACATAACCCCTTAAATTTTTTGGAACTCCAGGTCCATTATCATCGAAGCGACAGATCGCCTTCCCTCGTTCACTGAACAACGTCACGTTGATCCGGCCACCTTCAGAAACCGCGTTTAGTGCATTACTGATCACGTTGCTGAACGCCTGCCCGATCAACACTGGGCTGCAAGTTAAAAGAACTGCCGTGCCGGATAGCGATACGGCGACAGACTTTTGTTCGAGCAAGGGCGCCAGCATTTGGAACTGTATATCGACGAGTGTCCGTAAATCAACCTCCTCATGCTCTCTAGCAACACTACTGTGATCCAGTCGTGCCAAAAGAAGCTGCTGCTCTACAATCCTCAGAAGGCTCCCGGATTCGTCGAGCATATCCTCGATCGCTCCACGATATTCTTCGGCCGAACGCTCCTTTGAAAGGATGACTTCTCCTGTCGACTGAATAACCGTGAGTGGGGTCCGCAACTGGTGTGAGGCGTTGCTCGTAAAACGCGCTTGTCGCTCGAGCGCATGAGAGTACCGCTCAAACGTCTGATTTAATGTTTTTACAAGGATGCCTATTTCATCATCCTGAGCATACGGCCTGATACGCTTTTCGAGATCCCCTTCGCTGATAATGGATACATCAGCGGAGACATCCTCCAACGGCTTGAGCACACGACGAACCAGTATCCGGCACAAAATCAGCATCAACGGGATCGTGACCACCCCTATACCGGCGAGGACGAAGAGCTCCTCCAACTCATGCTTGATCATTTTGTCGAATGAATCTGCTTCTTCAACTTGAACCGTTTTCGGCCCGCCTCGTTCCAAGTAATAGTCAACGACTTCGTAACAAGCAAACAGGGCGATTTGAAGCACCATAACACCGAGAATAACGACTCCCGTCAACCGATACAATTGATGTCGGACTGAATGATTCAACTCTGTTCCTCCAGTTTAATGCCAACTCCTCGCACGGTCTTAACCGACGAACATCCTAGTTCTCGCAACTTAACGCGAAGGTGTGATAAATGCACGTCCAACACATTGTGAATAGTTATGTTATTTGCTGCGTCGGGCCACAACTCGTGAATAATCCTGTCTCGCGACACGACGGTTTCTTTATTCGCGGCCAGAAACTGAAGTAGCTCAAACTCTTTAGGCGTCAAATCCATATTCGTGCCGTCGCACGCGACCTTCTGGCTGAGTCGATCGATCTTCAACGCACCTACCTCGATCAGTCCATTTGAGGAACTCACACTCCGCCGCAGTTGTGCCCTCACTCGCGCCAACAGTTCAGGGAAAGAGAACGGCTTGGTTACATAATCTTCCGCACCACTCTCAAGACCGTGGATACGCTCCGTCACAAGATCCCGCGCTGTAATGATGATGAAGACGGTCGTCTGGTCCGTTTGCCGCACATACTCCAAGAGTGTAATTCCATCACCATCCGGGAGCCCCAAATCAAGGAGGACCAGATTCGGGCGCGCCTCTTCATAACAGGCTCTCGCATCGATCACGTTCGTTGCACAGCAGGTCGTGTAGCCCGCCTCGTTCAACCCTTTTTCGAGGCTGCTCGCGAGTCGCTTGTTATCCTCAACAATAAGAATCTCTGACATATCTTTGCCCTGCTGTTTACGGACACCCACAGAAATCGTGATCTACTTTAGAAGAATCAAGTCGATCTGCGTTCACTCTGCTGCCCGCGCTCCTTTTTATAAATCAGGTGTATTATGAAGACTCCCGCGCCTTAAAACCAGCCGTTTAAGATCGGCACAGGCACTTACCGTCTCGGGCTCTGGGTCACTGCTCCTTGGAAGCGGATTAGCGAATACACGTTTCCTGACAGACACCTTGAATCCCCCCAGCCGTTACCAGCGACGCAACATCCCGTTCAGATGTGTACTCCGTGTCTGCCTTCGCGTTAATTACTGGCTGCATCACCGCCATTTCCACGGTTAACCCCGGCCCGAAGGCGAGCCCACATACGGCAGCAGAGGGTCGCTTCGTCGCAGCGAGTATTTTCTTCAGCACAAATAAGACGGTTGCGCTGCTCATATTCCCGTACTCGCTGAGTACTTCGCGAGAATATTTAACCTGTTCGGGACTCAGTTCGAGTTCAGTTTCGATATTATCAACGATCGCTCGACCGCCAGGGTGGATCGCCCACGTCTCAATGTCGTCCAAGGTGTAATTCAAACTCGCGAATGCACGTTGCGTCAAATCGGCGATATTTTCGCCGATAATTCGCGGGACATACTGTGAGAGCGTGATGTCAAAACCTGTATCACCGACTGTCCACGCCATTTCTTTCTCGCCGTTTGTCAGCAAGGCCGAGGAGAAACCATCTAGTCGAAGACTATTCTGCCCGTTCATCCCTGGCTGGGCACTCACAATCGCAGCCGCTACCCCATCGGCGAACAGCGCATTCGCGAGAAGGAAGTCCGTATTGCCGTTAAATTGCACATGAAGCGTGCACAGTTCAATACAAACCACCAATACCACCGCGCTCTTGTCCGCTTTGCAAAACTGATCGGCCATACGTAAGGCCGGAAATGCTCCGTAGCAACCCATGAAGCCTAGATTATAACGCTCGGTGGCATCCGAGAGGCCGAGTGCCTGCACGATCTGAAAGTCTGGCCCAGGATTGTAGAACCCCGTGCAGGATACAGTGATTACATGGGTAATCTGATCGGGTCGCGCATCGACGGTCTTCATCGCCTTTTTCGCCGCCTCGACACCCAGCACTTGAGACTCCTTTTCGAAGATCTGGTTTCGCACAGACGTCGAGGGGTTCACCGGATATCCGTCCTCTCCGTACGTCATAAACTCGCCATCCGTTGATGTCCCGAAATCCGGAAGAACCGAAAACCGCTTGGTGATGCCGGTCCCCCGGTAAACACGCTTAATAAACCGCTTCATGCGTCGGTCACCGGTCCAATCCATCATCCGTGTTTCAATATATTTCTGCGAGTAGACATAATGTGGCACAGCGGTTTCAATACAATTCACGTAACTCATGTTTCTATTCTCCTAATATTTAAAAGCGACTATTTCGTTTTGGACTGACCCTGCACTTGCACGGTTACCGTTACGTCATCACTGACTTTCATAAAGGGTAGACGGGGCGGCTTGAGATTAAATGCCTTCAAAGAAAGATTAAACTCCAACTCGAACGTCAACTCACCCTCGCCGAGCTGCCACTCTGTCATCGTTGCCTGGACCTCATTGGTTGCGTTGCGGATCACAATGGACAACGGAATCAACTGCTGCTCTTCTTTTGAGTCCGGCTGCGTGATTTCAACCTGCTCTATATGCCCAACGAGAGACGGACTACCGATCGAGTCCAGCATCTTGCGCATTTTCCCGTCCCGCCCCTTGCTGCCAGAATTCATGCTTATGACGGGCACCGAGACATCCACACTCAAAAGCTCCTTCTTGCCATTAACCCGCTCTACATGGACGGCAAACTCATCCGGCTTTGCGGTTCCCTTGAATCCGTGTAGTGAGGAGGATCCACTGTATTGGATCGCGGCAGTCGCCGACATGGAGAGACTATTGCTTTCGTCGGCATTCGCGCAGAACGAGACTAGAACGAGCAGTAGCGCCAAGGATAGTCGTATTTTCATTGATTTATTCTCCTGATTTAATAGGCCTGGGATTACACTCATGACTCTCCAGTACCGACCGGCTCGCGGGCTACGCGCTGAATGCCTGAATAAATTGGGGAGATCGTTAACATGGAAAATGTGTCAGCCAACCACCTGCGGGTGCTCGGGCGTAATAGGATCCCACACACCAGCAGTCGTCGTATTCGGGACGCGACCCCTCCTCGAGCAGCACCGACGGTCATGGCACATGCCGCCCGACGTGCGGCAATGGAAAATGCACGACGTCGCGCACGGTCATAGGTCGCCATCAACGCGGGATAGAGTTCCGGTGAATCGATCGATTCCCGCAAGGCTGCAGCCAGATGCACCGCATCGGCAAATCCGGTATTCATTCCCTGACCACCGATCGGGCTCATAACGTGTGCAGCATCACCACAAAAACTTACACGGCCCGCAGAATATGAATCCACAAGCTGATAATGGGGGCGGAATCCGCTCGTGAAGTCACAGGCCTGTGCGTGTAGCGCTATACCGCAACGCTCCCGAACCGTAGTGACGAGGTGCTCAGCAGAGGGCTCACAGGCACCATCAGTCTGGATGATCCAGCGTCGTTTTGCATCGGGCAAAGGAAAAGACTCGACCGATCCCTCAGGACCGAAAAAGAGGTGCGCGTCACTTCTGAGCGCAGACGTATCCTCAAAATCCCCCATCATAAAGAAGGGACTGTAGGTCTTTCCGCTTACAGCCATCTTTAGTTGTTCGCGAATGCGACTGCGCTGGCCGTCGCAAGCGACTAAATAGCCAGTTCGGATCTCTTCAACCCGTCCGGATGAAAGCTCTGTCAGTTTCAGCATCGCCGATTGCGAGTCCTGTGACAGGAATTCTCCCTCCCACCCCATCCGGATCTCCACGTTTTTTCGCTGAGCCAACCGTTCCTCCAGAAGTGCCACAGTTCTCGCTTGGGGGAGTGAAAGAATGAACGAGTAGGGTTTTTGAATGGCGGTTAAATCAATTTGGCCAAGAAACACCTTCTTCTCCCACAAGTGGGCAGAGCGAATCAGAACCCCCTCATTACAAAATGTGCGATCAAGACCATGCTTTTTTAGAATGTGCAGCGAGGGCGGCGTTATCCCTATAGCCATGGAGGCTCTCTGATGGGTATGTCGACGCTCCACAACCAGCACCCGCAGATCTTTATCTCCCAACTCATTGGCAAGAAGCAACCCGACCGGCCCGGAACCGACAATCACCACGTCGTATTCCCAATTGGACACTCCCTTTAGATCAGGAACATCACCGCCTGCGCGCTTTCCGCGCAACCAAAATGGGACACACTGCTGATAGAACTTGAAGGCACTCCCGTAGTACTGGCAATATCGGC
Organism: uncultured Gemmatimonadales bacterium; assembly: GCA_964196025.1. Lineage (GTDB taxonomy): Bacteria > Verrucomicrobiota > Kiritimatiellia > CAXMRT01 > CAXMRT01 > CAXMRT01. Next base: position 5,096 of record CAXMRT010000045.1, on the reverse strand, counting down.
GCTCCTTGAGCATGGCACCCCCGATACAATAACCCGTCCATACTGTCGCAAGGACCAACTGGTCGATCGTCCAAACTGGTGACGACCAGAGAATCAATGCGAAGGCCGCATAGATCGGTTGGCGCATCCGTCGGTACAGCCCTCTCTGAGGAAATGAGCGATACTTGGGACGCGCTCCTCTCCAGACGGAATGCCATCCCAAAAACCCAGTTTGCAGACTCAACTGTGCCTCTGACATCGCCTTCATCAGGAAGAGCCATGCCCCGATCGCCGCGAGGCTGATCAGGACTCGGAGACCTCCCTCTGCGGCCCACCACACGGTGTGGGACGGTGACCATGCAAGAAATACCAAGATTAGCTGCAGCGACGAAAAAGATGAGAAAACGGTGGAAGACAATTCTTGCCCGATACCCATAGGGACCGGACGAGACATCAATCGCCGTCCACGCCGCGTCATCAGCCATGAATGCAACAACGGGAATTGTAGTAAGAGGATTCCGTTATATAGTAAACGCTCGGCTCCACGCGCCTCCCCGAGACCGCTTGTCATCCCATGATACAAACTCCAAGCCATCAGCCCGATGGCCACTGAAAACAGTAAATGGCATACGATACCGTACAACAACGCTAGGTAGCGCTGTGCACTCGAATATAGTTTTGGCTCGGAAGCTTCCATCAGCGCTTCTCCCCGAATGCGGCAAAAGGGCCGCCGATGACAAACAGTCGCCAAGGAAAACGAGACTGTACAGTGGTGGTCTTATAGGCGTTACTCAGATTGACTCGTTCTTCCAGTTCGTGAGCCTTAAAAGATCTCCGTATAGAAAGCCCCCCGTCCGCCAGAATAAAGCTTCGATGAAAGATGAGGCCCGCAAGAAACAAAAAGCTCCAATACGCGACATAACTTCGGTGAATGTCACTCATTACATATATCCGACGCACACGATTATGAAGCTCGTCAAAAAGATTTACAATCGACTCGTCATCGAGATGATGCAGCACGTGATTTGAAAACGCGTAGTCAATGTCTCCATAATTGACCAAATCGAACATGTCGCCACACACCACAGTCAGGCCCTCTACCTTCGCATGCGCCCGGGTAGCCCACTCAACAATCTCAGGGTTGCTGTCAATGGCGGTGACCCGAAGCGCCACGCCCGCTTTTGCGGCCTCGTCAAGAAGCCAGACCGCTGCATCACAGCCCCCAGCCCCAAGATCAACGAGATGATAGGCCCGCGAAGGGTCCCTCTGCATATCTCTCAGTAGAGTATGGCGGATCACTCTACGATAAGCTCCCGTCAACACATTGACATGCTTGAACTGGCTGATTGTCCGGAACAGATGCACTCTCGAGCAATCTGGATCGTCCATAAACTCCTGCAATGTCACCGCCCTTTCCTTCAGCGAAGGAAAAAAACGGACATCACTCCACCTGGGTGCAAGAGCGTTCATTTGTCCCGCGAGGCTCATCATTCAACCCCCACCCGCTTCACAACCAGAGCCTGCAACAAACCGAAATAAAACGTCCGTTGCGACTCCACGCTCAACCCATGCCGCGCCATCATGAGCATCAGCTCTTCTCGATCCGGATAATTTTTCAAGCTCTCCGCGATATAGGCATAAACGGTAGGGTTGGCGTGCACCAGCAACCCCCACAAACTACCCCACAGCTTCAGCACCCAGTACCCGATCCTCTGCGAAGCAGGTGTCGGGGACTTAGAAAAATCCAAAAACCCAGCAACACCACCTGGCTTCAGCACACGCGCGATCTCGCGAAGTGTGACGTCCAGATCTGGCGCGTTTCGCAATGCATAACTCCCGGTGACGACGTCTACGCTGGCATCTTCTGAATCCAGTGAAGACATATCCCCCTCCCGATATTCAATAGGCGAATCAACACAAGCACTCCGTGCGACCATAAGCATGTCTGCCGACAGATCAATGCCGCAGATTCTTGCATCAGGGTATCGCGTAGCTAGGCTGCGACAGACATCTCCGGTTCCGCACGCTAGGTCAAGACAGCTCGGAGCCTCTCTGGCTGGCAACATCTTCATAAGGTGCCGCTTCCAGGCCCGGTCCCGGCCGAGGGACAACGCAATGGTGATAAAATCATATCGAGGCGCAATCACCCGAAACAGGCGAATATTGTATTCCCGCTTCGTTTCCGACGCGCAAACAGAATGCTCCATATTCATTTCCGCCAAATGCGCATGACGGGTATCAGGATATTTCGTATGCATGGTTCAACGCTTTCTTTGATGGTTTCGAACACCGACGCTCGCGACATTGTTCACTGAGGATCAAACAGGATGGTAAAAGGACAAGATCGCAAGCCAACGCAGACAGCATCGTGACGCCGGTAAGTAACGCGAAGTAGATCGTGGGCATGAAGCTCCCAAGACCACCACACCAGAAACCCATCGTAAGAACTACTGACGATATCACGAGCGGGCGACCTGTCCGAATAGTTGTTTCTTTCAAAACATCCACCAACGTTCCGGACGCTTTTCGGCTCTGAAATCCCGCCAAATAATAGATCGTGTCATCAATCGCTATCCCAATCGCAACGCTTGCAATCATCGCCGTTCCGGTGCTGAGATGAATGCCGAGCAGGGCCATCAACCCCCCCGTCCATATAATAGGAATCACGTTGGGAACAAGTGCAACGAACACCAACTTGAGAGACCGGAAAAGAATGCCAATTGCTGTCAGCGCAAGCATCAGAGACAGAAGAAAGCTTTTTACCTGCCTCGATACAAGCTGACTAGAGTCCCTTATGACATGATAGAACGTACCTGCAGGCTCTACTCGATAGTCGTCTTTTAAGCGTCGGCGCCCCTCGGACTCAATTTCCTTCAATAAAGCGCTCCCCTCCGCGGTTCCAATAGCCTTTAGAAAAAGTGTGATGCGTCCAACCTGACCGTCCTTGCTTAGGTGCGAGTTGAGCAGCATGGAGGCCGCAGGAACCTCAAGTTGGGGCAAGCCACTTATTACGGCCGATACCGCGCCGCGGGTTTTCAACCAGTCGCAAAATGCGCCCAGGCGCGAATCCTCCCCGTGCAGCGATAGCGCGTCGCCATCTTGGCGAGAAACCATGAGGTCAATGGTAGTACTTCCGGCAAGATGATCATCGACGAACATGGTATCCTGATACAGCACATTGGATGGCTTCAGAAAACGAACCAGGTCCGTATCATTTTGAATCGCGGGAATAAGCGCGAGTGCTCCGGCAGTAAGCACCGTAGCCGCAGCCAAAACCCGTCTCGGCGCAGCAACAGTCACCCTCGCACACGCATGTAACAATCCTGACAATCGATCAGTCGAGAGATTCCCAGACATATGCGGCCCACGGGGAATATACAAAAACAGAGCTGGCAGAAGTGTTATGCTGATAATATACGCAGACAGAACACCAAAGGCTCCGAACAGACCAAAAAGCTGGACCGCAGGGGTTTCGTTAAAATATAGAGCAGCCAACCCTACAGACGTCGTTAATGCCGTGAAGGAGCACGGCTTCATGAGGCGACGAAGCATCGCACTAGAAGCCTCCTCACGGCTCTTAACGGTTGCTGCGATTTCCACCCACGACTGATAAAGGTGTACGCTGGTCGCAATTGCTAACACCATGACCACCGGCGGTAGTAGAGAGGTAATGGAGTTCAATGGAAAATCCAGCCAAGCATACAATCCCATGGTCCAAGTAAGACTCATGCCCATAACCAGAAGAGGCGCTAGAATACCCCAAACGGTCCTGAACAGCGCAAAGAGAGATATGACGAGAACGAGTAACGAGACGGGGAATACGATCAACTGATCCCGCTGGATCAGCTTGGTCACTTGATCTTTTTGAATCACAACACCCGTCAATCGTGACGTGAGTCCAGGGGGCAACTCCGCCACCTCCCTATAAATCTTCGAAAGGATCTCGTCACGATAGTCCACGCCTCCCACGTGCTTCACGATCTCCACGTTGACACCCGCAGTTTGCTGATCTTCTGACAAAAACACCTTCATAAAGTCCGGTTGATTCGCCACAGCGTCCACTTCGGCAGGGGTAACCCGTAGAGATCCTTCACTTTCCGAATCCACATCAAACGAATTCAGGGTCGTCACGGCACGTACCCCTTCGATCAGTGATAGTTTACGCGAAAACTCATCTAGGAGTTCACCGCTTGAAGCGCTCGTGAAGTCTCTGCCAGTCAAAGAAACGAAAATGGATTCCGGATTTCCAAACATCGAATCAAATCGGGAACGCGCCACCTCGTCCTCGGCGCTCACGGCATTCATAGATTCGTTATCTCTGTCCACTATGAGGTGGCGAAGTTGACAAGACGCCAACACTGTGGCCAACAGCAATAACGGCAGGATAACGAAGCGGTGGCGGACAATCCAGTGAACCGAAAGCCTTTCGCTGCAAGTAGTGGGTAACGTTTTCACTTTCAAACGGTAACCGATGTACGTATCAAAAAAAAAGGATTCGCATCTTAAGATTCCTTAAGCACGGGTCCGACACCGCACGACCTTACCTCCAGCGCATGTTAAACCGGTGAAGGCTGAGCACGGACAGAGCTGCTTGTCCGGATGGATCGCGATGGACTTAACGATACAAATTGTGCGCATTCATGAGAATAAAGCGACCGACGATCGGTCACGGAGTCTAGCCTTACTAAGACTCAGGGACGAAACTGATTTCGTACGACCGTTGACATGGGTGTCGCACGGCCTCACGATTGGGCCTCCATCCACCTCGGCGTGTCAATTTCCATTCAGGCACGAAGCCTTCTCTCTTCATGGGCATCAACATGCGTCAGGAATCAACATCGTGGATATCAATACAAAGAACGTCATTTCGACCGCAGTACTACTGGCAGCTGGAACGGGCAGTCGACTTGCCCCACTAACAGACGAGCTGCCTAAATGCCTAACGCAAGTAGATGGCATGCCGCTATTCGAGCGTCTGACCCGAAATCTAACGGCAAACAACCCCGCCCTTTTGCTTATCAGCCCCATGACAGGTCACGCAATGCGTCTCGAATATCGGCCTAATAGCCTGATCAAAGTCGGCCGACAACAAATCGGACGAAAATGCCCACAGGGAC
>CAXMRT010000044.1:0-2090 GCA_964196025.1 uncultured Gemmatimonadales bacterium | reverse complement strand
AAAGACCCTTCGCCACCGACCACTACAAGCTGAACACCCAGCGAGAGTTCAGTTTCGCTGTATCCGGGTGAAAAATCGGTGTCATCCGTCGCATCCACGCCTAAGATGGAGAGTCCTTTCAATTCTTCACGCCCCCACGGCCACGGGCTCCCCACACTACGTCGCGGACCCGGAAGCCCAACATAAACCGATTTGTAACTCCCTCCATACATGGAAATGTACTCGGTAGCCCGCACGGACACTGCGGATCCCCACCCCACTCGCGCACGCAAACGCATGATGTCTACGACGTCGTGGAGACGACTCGGAATATACCACAGCAACTTGTGTCCCAATGATTTTTTAACCGGCACAGCCAATGGCTCGCTAGGAATGATAGTTGGTGCGAGTACCGATTTCGTCGGGGCGGCCACAGCAGGAGGACGCGTCTTTGCAACGACGCTATCCGCGAAAAAGCGAGGGTTCTCAGCCCGAAGACTCGCCCCGCACACGAGTAGCAGGGTGGATAAAACAATTGTCTGGACGCTACACATACTCAACCCCTTTTCTCACAATCACCAACCGACTCACTGCTAGACCTTAACCTCACACGCTTACCATTTCCAGTGCAAATCGAGTGCCCCGCAGTCGAAGAGGTGTCAGGACAGACCCCCTGGGAACCGAAACCTCTGCCAAAACGGCATCGCTTCACATGCAGCTCGCCACTCTCTCAGTTGAGGATACAGCGATACATCAACATCGACCATTCCGGCAATATCCATGACGGACATCAACGTAATGTCTGCCAGGCTAAGCGCACCACCCACCAAAAACCCACCCTCAGCGCCAATCTTAAGATCAACAACCGGCAAGTATCGCGCCAACCACACACGACCTTCTTTTAGGGAATTCTCATCAACAGGCAACCCGAATTTCGGCGCAATCAATACATTAAAGCCGACCTTGTTCATGGCCTGCCCGACATGCAGCACACAAAAATCATCCCACTGTGTGACGAGCGCTCGGGATGCCAAATCACGGGGGTATAAGTCAGATACCTGTTTGTCGCAAAGATATTTGCAAATTGCGCCACTTTCAAAAAGCGTGACGTCCTCATCCTCAATCGCTGGAACTTTTCCGGCCGGATGCTTTTGTAGATAATCCTCAGCCTTCATTTCGCCGGTCCGGAAGTCCATCTCCTGAACCTCATAATCAAGCCCTAGAGCCTCGGCCGTGTACAACACTCTTCGGCAGGGTCCCGACAAGATGTTTGAGTAGATCTTAAGCATAACAACCCCACCTCCTCATTCGGCGCCTATCAACGATGACTCGCGTCCAACGGGAATCTACATTCGAGCGACAACAAACCCAATCCAACCCTCTTGGTTCTCATAGAAGGTGCGCTTCTCAAAGTCATCATTTCCTTCGCCGTCGTCATCCCAACCATGGATAAAAACATCAACCGACTTATACCCGGCTTCGAGCAACAGCTCCTTAACTTCAGGGATCGACCACATCCGCCAATCATAGGTGAACGCCTTCTTGAGTTTGGAGTCGTCGTCGAATCGGAAATGGATATGGCAAAGAATCTCATTTGTGATGGTATTGAACTTCTCTTGGTCCCACTGATAGAAATACCCGCCAAGCCGCGTTCCATCATACCGCTTACTCGGGTCGACATATTGTTCCTCAAACGCGATATCAATCGAACTGGTGCCGCCAAAGATATCCAAGAGCAGCATCCCGTCGTCCTTCAATCCACTCCGCGTCGCTTCAAAGTATGAACGTAGTGTAGGCCGGTCCTTAAAAATGAAGTACGAAAAGTTGAAAGCAGCAATCATATCTACTTTTTCGGAACGAGGCTCTAACACATCACCCTCTATTAAGCTCAGGCGATCGGACGATTTCATGTTGGGTACATGATTTTCCCGGCACCACTTCAGCGGCTCCGGATCCAGATCGATACCCAATGCCGTATGGCTGTCGCCTTGTTCCACCCACGCAGAGGATAGACAAGCGGTTCCGCAAAAGTCTTCACGCAGGCTTTCCAACGGTCGGCCGGTGTATTCCTCGAACGTGTTAACCATGAACTCCAGGTTCGAGTCGATCGA
>CAXMRT010000043.1:0-10915 GCA_964196025.1 uncultured Gemmatimonadales bacterium | reverse complement strand
GTTGAGGTCATCGTCTTTCACAAATCTGAACAAACCGGAATGGAAGACGTCCGGAAGGTTCTCGAAGAATACAAAGAGATCGCACGCACCACACCATCCTTTGGCTTAACCGTCACCTATATCGATGCCTCTAAGGACATCATGCGTAGCCGGAAGCTCATCAAGGAGTTCAACCTCTCTCGCTCCGGCATCATTATCGCCCGTACAGCAGGGCGCCATGTGAAATTCGACATTGATCACCTCATGACCTTCGACTACACACAGGTCCTCGCCGGCGGCCGCAAACAAAAACTGGACTTCAGAGGCGAACAACTCATCACCTCCGCCATCTACAACATCACACATCACAAGACGCCCATCGTCCATTTCCTTGTCGGTCACGGCGAACGCGACACCAAAAGCATCGACGGCTGGAAAGGGCTTTCCAAGCTTCGATCGATCATCGGCCGAGACAACGTCGACGTCCGACAACTCGACCTTAGCCAGGTCGACGCCGTGCCAGAGGATTGCTCAGCACTCATCGTAGTCGGTCCAACCGCTCGGATCCCTCAAAAAGAAATTGCCGCCATCGATCGCTATCTCGAACGAAGCGGCCGGGCACTGTTTATGATCGATTCCGGCGAACGAACAGGCCTCGTTCGACTTCTAGCAAAATGGTCCGTCCAACTGAACGACGACGTGGTCATCGGCACCGGGCTGAGCCAGTCAGAAGTCATCGTCACTAAATATGAAGATCATCAGATCACCCACTCTCTGCGTAATACCCACTCCGTTTTTGGATTCCCACGATCATTACGAACCCTCGACTTCCCGCTTGGCCCCAACCGTGACGCAACACACAAACCTCAGGTCACGGTTCTCATCAGAAGCGATAAAGGGGAATGGGGCGAAACGGACCTCAACACAGACCCCACCGTTTTCGATGCCGACGTTGACACTCCAGGCCCAGTCGCCATAGCCGTCGCCGTCGAACGCGGAGTGACCAAAGGGTTGGATGCACAAATCCACCCAACTCGCCTCGTTGTCGTGGGCGACTCCGAGTGCATTCACAACAACTCCATCAACAAAGGGCTAGACGCCAAAGAATTCTTCATGAACAGCCTAAACTGGCTCCTTGAGCGCGATGAGATGATCGCGGTTGCCGCAAAACCATTCGGCGAACCAAAACTGATGATGTCTCGTGACCAATACGAAAAGATCGACCTCGCCCTCACAATCGTACTCCCCGGCTTTGTACTCTTCCTCGGCCTGATCGTCTGGCACCAGAGGAAACACTAAGCATGATGACCCGTACCACAACCGCAACACTTCTAATCTTCACGCTTCTACTAGCAGCTTACATCACGCTAATCGACGACCAAGTCAGCACCCCAGCTACGGTCGAGCATACCTCCAGACAGCTAATCTCTACCGCTGCCGAGGACATTGACCGCATCACGATTCAAAACGGAGAGCTTATAGCGACAGCGGTCAGAACCGGCAAGGGATGGGATCTGACTGCCCCACTGAAAACCGGCGCCTTCGCAGCAAAAATCGATGACATTCTCGACTCACTTAGCACCTATACACAGGGCGAAGTCATCACCCAGGAGGAACAACACGACCGACTCCTGACTCTCGAGCAATTCGAACTCGAACCCGCTCGCGCCACAATAACCCTGCATCACCCACTCGGCGAAACCGAGTTACTTATCGGTGCTCAAGCCCCACTAACCGATCGCTTATATGTAAAATTTCGGAATCGGCCCGAGATTATCGTCACCACAGCGGCACTGCTGGATTCTTTACCGTCTACATTGGACGACATTCGTGATCGCGCGCTGTTTTCTGGACCCATCACAGAAATCGATCACTTTAGCCTCCGACGCCCTTCCGGAGGAAGCTATGTCCTCTCTAAGAGGAAGGCCCAATGGTTTATCGATCAACCCTTCGCTGCACGCGCAGACAACGACCGCGTGAACGGACTTCTGGACCGCATCCTCACACATCGTGTCCACGCGTTTGTCTGGGACCCCTCAGAAGAGCCGGATCCAAAGGCCACAGAAAGTCCGTGGCAAGAGAGTGACGACACGACCGCTCGGGTGACCATAGCATTTGGAGACCATCGACAATCACTGATGCTCGGCCGCCCAGAGAGCGATACGCTTGTCATGGCAAAACTCGAGGGAGAGAAGTCCGTTTACACCGTTTCGTCGATTCTCATGCACCTATTCTCTCTAAGAATCAACTCGCTTAGGGACAGCCATGTCTTCGCCACCGAAATCGCCGATGTCCAGTCAGTGACAATCCACGAAGCCGGCCATCGCCTCTCCATAGCCCGCGAGACATCCGGCTGGATCATCACCGAACCCATCAAACACAAAGCCAGTATCGAAGCCGCTGACTCTTTGCTGAAAAAACTGATAGGGCTGACCGCGGAATCATTTGAAGATCACCCGAACACCAACCTCGTCTCCTACGGGCTGGTTAATCCGCTACTCACATTCGAAATCTTGCCCACGGCTACTCAGCCACTCACCACCACAACAACCAACACCCCGCCTGTCCCCCAAGACACCCGTACAGAGAAACTCCTTATCGGTAGCCCCGCGCGCAACGCCGAGCACGTCTATGCAAAGTTTGCCACCAGTGACTACGTCATGGAAATCAGTGCCGCCAGCATCAAAACGATCCTTCCCAACACGCGTACCGCAGGCACAACGCTCCATTTCGCCAATCCGGTAAACTATCGAGACAAAACCGTCATCGCACTTCCTAGTGCCAAGGTGAAGAGCCTGACGCTCTCTAAACACTCGGCATTCCAGTCGGTCAGGCGAAGCGATACGCAATGGGTCTCCACGGCCCCGCCCCACATTCTCCCACACACGGACTCGATCGCCGCCATACTGAAAGCCGTCAACTCCCTCTCTGCACTCCGCTTACAAACGTTCGACCCCAACAATATCGCAGCCTACGGGATTACAGATGACAGCCCGACTCTTACCCTCGGCCTCAGCGGAGAAAGCGGTATACAACTCTCTATCATCCTTGGCTTCAAGTCCAAAACCGACGGCGTGTACGCCATGATTCAAGGACAAGACGTCTTATTCGTGATCGACGCAAAAGTCGCCGACACCCTCATGAGAGACCTCGTGCTGTAACCCATCGCACCTATGACAGAATCAACAGACACTCAACTGGGTAGACACCTTGCCTCTGTCGCACGCAAACGCCGAGCGGTCCGCCGGCTTACGGTCCGAATCATCGGCATTCTGACTCTCATTGTGGTCGGATCCGTCATCTATCTGCAACAAATCGGATTGCCTGCTCCCATACAAGATCACGTCCTCGCCCGAATCAACGCCCGTAATACCTACATGAAGGTTTCGAAATTCAAACTGGATATGTCGATAGGAGGCATCCGTGCCGAAAAACCATCCCTCTTTCAGAAACGAACGCTCGGTGACGCATTCATGGAGGCCGACGCGATGGTGTATGAACTCAGCCTCTTTAAGTGGCTCTCGGGCGAATCCGCACTCGTAGGCATCCATGTCTTGGGGGGAACATTCCGTAAACCAAACGGAACACGAGCGGCCGACAGAATATACCCGACCAAAATAATGACAGGCAGAGCCACCCTAACCGACTGCGATCTGGAAGGGATGTGGGTCGATTCCCTGTCTATGACCTACACGGTCGATGGACCAAACCTCATCATTCGAAACCTCTCCGGAACAGTAGGGAAAGACGACAGAGCCGGCACTATCAAGGGTCGCCTCATCAGAAACGATCAAGCGAATAGAATAGAAGGCCGACTAGAAACAACGTTCGATCCCAACATTCTTATCCCATTTCTCGATGGCCGCAATGTGAATTCAGCCAGCACGGTCATCAACCGCTTCACGTTCAACAACAGCACGCCGGAGATGGTCACCGACTTCGAATTCACCTTTGGCGAAACCCCTTCGCTACGTCTGTCCATGCACCTTTCCGCCGAGAATTGTCTCTATCAGTCAGTATCCGCTCGGTCAATGGAGCTCGATATGAACCTGTCCCTCTCCGACGAGATGTCCTCCTTGAACGTATCCTCTTTAAAGGTCCAGCGCCGCGAAGGTCAGCTTACCGCCGAATTTTTACAGAACTTCAAAACCAAGTCAGTCTATTTTAATGCGAAATCCACAATGAACCCAAAAGCCATTGTCGCCATGATCAACCCAGATATGAACGCCTTGTTTCAAAACCTCAGATTCCGCGGACGTACGCGCGCCACTGCAAATGGCATCGCCTATTATGGGTCGCCCGAGAAGAGCGATTTCTCGGTGCATGTACAAGATTCGGCAGTCACTTTTCACAATCTGCAGTCGACCAAATGCAGCTTCGATCTCAACGTCCGAGGGCTCACCAATGCTATCGAGCGCATTCACGGGGATTTTTACGATGGCGAGTTGGCCGGGACCGTTAAACTTGTCCGCGATCTAGATCCAAAAAAGAGCCACTACGCATCGTTACTCACAGCAGATCAAGTCGACTTATCGAAACTAATGTCCGCTATTACCCGAAAGAGGCGCTCTGGCTACGACGGCACATTCAGAGGAACGCTCAATCTCTCTGGTTTACTCGAAGACGAGAACCTCGAAACCATGGCGGGCGCAGCGACTCTCCAGATTAATGACTCTCTTGCATTCAAAATGCCTATCCTTGGTGACCTCAGCGGAATGATCGCGAAAGCCGTTCCCGGTCTCGACTTTCTCCAGTCCGGATCCGAACTGGATGCAGTCCTCACAATCAAAGATCGGAAGGTTCACACGACCGACGCCAAGACCAGAGGCGGGGTCCTCAGTCTCCACGCAAAGGGTGACTACCACTTCGACAACACGCTGGACTACAAAGTTCAAGTTAAGTTCCTGAAATCTCACACGATTGTCGGAAAAGGACTCAACTTTTTCCTCCTTCCAGTCAGCCAACTCCTAGAGTTTCGACTCGCTGGAAACACTGACAACCCTCACTGGCGACCCGTTTTCCTCCCCAAGGAATTATCAAAGTTGCTCGGCAGTACCGACGATAACTAGCATCGCCTGAATTCAGCAAGTTAGCATTCGACAAAAATACCTCGGTTGCTTATTCTTTTCGCTTCACGCCCATACACTACAAGGATTTCAAACACCCCATGACACCCCTATCCATAGCGGCCATCTGCATGGCCATCCCGCATCTTGCCGTCGGCCTGCTAGCAGTCGCTCGACCAGGGCTCGTGGCTACTGCGATAAAGCGATTCCCCCGCAACAGACTCCTTGGCCGCATCATAACCGTCATCGACCTAGCCTGGATCACATGGCTCACACTCTCGACGACACTTCCGTTCCCTATTCTCGAAACAAACAAAAATGCTATATGGCTCATCACCCCTATCTTGGCCTACGCCATCATCCGATACATGCACGAACTCTTGGCTCCTAGAGCCTGGGGTGGCTTTCTTCTTTTGGCCTGCAACCCACTCCTCCACGCCGCGTTCCTTCAAACCACCTCCTTGAAACTCATCGTCACACTCACCTGCTATGTCTGGATCGTCCTAGGGATAGTACTCGTGGTCCACCCCTTCCGATTCCGCCAACTCTGTGCACCTGCCTCGGAGTCTTCGATCCGGCTACGTGCAACCGGCCTCATCGCCACTATTTTCGGCGCCATTCTTCTCGGTCTCGCCATCGCTAGTCCGAGCGTCAGCTAATGCCGGCAAAAACGATACCCTCAACGGTGCAACGAGTTCTTTAATGACATCCCGCCACAATGGTCAAGGGTACGAGGATCGAGCATTGACGCGTGCGGAGGTAGCATCTATCTGCGATGATGCGGTTCAGAGCTGGGAGATCTCCAACAAAAAAATCCTCTTTATCACCCCCGACCACTCGCGCACGTGCCCACTGGGACTACTCTTCGAACTTCTTTACGAACGAGTCGCAGAGGAGTGTGAGGAATTTAATATCCTGATCGCACTCGGCACCCATCCACCTATGAGCATGGATGCCATCTACAAGCGATTCGAAATCACCGAAGACGACCACCAAAACCGATACCCGAAAGCACGATTCCACAATCATATGTGGAAAGACCCTGATCAAGTCGTCGACATCGGCACAATCCCAAAACAGTGGATTTCAGACATTACCGACGGCATGTTTGATATGGACGTCGTCATCAACATCAATAAGCACGTCCTCGAAGCCGACCTCGCTGTCATTATCGGCCCCGTCTTCCCACACGAGGTAGTCGGATTCTCCGGTGGCAACAAATACCTTTTCCCCGGCGTGTCGGGACAGGAAATCATCGACTTCTTTCACTGGCTCGGCGCACTCATCACCAACCCCGTTATCATCGGGAACAAATGGACCCCCGTACGAAAAGTGGTCGATCAGGCCGCCACCTTCGTCTCAACCGATTGTCGAGCCCTCTGCATGGTCGTTAAAGGCTCAGCACTCAACGGGCTCTTCCACGGCACACCCGAAGACGCATGGTCGGCCGCAGCCGACCTCTCAAACACCCTACACATCGAATACCACGACAAACCCTTCCACACCGTCCTGTCCTGCGCGCCCACCATGTACGACGACCTCTGGACCGGTGGCAAGTGTATGTACAAGATCGAACCGGTCGTCGCCGATGGTGGGAAAGTCATCATCTACGCGCCCCACATCACGGAAGTGTCCAGCGTCCACGGAGACATCATCGAGCCACTCGGCTATCATACACGGGACTACTTTGTGGAACAATGGGACTCCTTCAAAGACCAACCCTGGGGTATCCTCGCCCACTCCACCCACGTGAAGGGAATTGGGTCCTACAAAAACGGCGTTGAACAACCACGTATCGACGTCATTTTGGCCACCGGGATCTCTGAAGAAAAGTGCCGCGAGATCAATATGGGCTATATGGACCACACCTCCATTAATGTCGAGGACTTCAAGAATCGTGAAGACGACGGCATCCTATACGTCGAAAAAGCCGGCGAGTTACTCTACCGATGGAAAGGGGCACCCGCCGAACTCGGTGGATCCGCATCATAAAGCCCAAGCCATACGCCCACCCCCCACCGCCCCCATCTCCTTAAATTGCATTGATCTCCCCCCCAAACTTCGATAATTTAGACGTTTTTCCGTGGGTAACCCCACAAACCACTAAAGGAAGGTCCTATGAGCATTCCGTTTACAGTCGATCTAACAAACAAAACAGCCGTCATCACAGGCGGTAGCGGCGTTCTTTGCAGCGAAATGGCGAAGGCACTCGGTACCTGTGGCGCGAAAGTGGTCATCCTTGGCCGACGTCAGGATGCTGCCGATGCAGTTGCCGAGCATATCAACGCTGCTGGTGGTACGGCCATGGGCGTCTCGGCTGATGTCATGGACCGCAACAGCTTAGACCGCGCCCTTGCACTAGTTACCGAGGCCTACGGCACCGTCGACATCCTCATCAACGGTGCTGGCGGCAATCATCCAGATGCCACAACCTCCACCGAATACTACAGCCAGGGTGATAATCTGGACACGGACGTAAAATCGTTCTTCCAACTCGAAGAAGCCGGATTCCAACACGTGTTCAATCTAAACCTGCTCGGCACACTCCTCCCTACCCAAGTTTTCGCAGCCGGAATGGCCGAACAAAAAAATGGCGTCATCATCAACCTCTCGTCAATGGCCGCCGACCTCCCATTGACCAAAATCCCCGGATACTCCTCCGCGAAAGCTGGAATTGATAATTTCACCCGCTGGCTTGCCGTACACATGTCCAAAGCAGGCATCCGAGTAAACGCAATCGCGCCCGGATTTTTTCTCGCCGATCAAAATCGCGCCCTCCTTACAAATGAAGATGGCTCGCTAACCGCACGCGGCCAAAAAATCGTCGATCAAACCCCTCTGGGACGTTTTGGCGATGCTCAGGAACTCATTGGCACGCTGCTCTGGCTTGTGTCCGACCCCTCCTCGAGTTTCGTAAGCGGAATCGTTGTCCCTGTCGATGGTGGATTTTCCGCCTACTCCGGCGTCTAACCAACGCTACTTAAACCAAGGAAAAAGAATGAGTGACACAAAAGCAGATATCGGTCTTATCGGACTCGCCGTTATGGGCGAGAACTTGATTCTCAACATGGAAAGCAAGGGCTTCACTGTTGCTTGCTTCAACCGGACAACGAGCAAGGTCGATGACTTCGTCGCAGATCGCGCCAAAGGCAAAAACATTATTGGCTGCCAAAGCGTCGAGGAACTGGTCGACAATTTGGCCTCACCGCGCAAAATCATGATCATGGTGAAGGCAGGCGGGCCGGTAGATTCAACCATCGATACCCTCCTCCCTCTGCTGGATAAAGGCGACATCCTGATTGACGGCGGGAACAGTGTCTGGACCGACTCCATACGCCGTACCAACGATCTCGCGGAAAAGGGAATCCTCTTCATCGGCACCGGCGTCTCCGGCGGCGAAGAAGGAGCCCTCATCGGCCCATCCATCATGCCCGGCGGAAACGCCGATGCCTGGGAACACGTAAAACCCATCTTCCAGTCAATATGCGCGAAAGTCGACGACGGCGCTCCCTGCTGCGACTGGGTCGGCCCCGACGGTGCCGGTCACTACGTCAAAATGGTCCACAACGGTATCGAGTACGGTGACATGCAACTCATTTGTGAAGCCTACCACCTGATGTCACAAGGGCTCGGAATGAGCGCTGCTGAAATGTCAGATGTTTTCGCGGAGTGGAACAAAGGCGAGCTGGACTCCTACCTCATCGAAATCACCCGCGACATCCTGGCAAAAACCGATGACGACACTGGCACCCCTATCGTCGACTTAATTCTCGATACCGCAGGCCAGAAAGGCACCGGCAAATGGACATCAATCTCTGGTCTCGACATGGGCATTCCCATCCCGCAGGTCGCAGAAGCCGTGTTCGCGCGCTGCATGTCTGCAATTAAAGAGGAACGGGTCGCGGCGGCTCCCAAGCTGGCCGGTCCCAAGGCCGCGTTCACAGGCGATCGCACAGCCTTCCTTGAAGCCCTTCGAAAGGCACTCTACGCCGCAAAAATCTGCTCCTACGCTCAGGGATATCAACTCCTGCGCGGAGCCGCAGAAGAATACAAGTGGACACTAAATTACGGCGGTATCGCACTTATGTGGCGCGGTGGGTGTATCATCCGCGCTCAATTCCTCGGCAATATCAAAGAAGCATTTGATACCGATCCCGGACTGGCCAACCTGCTACTCGCACCCTACTTCAGCAACGTCGTCTCCGACGCACAGGATGAGTGGCGTGAGGTTGTCAAAACAGCGATCGACCTCGGCGTACCCGTACCCGCCATCGGAACGGCATTAAACTACTACGACTCCTATCGCTGCGAACGATTGCCGGCCAACCTGGTACAGGCCCAACGCGACTTTTTTGGAGCCCATACCTACGAGCGTCTCGACAAACCACGCGGTGAGTTCTTTCACACCAACTGGACCGGCCGAGGCGGCTCAACCAGCGCGTCCACATACGACGTGTAAAGCCGGGCCGCAGGACCCGTCAAGGCGAGGGCTGAAAAGCCTTCGCCTTTTTTGTACCCTAAGGGCTTAGCGCCGAGATTCAATGATACACATCTGCCGAATCAAAGGAATGTCAGCCCCGACATCCTCCGTGGCCGTCGCGTCACAAGCGCAATGAGGTCAGCCCACCATCAAGGGTCAACACCTGTCCGGTTGCGTAAGGCAGGTCACCTCTCGCCAACATTCGTACGGCCTTTCCGATATCCTCGGGTGTTCCCCACCGCGGTTCCAGCAACAAGCCGTCCGCGATCATCGCTTCATACTTTTCAGTCACAGCCGACGTCATATCGGTCTCAATCAAACCCGGTCGAACCTCGTAGACGCTAACCCCGTACTCGGATAGTCGAGTCGCCCACAATTGTGCCGCCATGCTTAATCCCGCCTTGCTAATGCAGTAGTCTCCGCGTGAGACAGACGCTACAATCGAACTAATTGAGGTTATAAACACAATCGTCCCCGAGAATGAAGGGTCCGATTCTTTTTGCGCAACCATCCAGCGAGCCGCTGCCTGAGTTAACAAGTGGGGCCCTTGTAAATTGATCCGCAACACGTGCTCAAAGCTCTCCTCCGATGCATCAAGAATATCCTCGCGGACACGCGGCGCAACGCCTGCGTTGTTCACCAACAGATCCAGCCGCCCAAATGCCGATCGCGTTGTAGACAGCAAGTTTTCGCGCCCCGAGGCAGTTCCAATATCAGCCTGGCTATATACCGCCTCGACTCCTAGGAGTTTCAGCTCATCTAGCACGTCCCCAATGTCGGACTCAGGACGCACACCGTTTACAACCACGTTATACCCAGCCTCGGCCAACGCCAGAGCAATACCGCGGCCAATGCCCCGACTACTTCCCGTCACAACTGCACATGGATTCGACATCATCACCTCAGATCGTTTTACGCTTAATCTCTTTCACCGTCTTCGCATCATCCCGCTTCCTATAATACTCATCGAGAGGGTAACAGCCACTCTTGATCCCGTTCCGAGGAGCGGTCGTACAATCGCTAAAGGTACGACATATACGTTTTCGCTCGATGGCCCCCTTCTGGACCGCATCGGCGAGTATCTCTGGATACGACAACACCACTCGCCCAATTCCGACGGAATCAATCATCCCCTCACGCAAGACAGCCTGAGCCACGTGCGGTAGGTACTCCTGAAGATAGGAATAGGCCGAACCGACAAATCGTATATTTGGGTACGCGCGCTTCAGTACAGCCGCCGCGTTCACCTGCCGAGCCACACCCACTAACGGATCTTCACAGGGTTGATAACCATCAGACGGCGGGAATATGGCAGGTCGCTGGATGTGAGGATTATAGTACGGACTCCCAGCTGACAAATTCACCAGTTCAATCCCCAACTCTTCCATCA
>CAXMRT010000042.1:0-9141 GCA_964196025.1 uncultured Gemmatimonadales bacterium | reverse complement strand
GCGACCGGGATTTTGTGGGCGAGCCAAATTGCAATCGGCGAAGAAAACGGCCTTAACATTCGGGTCTACTGCGAAAAGGGCGCGATCGAGTGGCATCAACAAGAGCCAAATTCATTGATCGTCAACTTTGCAAACAAACCTCGTGAAACCCGACGCACCTCGACACCGTTTGTTGGCAAAGCGGCGGCCGCAAACACTCGCCTTCCCGCAGGTCACCCCGAGGGCTACCTCGAGGGCTTCGGGAACGTCTACCGCAATTTCGGGTTAGCACTCAAACAAGTCTTGGCAGGAAAGAAGGTCAAGGAAACTGACTTCGACTATCCAAACGTCAGTGCGGGTATTCGCGGTATGGCCTTTCTTGAAGCAGTCGTAAAAAGCAATAAATCTAAGCAGAAATGGGTAAAAATGTCCCTTTAACAGGGACAATACAAAGGACGTTTTATGAGCACAAAAACAAGACCCGTAACACTGTTCACCGGACAGTTCGCAGATATTCCACTAGAAGACCTATGCAGAAAAGCGTCATCATGGGGTTATGATGGGCTTGAACTCGCTTGCTGGGGCGACCACGTAGATGTGACACAGGCCGCACGTAACAAGAAGTATGCAAAGAGCCGCAAAGAAATCCTGTCTGACTACGGGCTCAAGCTCTACGCCATCAGCAATCACCTTGCGGGACAACTTGTCTGCGACCCGAATACGGACGAACGTTCCGACATGTTCGCACCGAAAGAAACCCACGGCGACCCAGAGAAGAAGCGTAAATGGGCCATCAAAGAAATGAAGAACACAGCCAAGGCCGCAAAAAATATTGGCGTAAAAGTCGTCAACGGCTTTACTGGTTCCTCAATCTGGCACATGCTCTACAGCTTCCCGCCAGTCTCCGACCAAATGATTGAGGACGGGTTCAAGCACTTTGCAAAATTGTGGAACCCCATCTTGGACGAGTACGATAAGTGCGGCGTACGCTTCGCGCTCGAAGTACACCCGACCGAAATTGCGTTCGACATTTATACCGCCCGTCGGGCAGCCAAGGCCGTTAAGAACCGCAAGGCATTCGGATTCAACTTCGATCCAAGCCATCTCCACTGGCAAATGGTTGATCCCGTAAAGTTCCTGCAAGCATTTCCAAAGCGGATCTACCACGTCCACATGAAGGATGCAGCCCTTCAATTGGATGGTGAAAGTGGAATTTTAGCATCCCACATCAACTTCGGTGGCCCTCAACGCGGTTGGGACTTCCGCAGCCTAGGTCGGGGTGGCGTGGATTTTGAAGAAATCATCCGAGCACTCAACGTCCTCGATTACCGAGGCCCCCTTTCCGTTGAATGGGAAGATGCAGCAATGGACCGTGAGGCTGGCGCTGCCGAAGCTTGCCACTTTGTAAAAGACATGGACTTCGCTAAGTCTGACCGAGTGTTCGACGAAGCATTCGGTGACTGAATGCCACGCCCAAAGCGCCGGGACCGCATAATTTGCGATCTCGGCGTAGACGGCGTATACTCCTGCATGCGTAGATCATCCCTCCTAGCTCTATCTACAGCTTGTCTTTTGATCGAATCATCGCTCAACGCCAAGACCATCCAG
The DNA here is from genome assembly GCA_964196025.1 of uncultured Gemmatimonadales bacterium. Lineage (GTDB taxonomy): Bacteria > Verrucomicrobiota > Kiritimatiellia > CAXMRT01 > CAXMRT01 > CAXMRT01. The sequence goes on along the minus strand of CAXMRT010000042.1, from coordinate 7,554 downwards.
TTCTCCTCAACCGTAGAACTGGAACAGGTCGGCCTCAAGTTCAAGGTAATGCCGCATTCCAAGCAACTAGGGTCGCCTCCCGCTGAAGCGCGGACCGTTCGCTTCAGACGCGGCACCACCGTTCGCGAAGAAACTCGTTATAAGCCAACAGACCTGTGGTACAACGACCAGCTGATTTCCCTCTGGCAGGATGACTCCGGACACACGCTAAAGCTTGGACGCGTATACACGCACCCCCAACGCTTTAGCGACAGCCTCATCAAACGCGAGACCTACGAAAAGAGTCTATCCCCCATCGAGCACGCTGCGTCACTACCAGTGAAGATGGATCAATGGGTGGAAGAATTCGTCGGCCGTCGCGCCGCTAATAAAGACAAACTAAAAGGAACGTTTCGGATCAAGGAACTTTACCGATACTCATACTCCAAGCAAGAGCAGTCAGGCAACCAGAGCATCGGATATGCGTTCATGACAAAGATAAAACTGAAACCCACCTGGTTTTTTGTCCAATTCCTATTCACCCCAGACACGACGGAGAAGGAGGCTGACACCGCTTTTATGAATAAATTCCTCCCGTCCATCAGCGCCGGACGCTACAAACCAGATCCTCCGAATCGCCCCTCTCTCAACGACTCTGGGGCAAACTCCAGTGAACGTGAGACAAGTCGAGCGACCGTCAAAAAAAGCATCCAGGGAATGAAGGGATGGTGGTCAGTCGAGACAGAACATTATATCATCGTTTCCGACCTAAAAAACAGAGCGTTCGTCAATCAGCTCAAAAACGATATCGAAGCAATTCGAAAACACTACGTCCGTTTCTTCCCGCCCCGTGTCCCCATTAAAGCTGTTAGTGTCGTCCGCATTTTTTCGGACAGAGTTGCCTACCTTTCTTATGTGGGCCCGCAACACCAATGGTCCGGCGGTCTCTGGTCCCCCAGCCAGAAAGAGCTTCTGATCAGCTCTCACGATTGGAATTCGGGTGGATTTGCCCGACGATCACTACTCAAAACAACCTACCACGAGGCGATGCATCAATACCTCTATTACGCTTACGGCGGTGTCCAGTTCACCACATGGATCAACGAGGGGTTCGCCGACTTTTTTGGCGGCGCAAAATTCTCTTCAACTCGATTTACAGTGCCCGAAAACGAGTTTCGAATCGAAGACGTAGAAGCTGCTATCGCATCAGGAAAGGTCGACCTCGCAAAGCTCATCCGCTATTCTAGTGCAGAGTTCTACGGAGGATCCCAAAAAAAACGAGCCACAAACTATGCACTTTCTTGGGCCTTGGTGTATTACCTTGAAAAAGGAATCACACTCGATAAAAAGAGCCCATACACACACATTGTCCCGACCTACTTCGACACCATTTGGAAAACTAAGAGTATGCAAGCCGCATCCATCGCAGCATTCAAGGACGTCAACGTCGACCAGCTAGAAAAAGATTTTATAACATTTTGGTCGTCTAACGGAACTCGCTCAACCGCGCGAAGCAAGTCGACATACAACTCCCTACAACAATGAGCACTAACCTCGCACGCCCATTATCACCTGCACGCGCATTCACCCCAGCGGTAATCGTCATGGCAACCCTCTTCTACAGCTCAAGCATGGAAGCAGACCAACTGCCTGGAGTGGAAATATCCGACAAACTGGCACATCTTATCGCATACGGGTTACTCACGTTTACATGGCTCTATGGCTTTGCACGAGGGACTCGCTTGAGTATGCCGGCGGTATACACCCTCTCCCTTGTCTTATCAGGCTTATACGGCGTCAGTGATGAATACCACCAGAGCTTCGTCCCAGGGCGAGACACCTCTGGTTTAGATATCGTCGCCAATCTAGCCGGCGCCCTTCTCTGCATCAGCTTGTATATCGCACTGCATAAAAGAACGTACTTTAGCTTTTTGAATCTGAGGCGTGATCGTCCGGCCGTGAAGACCGAAACATAGAAAAGAACCGCCTACCGACGTCGTCAAACACGCAGTATAGACACGGCACAACAAGCAGATTCAGGATCGTCGCGAACGCAAGCCCGTAGCCAATCACCATCGCGGCCGGGGCCACGAAGGGCTCATACGTACCTGTATCCCCGAATTCAAACCCAATACCATAAATGACCGGCAACAGACCAATCACTGTCGTGACAGACGTTAAAAGGATAGGCCGGATTCGCGAACGTGCCGCAACTACGACCGACTCCAGCAGCGGTGATCCCGCCTTCCGCTCATCATTGATAAAGCTAACTAGAACAATTGCATCGTTCACAACGATGCCCACCAAACCGACCAAACCCATCATGACCATGATCGTAATATTCGAACCATGCAACACGAGCGTGATAGCCACGCCAAATAAGGTCAACGGGATCGCCGCCATCAAGACAAACGGCTGAAGGAATGAATCAAACCGTACAGCCAAGAGTCCGTAAATCGCTAGCAAGGCTATTATAAATGCACGAAAGAAGTAGCGAGTCATCTCTGTGTTCGCTTCTGCAGATCCACTCACTTCGATCGTATAACCAGGATGGGTTTGACCGAGCAAGGAATAGGCCTCCATTACACTCGCCACAACATCTTCCGATCGGGACGCATCGTCAGAAACGGCAATATTGGCAGACACGCGCACTGAGCGCCCGCCATTATAATGCGGCAACGCAGCCACACCTTCCCCGTCCACAAAGGACGCCATGCCGTCAATGCCAATCAAGCGGCCACTGCGGTTCGGCACAAGCAAGGCATTCAAAGACTCTAAATCCCTCCGCCACTTCTTGCTCAACATGGTCTTCACGGGGATCTCTGCATCATACTCCCGAATCGTTGTCGCCTCGCCACCTTGGTAGGCCGCATAAATAGTTCGCACCACACTGTCAGGGGAAACGTCTCGCTGAGCGGCTGCGGAGAAGTCGATCGTGACACGTTTCTCGCGTTTTCCGATTGGGAAATTGTCCTGGATGTCGACGACACCCTTATGCTCCCCCAACATTTCCTGTATCTCCAATGAGAGATTTTTCAAGACCGTATAGTCATCACCCTTTAGAACGAATGCAACAGCCTTACCGGCTGGCGGGCCTGGTTTGAGCAACTCTAGGCTCAGTTGATCCGCAGGGAAGACGCCTTCCAGCTCACCACGAACCTTCGCCACAATAGCCTCACTACTAATCGCACGATCGCTCTGTGGCGTAAGGTACACCCACACCTCTGCAAAACGTGAGCCAAAGACAGGTTGTCCTTTCGTTAACGCCTCTTTCTGTCCAACCAGCGAAACGACGTTCTCGAGCTCATCGCTAGAAAGCATGTTCACTATCTTCTCGACCTCTTGCACGGCCAATTCGCTCTCTTGAATCGAGTTTCCCTCTGGCAATGCGAGATTGACAGCAAATATTTCGATCATATTCGATGGCCACGGATCGAGCCTTAGGAGTTTAGACTTAAAGAATGCCTGAATCCCTAAAGCGGAAGACAGAAAAATCACGAGCAGGAACACCGCCCGTTTGTTCAACAATCGGCGCAGAAATCCTTCGTAGCCACTATAGAATCGCGACAACAACTTCGTGCCGCCGTGCGGTTTTGTCCGATTCTTCTTAGAGACTCGGGCGAACTCTGACATGTGCAAAGGCAACACATACAAGGCCTCAAACAGAGATGCCAGCAGAGCCAACACGACGGCAGCAGGTAGCCAAAACATAAACTTCCCCATCATCCCAGGCAGAAACATCATAGGAACAAAGGCCGCAATGGTTGTCGCGATTGTCGTCACAACCGGCCACAAAACTTCGTTTGCACCGAGGATCGCGGCTCGCTTGCGTTCCACGCCGGCCTCCATGTGCCGATATATATTTTCCGCTACAATAATGGCGTCATCCACAATCATCCCTAACACCATGATCAACGCAAACATCGTCAACATATTGATACTCACGCCCAAAAGCTCCATCGCAACTAAGGTCGTAAGAAAGGCAAACGGAATTCCAAAGGCAGTCAAAAGCGCGACTCGAAAATTCAACATGACGGGGAGGATAATCATGACCAGCAACAAACCACTTACCCCATTACCTATCAACACATTGAGTCGACGCTTAACCATATAGGAGTGAAAGTCCAAATAGTTGAGATGTATCCCCTCTGGCGCCAACTCTCGCTCGCTCGTCAAGAGGCGGACGATCTCGTCCGACATCGTAACAAGATCCCCTTTCGCGCCCTTCTGAACCGTCAGCATGATGGATCGCTCACCATTAGATCGACAAATCACGTCATCCTCATCATAGCTCTCCCCAACGGTCGCCAAGTCCGTCAGCCGGATCTCATTCCCATCAATGTCCGATCGAATCACCACCCGCCGCACATCTTCCACGCCGGCAAATGCATCTTCAGTTCTAATAAGAACGTCACCCGTAACCGCTCGAACCTTACCTCCCGGCAAGCTCAGATTGCTCTCACGCAGTCTCGACAACACCTGAAGCAGGGAAATTTCATGCTTCTTTAACGCGTGCGGATCCACTTCCACCCAAATTTGACGTTCCCGCCAGCCATCCCTGAGTACACGCGTAACATGATCAACACCCTCAACCCTAGTCTTCAGATAATCGGTATAATCCCTCAGAGCTTTCTCACTCACACTGCCATGAATCAGAATGCGCACAACCTCGTCTCGATGCTCAATAACGGCGACATGCGGATTGTCGACATCCTCTGGAAGGTCCGCCAAACTCCCCATCGCTCGCTGGATATCATCGATTGTGTCACCCCGCGATCGGGTGCTTGGGTCCAATTCACACACCACAGTCGACAAGCCCTCGCGGGTGACAGAGCTATACTCCTCTATTCCCTCGATCGCGCGAATCTCAGCCTCAACCAGAGACGTCACATGCCGCTCCACCTTGTCCGGCGTAGCACCCGGGTATGCCGCTCGGACCATCACTAGATCGAGTTCTGTGGATGGAAACGCTTCTCTTGGAATGTGTTGCAACGCAAAATAGCCAGCAACTAGAACCGCAATCGTGACCATTCGGCCAACAATCGGATTCCTTATCGAGAACTCAGAAATCGTCATTCGCAATCACCTCCAACATCGACAATGTTTTTCTTTACCCAAATTTAACCCGGCTATACTATACCCTGAACTTTGTGACCAACGACCGACAATCATAGAATAATGAAAGCATGATGGACACCCAAGAATCAGATCAAATGACCCCTTCTCTCGAACTTTCTGTTGTTGTCCCCGTCTACAACGAGATCGAAAGTGTTGAGATGCTCTGCGAACAGCTACACGCCGCATGCGCCCCACTCGAAAAAACATATGAAATCATCCTCATCGATGATGGAAGCAAAGATGGTACGTGGGAAAAGCTCTCTGAGCTGATCACCCAATATCCATGCTTCACTATCATCCAGTTCCGCAGAAACTTCGGTCAGACAGCCGCCATGAGCGCAGGATTTCATGCGGCAAAAGGACGCGCGGTCATCACTCTTGATGCTGACCTCCAGAACGACCCTAAAGACATACCCTTACTACTCAACAAAATGGATGAAGGCTACGATGTCGTGAGTGGATGGCGAAAAGATAGACAAGATGCCTTCATTAACAGAAAACTCCCCTCAATGATTGCGAATGGGATGATCAGTCGCATCACCGGCGTTCCGCTACACGATTACGGATGTACACTCAAAGCCTACTCCTACGACATCGTTAAGAATCTTCACCTCTATGGAGACATGCATCGCTTCATCCCAGCCTTAGCGAGTTGGGTCGGCGGCACGATTGCAGAAGTACCCGTGGACCATCATGCACGACGGTTCGGTACCTCTAAGTACGGAATATCGAGGACATGGAAAGTGCTGCTAGATCTGATCACGGTCAAGTTCTTGCTTCGCTACAGCGCCCACCCTATTCAAATGTTCGGCAAAATAGGGGCCTTCTTCGGCATTCCAGGATTCATTATGCTTACCTCTATGCTGGCCGGAACCGTCGGATACAACTTCTGCGGAATCGAGTCATTAGGCATGTTTGTAGAAATGTCAAAATCGCCGGCCTGGGTTATCATGTCCTTCATGCTTGTTTTTTTCTTTGTCCAATTCATCACGATGGGACTCCTCGCCGAGATCCAAATCAGAACCTACCACGAGTCCCAATCCAAGCCTATCTACGTGGTAAAGGACTCAAAGGCATCCAGTGCCGCCAGACGCAGCTGACAGCGCGACCGCATCGTCGCCACTTTTTGCATGGAGCATCCTCCTGGGCGCTTTCATCATTGCATGCATTTGGATCTATCAGCGCGGCCGGCTAAGACCCCGCTCCTATCTAACGGCGACACTCAACGAAAACCCCATAACGTGGACGGTTGCCGAACCGATCTTTATCCTCCTCCTTATGGCATGGATCGTTCAATTCTTGATAGGCCAAGCCCTCGCATTACTCATACACTCAGGCTCTGTGACCCTCTCCCCAGAGACCCTCACAATGGTTGGCATCATCCTGCCGGTGCTCATACAAATCTTCATGCTGGTCATGCTCTCAACCCGCTTAAAAGAAATGGGCTTGAGCCTAAAGCAAGCCTTTCACCAGAATACATCTAGCGGATTCATCCGCTTCGGAACAGCGCTCGCGTGCCTAGTTCTGGTGTACCCCATCACCTATGCCGCAGCCGAAGGCTCTGCACTCGTCCTGGAAACCCTCGGCTTTCTACCGTCCGAACAACTCTCTATTCAATTCTTCAGAGGCGATCAAACCACCGTCGCCAAAACCAGTCTTCTCTTCCAAGCAGCCCTGCTAGCACCAGTTGCCGAGGAGCTTTTTTTCCGCGGGCTGCTACTACCCATTATTGCGCAAAAGCTGGGGTTCATACGCGGCATCATCTACAGTTCTCTTCTCTTCGCGCTAGTCCACTTCCACATTTTCTCTATCCTACCGCTTTTCGCTCTATCGATCTATTTCTCACTCGCATACTGCATGACACGCTCCATCATGGTGCCCATTTTCATGCACATACTATTCAACGTATTTAACCTCGGACTCTTTATCTATGCAGACTCCATTGCGAACAGCTGATTGGCACGCGAATACGTCATCATCACTCATCCCTGGCGCGCTTCGAATAATCGATCAAACTAGGCTCCCATGCGACCTCATCTATCTAGACATCACTACGCCTGACGAGGCCTGGGAGGCTATCAAGGCGTTAAAAGTCCGAGGTGCTCCTGCGATCGGTGTTTCAGCGGCTTACGCAATGGTGCTCGGCATTCAGGACTCAACAGACGCCTCTATCGACTCGCTTCGAAAACAACTAAAGGAGACAGGCGACTATCTCGCGACATCACGCCCCACTGCCGTCAACCTCTTCTGGGCCATTGATCGGATGCACAAAACGGCCGATTCCGTACAAGCAACCACTGCAAAAGAATTCGTCACTCGGATGTTGGAAGAAGCGATCGCTATACGGGACGAAGATGCGGCCATGTGTCGCGCTATCGGGAAACACGGCGTAACCCTGTTGACGAACGGCATGACTATCCTCACCCACTGCAACGCCGGTGGATTAGCCGCCTCAGA
>CAXMRT010000041.1:0-12548 GCA_964196025.1 uncultured Gemmatimonadales bacterium | reverse complement strand
AATCCGATCTTCTCGTAGGCTAGTAACTGACAGCCCGCACGATCCGCACTATACTGGCCCCAACCCCACAATACCAGTCAGCTTAATAGGAGGTCACAATGATTACTGTCAGCGCACGATCCGGCGAAGAATACGACGTGGTCGTCGCGGCGGACTCCACAACCACCCATCAAGTCACCCTGCGCGAGCGCGATTATGAGCGTTTAACCAACGGGGACGTGTCGCCCGAAACGCTGATCGAGAAATCGTTCGAGTTCCTGCTCGAGCGAGAGAGCAACACGATGATTTTGACGAGTTTCGACCTGATGGTCATCGGAAAATACTTTCCGGAATATACGCGCGAGATTGGCGAGCGTTTATAGCGGCTTGCCTACGCGCCGACGGGGTAGCGTACGATAAACACGCAAATCAAAATCGCGAGAAAGGCCAGCCCTGTCATCGCGTGGACCATATTGTATGTCGCCCATTTTTCTCGGATCTCCCCCGCTGCCGTTTTACGGAGCAGGGCGAAAAACATCTGGTCAAGTGCGACCAAAATCAAGACAAACAAAAGTTTGATGTGGAGCCAAGGGGTCGGGTCTTTAAACGAACCCAGTTGGATGGCCATATAAAAACCCGTCAACACGGTCACGATCATCAACGGCAAAACTGCGATTTTATAGATACGCAAGACGATCTTCGCCAGCGCCTGCTTGAACTCATCAGATTCTTTTTTCGAGGAGGCGATCACACGCGAAAGGATCAGGCTTCCGCCCGTAAAAAAAACGACACCCAACACATGCACCAGCTTGATAATAAAGGTTGTATTCATAACCCGTACCCTAAAGTCCAAACGAAGAACTGACAAGCCTTTCTGACCTTAGGTTTGGGGCGGGCTTCCACGCTTAATCGCATCGGTCCCATATATCTCCCGTACGGAATCTACGGCATCGTCAAGACGACTGTCGTGCTCATCCTGCGCCACGGGGTCGATCTCGGGGAAAAGCGTTAACTGACCCGCCTGCGCCTCTTCTTCCGTCAATAGCTGGTCCACCCCAAAGCCAATCAAGCGAATTGAACGGCGAACATCCTCGTTCTCAAATAGGCTGAAGGCACTGTGCAGGAGGTTTCGGTCTGTGTTGGTCGGAAAGTCGAACGTCTGTTGCCTCGTAATCGTTTTGAAGTCGCTGAAACGTAGCTTGATCGAGGCCGTGCGAGCAAAGAACCCCGCTCGGCGCATACGCCGGCCTACTTTTTCTGCCAGCTCCAACAGCGTCTGTCGCAAAACCGCGTGGTCGCAGACATCCTGCGGGAAGGTCCGCTCGTTCGAGATGCTCTTTTCGGGTGTCGAGGTCTGTACCTCGCGCTCATCTCGCCCATGAGCCAAGGCCCATAAATGCGCTGCATAATTCCCGCCGAGTATCGGGATCAGCTTTTCCGCATCGCATCGTTGAATATCGCCAATGCTGGTAATCCCATGTTTCAGTAATTTTTGCTCCGTCACGCGTCCCACACCCCAAATTCGATTGGCCGCGAGCGGCTCAAGAAAATCGATTATCGCGTCAGCATCACACGGCACCTCCACCAAGCCATCCGGCTTTTCAAGGTCGCTGGCGAGCTTCGCGAGAAATTTATTAGGTGCGACACCGATTGATGCGGTCAATCCCAACTCCTGCGTCACGCGATCTTTAATCGCTCGGCCGATTTCCGCGGCCGTTCCACTGCGCAGGGCTCCGGAAACATCGAGAAACGCTTCATCAATCGATAAGGCTTGGACCTCAGGGGTAAAGTCGTGGAAGATACGCATGATTTCGCGAGAGACTTCCGCGTAGCGCTCCATGCGTCCCGGTCTGAAAATTCCATGGGGACACAAATTGTACGCTTGGTGACTTGGCATTGCCGATCGCACACCAAACGTGCGCGCCTCGTAGGAGGCCGCAGACACCACACCACGCCGACCAGGTCGAGCGCCAACGATAACAGGCTTGCCCCGGAGTTCCGGAAAGTCCAGTTGTTCGACAGATGCGAAAAAAGCATCCATATCAACATGTAGAATGGTACAGACTGTTTGAGAGCTGCTCATGCCCTCATGATAAATTGTCGAGTCAATCGAGTCGACTGTTTACCAAGGTCTCCCGCCCTTTCTTAACTTTTTGCCACACTGCATACAAAACACGTGTGCGTTCGACTGTTCAGTTTTGCATGACGGACAGGACTCCACTAGAGTCACCCGATTTCCGTTTCGTATTGTGATAACTGCGGTCATTTTATTTCTCCTTCGTTTTCATGGTTTATCTTTCAACTGCAACCATGATAAGCGCAGAGCCCGTATCTAGGTAGTGTGAGACTTCTCAGTGAAATTTCTCACATCACCCCGCCGGTCGAATCGACCGCCTTGGGGTTGGGTGCTCCCAAAGCGGGGGTTTCCCTCGGTAAAAACGAGATATGTCGGGATTACAGGGGTTGTCATAGTAGAAGATGTTCTCTGGACCCTCCCCGCCCACACCCTGCTTATAGAGGGTGAAGGAAAGAACCACGTTCATCGCCCAGCCACTCAGGGGCCCTTCCGGTCCCAGAGCGTAAGCTAGCGTAACCTCTGGAGGGGTCGGATCAGGATAACTACCTAGCGGTTCGGTCCCATAAAATCGCCAAAAACTGGCACTCGCCAGCCCAGTGAACACAACGAGGACAAGGGTCATCCCTTGTGTGGACCACAGGAGCCAGCGGCTCACCAGCTAGACCTCGCAAAAAAATGCGGCAACAAGTGAGGGGGTGGCACGCCGTGCTCGCGGTCAGGGTTTTTATTCATTCGGCGTGCCTCGTTCGTTTCAAAAATCAGCGCCTTCACAAGATTGTTACAAGTCTGAATTTGGGGAAATCTTAACTGTTCACAAGTTGTAAAGACGCGTCAAATAGGTCTAACGCATCGTTCGTGTTCTCACGCCCTCCGCGCCAGTGTCAAAGAATCCAGCTCCCTCATCTCTCTCCCAGTTTTCACAAACCAGGAGGACGCACTGCAACACTCGGCTCCTCTCCCCGGCAGGAGAGGAAAAAGATGAGGGAGCTGCCAATAGTCGAAACGTTTTCATTTCTGAAGTCCTTTGCACGACGCTTCCGTTCGAGGCACAGTCGGCAACACCATCGGGTACCCCGCCCTCGCCCAGCGGGTAAGGCGCAAAATGAAATCGGCAACTAGTGTCCGCCCACTCAGGTCGCCCACACTCGCTCCTCTTGTCGCGCCACTATTCATCTTCGGGCTTCAATCTGCTAAGTTTTCCGGTATCCGCATGCATCTGAATGTATCCGCACGCGGCACACGTCGTTGCACGAATGGGAACCAGCGATTCCTCAAAGGTCCAGAAACGAGTACGCTCGGGCTTAAAGTGTAGCCGGCCGCTCCCCTGAACTCGGCCTTCCAGGAGAACTGAATGCCCACAAGCTGCACACTGTCCCGCGGCTGCCTCCGCTTCCTTGCGTCCTGTAGTTTTCTCTACAAGGGCATCCAGACTCTCCTGGGAGAACCGTGTTGATCCACCCACTTTATAAAACGAAATAACGCCTTCCTTCATCCAGCGAAATACGGTCGGCTGACTAATCCCAAGATAATCCGCCGCTTCCTTCACGGAGAACCACTTCCGATCAAGCGATCCACCATCTGCCGCCAGTGACGCACTCATACTTCTCTCCCGATCAAGATCTTCTCTCCACAGCCAGTTATGTTGTCGTTTTTCATGTCGATTACTCTCGTATACTATCATTAACTCGCATGGGCGCAAGGGTTTTCTGGTTTATTGGTGAAATATTCCACAATTATGGTTTTGGCGAGGGGTTTGGGGTGCCGAAGAAGCAGACTTAGCTGCTAGCGTCTGGTGCAGATGGCGCTGGGTCAGTAGGCGCTTCGGGCGACGGTTCAGGCGCTGAGGCATCTGACGCAGTCGGGGCTTTTGGAGCAGATGGTTCTGAAACCGACGATTCCGGAGCAGGTGTTTCTGGAGCGGCTGTTTTCGTAACAGCGGCTTCGGGAGCAGATGGTTTTTCTGTGTGGGTGGGCTCTGCAGGCGTTGACGCTTCAGGTGCTGTATCGACGGCAGACTCAACGACCTCTGATTCAGCTTTCGGCGGGGCCGGCTTTTTATGTTTCTTCTTCTTTTGCGGTGGCCGCGGCTTACGAGCCGGGGGCAACGTAAAGGACCCGTCGGAATACGCCACAACATTACCGCGATCCACTAACATCTTCAGCGCGGCTTTAAGCGCATCGGCTGTAGGCCCCCCTTCCACCACGATCGCGTCGAACAATCCGTCACGATTGGATTTGGGGTGCTCGGCCAAATGCTCAAGGATCGCGCTCATCTCAGGAACGGTCTGCGCATCGGGATCCATCGCAGTAGGAAGAATCGGTGTCACATATCGGTTGCCATCTGCGGTTTTAAAAACATGCAGGCGAGAATGTTTGAAGGCCGCGCTCAAGGCGATCGAGAGCTTCATAGGGAATTTATTCTCTTTCCCCCACGCTCCGCGAACATCGCGACGCAAGTCCTCACTCTCTGTCTTCAAGCTCACTGTACCCGGCATGATAAACCGCGTACCACCCTTAATGACGCCAGCCAAGTGATTGCTGCGGAAATGGGCCTCCATATCCGTTCGGCGAGCAAATCGAACATCTTCGCCTTCAGGAGTCCCTTTTACAACATACACCACCTGTTTACAGGTCTCAGCCTTCCACTGCTCCACTAAGGCTTCGTCATGACAGGTTTCAAGCTTGTTGCGATAGTCATCAACGGACATATTTGAAAACCGTTGCTGGTGCAACTCTCGGAAACGATCGTTGTAGCCGTGATAATTCGGCGGACCCAGAAGGGTCCCACTAAGTCGGCAGCGCACCACACAGCTAAAGTTCCCCTTAGGCGGCTCGCCCTCCTCTTCCTCGACATTATAGTAGAGCTCTGTCGCGCAATGCATCGCATGCGCTGTCGCTGTCGATTGCTCCGTATGCACCATGCGACAGTTCTGACAGGCAAAAATCTGAGGGGCGTCCTCCGCCTTCTCTGGCGTGTTTAAGGTAACTTTTACCGCATGGAATTCCGGTTTACTTAAAACGAGCTTCGCAATCTGAAACATGGAATAGGCCCGCCCTGACGAGATAATGCGCTTAATCAAGGATGCCAAGTTGTCACGTTCAGGAATGAAGGCGATATCAAGCGCTAGCTGAGGCCCCGTCGACACAGGGGCCGAATGACTGGAGGGTCGGCTGGCCCCGCGCTCATCGCGCCTGTCACCACGTTTGTCCTGACCACCACGGTTATCTCGGCCGCCACCACGAGCATCCCGCCCGCCGCCTCGGTTATCTCGGCCGCCACCGCGTTGATCACGACCTCCGCCACGGTTGTCACGACCTCCTCGTTGACCGCCTTGCCCACGATTACGGTTCCCGCGCTGGGGCGTCGATTTATACTCCTTATTAATATAAGGATTAACCGGTTCGCTCACCCAGGTCGGCTCGAAGCTCAGGTCAAACCCGCCTTCAATTTCTTTTTCTTCCTCAGACATCAGCCGCACACTACATCCTTTCGCCCACCAAACCAACCCGTTTCGCGTAAAAATGGCAGAGAACTTCGAACATCGAGAAACCGAAAACGCTGTCCGCTGAAACCCTCCCGACAAGGCCACCCCTCTTTTCCTTGTCTTCATCCATCACGACGCTAGAATTGCGGTCCAACATCGAACTCAAAGGACCCCTATGAAATCACTAATCACAACACTCGCCATTCTCCTAACGGTCGCTAGCGCACACGCCGAGGACGGCTTCGTCTCTCTCTTCGATGGCAAAACAACCGCCGGCTGGGAAAACCCCTTCACATGGGGCGAGGTCGCCGTCGTCGACGGAACGATCCAACTAACCGCCAACAAGAAATTCTTCCTGTGCACCGAAAAAGCCTACTCAGACTTCATCTTCGAAGTTGAGATCAAATTGCCAGCAGAAGGCAAAGCCAATTCCGGCGTCATGTTCCGTTGCCACAAAGCCCCCAACAAGGTCTTTGGCTACCAAGCCGAATGTGACCCCACCGACCGCGCTTGGTCCGGTGGCCTCTACGACGAAGGCCGAGGCGGTTGGCTCAACCCTAAGAAACCGAACGACTCACCATCCGGCGACGCCTTCCGCAAAAAGACCAAAGGATCGTTCGATCGCGCGAAATGGAATAAGTATCGAATTGAATGCAAAGGCAACAAACTCAAAATCTCTCTCAACGGCATTGTCTGCACCGAATACACCGACGACACAGACGCCTCCGGCTACTTCGGCCTCCAGCACCACGGCGAAAAAGGCCAAACCTACTCTTTCCGCAACATCCGAATAAAAGAACTCAAAAAGTAGGGGTCGTTCAGAACGAGCTCCGAAAAGACCCGCGTAGATGCACGCCAACCCGCCCGTCAATAGCGCGCTTTCATTGACACCTCTGGCCCTTCGGATAGACTACCATGCATCGAGTCTGGGTATTTAACCCCGCGACGTATTTTAACAAAACACGAGGAAAATCATGACACACACCATCGCCCCCGAAGAGAATTGGGAATTCTATGTTTATCCGACTGAGGATGGACCGGTGTTTGTCACCTTCCATACGGAAATCGAGGCGATTCCAAAAGAGACGTTCTCACATTGCGCGCGGGTGATTATCCCGATGAAAGATAAGGACGAGTATGGCGCAGCGACCGACGCCGAAGCGAACGCCCTCTACGACCTTGAAGACACACTCGTCACGGTGCTGACACAAGCGGACGTCAAGTGCCACCTACTCGCACGCGTCACTCATGCTGGCAATCGCGAGCTGGTGTTTCAACTCGCAGACTGGGACTCGTTCCGGACACCCGCCCGACTGTGGCTCGACACCCATCCCACTTATGAAATCGATGTCTCAGAGCAGGAAGGGTGGACCTTCTTCGACGATTGCGTGTGGCCGTCGGACGACGACTGGATCTGGATCTACGACCGACGCGTAGTCGATGGCTTGATTGAGCACGGAAGCGACCCCGAAAAAACGCACGACCTAGAATTCACGTTTGGTGGCGAAACCGACGCCCTCACATCCACGAAACCCGCACTCGAGAAACGCGGTTACACACAACTCTCTTTCGACGAGGCCGCCAATAGTTTAGTCATGGTCAAAACAATGACACTGGACGTCAACTTGATCTGGGAAGAGTCTATGGCCAACCTAGAACTCGCTAAGACGAACACCATCAGCTACGACGGTTGGGGCGCGGTCCCTGTTGAGTAAAAAAATACGCGCCTACCGGCTCGCAGACAATCGCTTGAGGTTCAAGGTCACCGCCGCTCCGTAACCAGCGATCAATGCGACCAGGCACGCTCCCCCAAGAATCACATAGGTGGTGGTAATCCGAGCTTCAGTCCAGCCAGCTTGAACCAACTTGTTCATGTCGCCCCCCACGTCATCGGCCCCGTTCACCATCGTCCCATAAGGGATGGTCTCCGTACCCGAGGCGACGCCAATCCAGAATTCAAACACTCGCCAAAAGGTCAGCGCGCCAATAAAAAGGAAGAAGTAACGACACTGACCCCAGCGAAATTTTTCCGGAAAGCGCACAAAAAAGGCCAGCATACTCAAGGTCGACAAATAGAACTCTCCGCCGACGCCAGCAAAACTTCCCAGCGTGTCCCCTGTGGATTCAGGCAACACCCAGGTCATGTAGGCCTGGGCCACAATTAACACCGCGGCGATTCCTGCCGTCACCCGCTTACGCTCTCTCCAGCTCGAGGTGGCAAGCGCCCCGAGAAGAAACAACAAGCACACATACACCACCGTCGACTTATCAAACTCAAGGTTCGTCCAACCGATCGGCAAGGGAATCGCACGATATCCACTCCACCATGCCACGGTGGCATGACCAAACTCATGCGTCCAAATCTGAAAGCCGCGAAACACGTTCATCAAGGGCGTATGGATGATGGCCCAGCCGGCGAAGACCACAAGCGGGAAGAGGATCACTCGCGCTCGCGCCTCTCGCCGCGCTTCCTCCGCTCGTTTCCCGGCCACGAGCAGTGCCCTAACGTCTTCCTCGTGAGCCAAGGTGTCTTGATGATGGGGTTCCTCCATGCCTGAAGTATCCGGCATGGTCCCAATCAAGACCAGTTCCTTCGCCAACAAACAGGTCGCGGCGATTCGGGGACGCAAAATGCGCACCCCACCCGCAAGTTGCGCAAAGACATGCACCATTCAAGCTTGCGCAGTGACCAAGCAGAGCTCTATGATTATTCCTCAATCATTTTTTAATGCAGGTCAACCAGATCGGTAACACGAAGATGTCAAAAAGCGGTGGCTACGGAGTCGGAATTGTTGGATGCGGAATGGTCTCAAACTTTCATGCGCAGGCCTTGGCCGCGATGAAAGGTGCACACTTAACCGCCGTCATGAGCCAGTACGGCACGGATGCGGAGCGCGTCGCAAAGAAATACGGCTGCACGGCCTACACGAATGAGAAAGAGTTTCTCGCTCATCCAGGACTCGACATTGTCTCAATCGCAACCCCTAGTGGCGCACATCTAGAACCCGCCGTGAATGCGGCCAACGCTGGCAAGCACGTGATCTGCGAAAAGCCCCTCGAGGTAACGTTGGAGCGCGCCGACAAAATGATCGCTGCCTGCAAAAAGAACAAGGTTCTGCTCGCAGGCATCTTTCCACGCCGCTTCAATAAGGCCACTCAAGTTTTCAAGAAAGCAGTCGACGGTAAACGCCTCGGCAAAGTCACCATGGCCGATGCCTACATTAAGTGGTACCGAACTCAGGAATACTACGACTCTGGACAATGGCGTGGAACCTGGGCACTCGATGGGGGCGGTGCGCTGATGAATCAATCTATCCACACCATCGACCTCCTCTATCATCTGGCCGGCGACGTCGTCTCGGTTCGCGCGTTCGCGGACCGCATTAGCCATAAGCGGATCGAAGTCGAAGACATCGCAGTTGCGATCCTCCGCTTTAAAAGCGGCGCCTTGGGCGTTATCGAGGGCTCGACCTCTTGCTACTCTCCGACCGGACACGCAGCCGAAGTGCATATGTGCGGAACAGAAGGGTCCATCTTTATGAAAGATGACTCGTTCACGACCTGGGAATTCAAGAAATCACGCGCGAGCGACAAGAAGGTGTTGGCCGAACATGGCGACGACCCCGATGCCGCTGGTGCGGGTGCCGCCGACCCGAATGCCATCGATTTCACCGCTCACCAGCGCTGCTTCGAAGACATGGTCAAAGCGATCAAGAAGGGTAAGTCCCCCTCTATCGACGGCAAGGAAGCACGTAAATCGCTAGAAATCATTCTCGCCATTTACAAATCAGCCCTTGGCAACGGGAAAGAGGTCACACTCCCTCTGGCGGGATCCCCTCGACGCAAGTCATTCCGCTGATCCGTGCATGCTTTGATCTTCATTCCAGCACAACGTTCGTGCTAGGCTCCGACTCATGACGGAAGCGGAATTCAAAACCTTCGCCTGGGAAAGTCTCGAATACATGCGAGAAAGCATGGGCACCTGCGAGAAGGAGTGGTCCCTGTCAAAGTACCGGATTCAAGAGACCCATGCGGAGGACTGCACCTTACGTTTTTCGGAAGGCCCCGAGCCAGACCTCAGCTGTCGCGTACAAGTCGTCGGCTCCTACGCGACCGAGGACGGGATCTGGCGCTGGGCATGGGACAACGATACCATCCCGCCCAATCTGAAGTCTGACATGGAAGACGTTCGCGCTTTCGGCGCGGAACACTCTGTGCCACCACTCATGACGGGTGCATGGGAAAGCGAGTCCGAGGAAGTCGCGTGGGGTATGACCGCTCTTGCAGCTCGGATCCTCAACGCCCAAGGGGTTCATAGAGGTCCGCTCGCGGGACTCAATGTCTACATGATCCTGAATACAATCGAGCCCGCTAGTAAATCGGCCTAAGACTACTCGAGCGTTTTCCCGGCGACCGCTTTGTGGATCTCCTTCATCATCAATGTCGCACCGGCCGCATTTGGATGAATCTTATCGGGGAACAAATCCGCCTTATCGCTCAGAGCAGAATAGAGATCGATAATCGGACATTTTGTCTGCGCGTGCACCTGATCCAGCATCGGTTTTACTTCTTCTCGGATTACCTTATCAGAAATGCCCCATCTTTCCGGATAGGCAGGAACAGGGTAACACAACCAAATCTTCGGCTTGGCTTCAAGCGCCTGAAAACTCTTGATGAGCGCCACATAGTCAGCCACATACTCAGCCTTATGCTTCCAGTTGCGCGGCTTGGTATCATTGGTGCCCAACTTAATGACCACGACGTTCGGGTTAAAGGCCAAGGCGCTTTTATAAGCCCCAAGCGTCCAGTATGGCTTGTCGCCCTTCTTTAACAGCGTCGCACCATTCACCCCAAAATTTTTGACGTCCCACTTAGCTCCCAGCACTCGACCCCACTGAACCGGATAGGAATTTTTCTTACGCTCGGCGACTCCCGCTCCAAACGTAATGCTGTCACCCACACACGCGACGCGAATCGGAGCGGTATAATCAGACTCCTTTATCGGTTCGGTGGCCAGAGCTGACCCCGCAAAAAGGGCCAAGACTGCCGTCACTGCTCTCATTGTTCGCATTATCGCTTTTCCTAAGGTTGTTACTTCAACTGCATATCAAACAGAGTTTCTGCGACCATACCAACAGGTTGGCCATTCGCAAAGGCCCGCGCTTTCACCGTAACGGGTTCGTTTTTGTTCTCCAAATAAACGGGTCGACGGTAAAGATGGGATTCCTTGGTCGGCTCAGAGCCGTCTATGGTGAAGTATATCTTAAGTATGCGTATAGCACTCAGTCGCAGCAAAATATCGGCGGTTCCAATCGAGCCACTCTCTGGGTAAATCGTAGGCGTACTCGCCTTTTTAACGGTTTTTTCCCAGCGGCTATTCACACGACGTAAATCTTCTGCAGCGGCTCCACGCGTCTCCATCTCCGTTACTAGAGCCGCATAGGGCTTCGGCCGATTCCCCAGCGCAAACGCTTCGCCCAGCAGTCGCGCGCCCGACGACCAGTCAGTAAGCGTCATTTCCTTTTTTAAAAGAGGCTCTAAGCTCGAAATCGCTTCACCTGGACGCCCTTCTGCCATCGCTTTGTTCGCCAAATAATAGGATGCCCAGAGGTGTGTCGATGCGGCCAGATCCTTTTTGATCAACGTCTCATACCGCGTATGCGCGTCTCGCAAGACATACGACACCGGACTGATATAACGGCGCTGAGTCGTGCCGTCCGTCCATCGCCCGGACGCGGGTCCCCGCGCTCGATCGACCTCCGCAACCAAGTCGCGAAGCAGATCACCCGTCGACACCTCCGCGTCAGCAGCAACACCGCTTGTGGCAATAAATGAAAGTAGTAAACAAAGGCTCAGTTGTGAGAGTGACCGTTTCATAAGCCCCAGAGTCTAACGATGTATATGCCGAGAAGGAAGAATATTGATCTTGATCCGAGGCGCCTCAACCGTCGAAATAACCGGACCGCCGAAACCTTGAATCGACACGCCCGTCAACGAGTTAACACCGCCGTGACCGTGACTGTGTCCATGACTCCTTGATCGTCCCGGCCAAACCGCCCCCGCGCAGCCACACGTCGACCGCCCGGACACCCGGCGGATTCCGCACTGCGCACACACCAGCACCGCAGGATACATCACTTCCGGTGGAATCAATGAACGGAAGCGCACTTCCTGACGTAAGGGCGGGATGGCGTTAGCCCTCGCGGCCTTGGCTTTGGCAATGCGCACGCGCGACGCGAGCAAACTCTTCTCTCTTTCTGCCAACTCGGCATGTCGGGCAAGCTGAACCTCTTGTGCCTTTTTTTCCCGAGCCCGCGCGGCGTCATTCCAAACGCGCCTGAGGGTCGCACGCTCGGCATCCGTCACATACGGAACGATCTGGTGACTTCCGTTTTCCAGTCGTACGACGACAACGCTCTGACCCACTCGCAAGATCGTCACCCGCACATTGTCGTAGCCAATGTGATCGCCTTCTTTCAAGACCCATGGATATCCGGTATCTAAGCGCGAAAGTCGGGCCGTCCATCCCTCTTCCCCTAATACCTCGTTTTCTGTCAGGGTGACCTCGTCATCCGTATCAAGGTGGTGCAAGACCACTTGGCCGATAGAGACGCTCTTGCTGCGGTTGATCGAGGCATTAAACACCATCTTCTCTTCTGCGGTGTAGGACGCCACGCGGTAATCACCCACCTGGTCACCCACGTGAACGAAATGGGTCCGGCCATCACGGGAATTGAATGCCAGCTTTTCAGAGGGATCCGAACTGGGCGCAACCCCTGTAAAAACGTAATCGAAGGTAGACGGTTGAATATTCCAGATTCGAAGATAATCTAGAGGGGCCATCCATGTACTCGCGGATACCGCCCCTGCGGCGAGTATCGCGCTGGCTGCATAAAGGAAGGATATCGACTTCATTTCACGTCTCTCATAACGTCTTCTATAATAACAGCTCCCGTCGTCACCTGTAAAGGGCCCGAAAACCGAACAAAACTCACCTTTTTGAACTT
>CAXMRT010000040.1:0-5331 GCA_964196025.1 uncultured Gemmatimonadales bacterium | reverse complement strand
GCACCAATTGACCGTGTCCGCCCTTTATCGTCATCAAATCATCGCGCAACTGAAGGTTAACCGCAACAGTATCAGGAAACACGTTTTCAAGCAGAGTCATGACGTGCTTAATCACATCATTCACGCTGAACACTCGCTGGTTAAATTGGCCACGACGCGACAACGCCAACAGCTGTTCCGTCATGTGCGCCATATCATTAACAGTCTTTTCCATGACATCTAGATACTGGCGCCCTTGGCTTTCAGGGGGCAAGTCACGGCGAATCAAGTGCGGATAAGCAAGCAAGGGGCTTAACAGATTATTAAAATCATGAGCAATTTGCCCAGCAACCGTCCCAGACGTTTCTAAACGTTCAGCCCGAGCGATACGGCTTTGAGCGTCCTCCAACTCTAAAACAGCCTTTTTGTACTGTGTCACGTCAAGGATGATAAGACATAAGTGCACGGCACCTAAAACCCGGATCTCAGAGACCGCAATGCTCACGTCGAAACTAACGCCAGCCTTACTCAAACACTGCCCCTCGATATTCACACCATGCCCAGTTCCCAACTCAGTGTGGATTTTCTGTATCTCCTCTAAATCGGCACCAGGAACGAGATGAGAAAGACGGAGTCGATTCAACTCCGCGGAAGAGTAACCGAGGTATTTGGTCACGGCTTCATTCACGTCAACAATCCGTCCGTCAAGGTCGGTAATAACAATGGGCGTGGTAATCCCCTTCAACAACTCGTGATAGCTAGAATCCTGTTCTAGGCTCTCACGCAACACCGTGCGATCATCCACCTTGGCTAGCTCGTCGGCTACCAATGCCAACAAAGTTTCACACTTGTCCGCAGAACCTGCATCTAGCGTAATACGCACTGTAGAGCTCTTAATCCCCATATAACCCCAACCCTTGTCTTGTAAATCGTTAAGACCAGAAGTTTCCCACATCACTCTCATTTTTGCAAAACAAAAGCGGCCATATATCCTATTTGATCAGACATTCTAGAGGGTTTATACTACACTCCTGACATCGTAGAACAACGGGGTACATTATGCGGGTCCTAACATTTTTGTCTGTTGCGTTTTTAGTGATCGTCAACACCGTGCAGGCCACTAGTTACTACGTGGCAACGAACGGCTTGAACGTGGTAACGAACGGGCTCGGTCTAAGCCCTGCCGCCCCTTGGAAAACACTGCAATACGCAGAGTCACAGACCAGTGCTGGCGACACGATCTATCTAGCCGCAGGCACGTACACTGAACAAGTTGGCATCACAAACTCCATCACCATTATTGGAGCAAACTCATATTCACAAAACGCTCCCTGCTTCTCTAGACACACCACCGCCACGATCCTCCGACCCGCAACGAACTTCACACCCGGCGCTTCAGTCATCACGCTTCTAACAAATAATGTAAGCCTCCAAAACATCACCATAAACGGAGATGCCGATGAAGATGGCGTGGCTGATGTACCCGCAGGAATCTGGAGTACTCAAATCCCGGTGACCATTCGTGAATGCGTGCTCGAAACATTTTCCGGTTACGCAGTGCTCGCACAAGCGACAAACAATGCGGCAAGCGACACGGATGCGAAACGAAGCTATTTTGGACACAACTATGTCTCTAACATCGTCACCCCCTCCGGCTCCTTTACCGCAGGGTTCCTCCTAGAACATGTTCCTGCCACCCTTGAATTCAATGCCTTTACAGCCATCACTGGCACCACCGCCAATACCGGCATGTATATCGACCGTTGCTACTATACGAGTAACATGACCCTACCGCTACTCGTGGTGTCGAACTGCTTTGACACGGTCAACCTATCAATCTGGGCGAACCAGTTCGGCACCGATGCAGAAAAGATTTCCATCCAATACAACACCATCACAAACGGAATATTCGGAATCCGTGTAACCGCTGCTCGTGGTCAGGCACTGATATCGAACAACACGGTCAATGTATCTGGTGCGGTTGGATCCACGACCGGAACCCCCGCTATCGGCATCTGGATACATGCGGATCATGATCCGTGGGACACGACCAATACGATCAATGCCACGGATCATCAGGTGGTCGCGAACCGTGTTAGCGGAAGTAGCGTGGGCGCCGACGGCACCGTCGGGATGCTCTTCGCCTACGATACCCTCACTGAAACCAACATCAACAACGGTCTGCACGCCACCGTGTACGGCAACACGCTCCAGCGCTTCGACAGCGGCATGGGTGTCGAAACCGGTACAAATATGGTTAGCCGATGGGCCGATCCACTTGTCGTAGTAAACATCCATAACAATTTTTTCACCGACATGATCTCCCACGATATCTATTACTCGGGTGGCACAAACACACTAATCGCGACCAACAACTGGTTCGGTCCAACTGGCCCAGCCAACATCTCCAGCAACGTCCTGACGTGGCCATGGCAACTGGGTCTGCCAGGCATCGACACCGACTCCGACGGACTGGATGACAACATAGATCCCGATGACGACAACGACGGCATTAGCGACCTGGATGAAAGCATCATCGGTTCATCGAGCATCATAAGCAACTCGATCTCTTTCGGCCTTGAACCTGCCTTGCCCGGAGTCGCACCAAATGAGACTCTGATGTGCTGGCTAAGCAAAGCCGGTCGCATCTACAACCTCTACCGTTCTACAAATCTGCTGTCAGGGTTCACACAGGTCCTGACGAATGCTCCGGCTACACCACCCTTAAACTGCTACACAGATACAGTCGGAAACGCCTTCTACCAGATAGACGTTTCAATTCCCTGAAAACCGAGCACACAGCCGAGCAGAGAGCGTTGTCCGACGTTCCAAAACGTCGTTATTGGCGATCGCCATATCAACCGCCCGCCTGCTTCCGACCACACAAACGAGCTGCCTGCCACGCGTAATCCCTGTGTATAAGAGGTTGCGTTTCAACATCTTATAGTGACTCGTAGTAATCAGAATCACAACTGCCGGATACTCACTTCCTTGAGATTTGTGTATCGTTGACGCATACGAGAGGACCAACTCATCCAGCTCTCGATTCTCGTACCGGACTGATCGCTGTCCAAATAAGACATCCACAATGTCGTTGTCTGAGTCAATACGACTGATCGATCCGATATCACCGTTGTAAACGTCTTTGTCATAGTTGTTCCGAATCTGCATAACCCGATCACCTTCTCGATAGTCACGGCCGAAGCGTTTGACAGATATCAGGGACGGGTTAATGACCGCTTGCAACACGGTGTTCAAATTTTCGATCCCATGTTGTCCACGACGCATGGGGCTCAGGACTTGGATATCTGTACGTGGATCGAGCTGAAACCGTTGAGGAATTCGCTCTGTTACGAGGTTCACCAATTTCTCGACAGCAAGATCAGGATCATCCACCGCCACAAAGTAAAAATCATGCAACGAATCTCCCTGAGGCAATTCCAAGCTCTCCCCATGATTGACTCGATGAGCATTTTCGACGATGGAGCTACGCGCGGCCTGTCGATAAATCGTGTCCAAGCGAACGCTCGGAACCGTGTCCGACGACAGGACATCGCGCAACACATTCCCCGGGCCAACACTCGGAAGCTGATCAATATCCCCCACCAACACGATATGAGCATGGGACGGAAGCGCACACAACAAACTCGCCATCAGCTTGATATCGATCATAGACGATTCATCGATAATAAAAACGTCGCCCTCCACTGGAGTGTCTTCATCACATTCAAAACGATTGAGATGAGGCAAAAACCTCAATAACCGGTGAATAGTCACCGCTGACATTCCAGCCGATTCTTCCATACGTTTCGCGGCACGGCCCGTGGGTGCAGCCAAAACAATCGAAAGGGACTTGGCCTTCATAACCTCAACCAGGGCCCTCACGATAGTGGTCTTACCCACACCGGGTCCACCCGTAATAACGGAGACCTTACTTTCGATGGCCATCTGCAACGCCGCAATCTGGCTCTCAGCGAAAGTCATCTCCATCTTTTTCGAGACCCACTTTAGAGCTTTCGGCACGTCAATCGAGCCAATCGCTACCGGCGGCGAACACAAACGCTCCAGATTACTCGCAACCGAAAGCTCCGCAGCATGAAGACCCTTTAGATAAACAAGCGACTTCTCTTGAACCAGCGACTCGTTCGAAACCTCACCTTCAAGCGCATCGACCGCGATAGATTCATCGACCGACAGGACATTAACGGTAGCCGCGATCAAATCAGGGTGTTCAACACAGCAATGCCCCTCATCAGCAAGCGTCTCTAAGACATAGTGCAAACCTGCGCGCACACGGACAATACTGTTCTCAGGAATCCCCAAACTTTTCCCGATCCTATCGGCCGTCGAAAACCCGATCCCCCACACATCACGACAAAGAGCATACGGATTGCTGGTAACAACAGCGACCGCATCCGCTCCATAAGTCTTATAGATCCGCATCGATTGGGCCAAGCCGATACCATGTCCATGCAAAAACACCATGATCCCTCTGACAGCTTTCTGCTCTTCCCAAGACTCAACAATCTGCCGGACTTTTGCTTTTCCGATCCCCGACACTTCCTGCAACCGTTCCGGCTGTTCGTCGATGACCGTTAAGACCGTGTCGCCAAAGGAGTCAATGAGTCGGTCCGCCATGACCTTCCCCACCCCACGAATGAGGCCACTGGAGAGAAAACGGGTGATCCCCTTGGTGGTGACGGGTTGCTCGCATTCGATTTGATCAGCCGAAAACTGGCGACCATGCTTGGAGTGCTTATCCCACTTGCCCTGAACGCGCACCTGCTCGCCTTCCCAGATAGCAGCGCAGGTCCCAACGAATGTGACATCTTCGTTCACTTTGTCGGAACGGAGAACAGCAACCGTATAACCAGACTCGTCCGAACGGTATACGACCCGTTCGACCGTCCCGGTCAGCTCCAAAGCTTCATCATCACACGAAAGACTACTCATAACCCCAATCACGCTAACTTGTACATTACTGCCTTCTATCGTATATTAACTGTATGAGATTTCACGTCTTTAGTCGGGCAAGTTGTCTACTCTCCATAAGCATCATCCTCGCATCGGGCTACAACGCCTTTGCGGAGAGCGGACAAGGCAGAGTAATAATAAAATTTAATGAGAAAAAAATCCAAAAATACGTCCATCGCACGGCAACGGACGGCACTCAGCGAGCCTTACAACAACTCCCCCTACCCAAAACCTGTATCCTGAGAGAAAACAAAGCCACTCGAGCATTCCGCGCGCAAAAACGGAACAAAAAAGCCATCCTGCCAGAACCAACAGACTTCTCCCGATTCATGACCCTGAGTCTACCTGCAACGTTTTCCGTATCCGAATGTCTCCGAC
>CAXMRT010000039.1:0-9149 GCA_964196025.1 uncultured Gemmatimonadales bacterium | reverse complement strand
CGGAGCGGGACATCACCGGCGGCGAATTATGCGGAAGCTCAAGGTGCCGAGTCGCGTGCGGACTTCATTCATAAGGTCAGAATTGCGCTCAAAGAATTGAGAGAAACTGACGTTTGGCTAAGTTTAATTTGTGAGGCCATGCTGATCGATCCCATCGAAAAGCTGACGCCCATCCGCACAGAATCCCAAGAACTGATCGCGATTCTCTATCAAAGCCAAAAAACCGCTGCAGTCAATAGACCCAAAAAAAACTAACACCATTAGCGGATATTCCGATTCAAATCAGAACGCCGCGCGACGCCCCGTCCACATCATCAATCAAAAATCCTCAGTTCATCAATGCTTCACTTTGGCGGAGCCAAGGTGAAGGTGCCCCAATCCCATTTTGAGGTGTAGGCGGCGTGGAAGTCGGTGGGGGTGATGATGCCGTTGGCTTGGAAGAAGCCGCCGGCAGATTTTCCTAGGTCGGCGCTGACTTTGAAGGTGGTGTTGGTGGCGGGGCCGCTGGTGGTGATGGGGAGAGAATATTCGAAGACTAGGATTTTTGCGTAGCGGGCTCGAAAGCGGGCGATGCGTTCGGTTTCTGTATCGGTGTCGGTCAGAAGGCAGCGAAGGCGGCCGTGGTGGCCGTTCATGTCTGATTGCCAGGTGCCGTCCCACGCATTGTTGGTGAGGGTCGGGTCGGCAAGGGTCTTTTTCCAGTCGCGATTAAATGACGAACAGCTGGTGGCCATGCTCAGGAAGAGTATGGCTGCGAGCGCGAAGGCTCCTGTTCGAATGAGACCCTTAGGGGATATCAAGGGTGACGGTTCCTTGCATGATCTTGCACTGACAGATTAGGCGTTCATTCTCTGCGAGTCCGAACCCTTCTTCGTTGTCGTTGGGTGGGGACAAATTCTCGATACCTTCAGTAATGGTCGTGATGCATGTTCCGCATACGCCTGCTTGGCAGCCGAAAGGGACGCCTAGTGCTTCAGCGGTAGATTGGATAAAGTCGCCGTCTGGGACTTCTTCTTGGTTGGATTTGGATTTGAGTGTCGCCATGGTAATTCTCCTTTCAATCTATTTTTCATGTTTGGGTGATGGGTGCAAGGACAAAGTCAGGCTGGAGGCATGTCGGCGGGGATGCTACAGTTTGAGTATGAGTATTGCGGTGGAGGACTTCCTTGAACGTTTCCCGGAACTGGATCCGGTGGCAACGCGTCAGCATTTTACGAGATTACCTGAGCGGTACTTTGAGTGTTTTGATGAAGCCGCTGTGTGGGCACACCTAAGTGCCGCGATTGGTTTGACGGAAAGAGCTCCCATTCAAGTGGATGTGTTGGCTAGTCGTGCTCATGAGGTGGGTATCACTCTTGTGTCTTGTGACTACCCGGGACTGTTGTCCCTTTATGCTGGCGTGTTGGCCGCGCTTGGAGTGCATATTCAATCTGGAGATATTTTCACCTATTCGCGCCTTGATTCTTCGGAGCGACGACATCCGCATCCGCGTCGGCACCCTGTTCGTAGCGATGGAATGCACCGACGTCGGAAAGTGTTCGATTCGTTCCATGGAACGCTTCCGGAGAATTTGGATGCTGAGAGATTCGCGACGCTATTGCAGGACGAGTTGGTGACAATTGGGGCTCTGCTCGAATCTCGCAAGTTCGACGAAGCGCGTCAGTACGTGAGTGAGTTGGTGGTGAGGTCCATTCATGAGGGGGCGCAGAAGACAATGGATGCGATGCCTCCGGTCGTGATGACGATGAGCGTTGTCGAAGGATCTCATACAGTGATGGAAGTAGTGGCATTGGATACGCCCATTTTCCTGTATTCCCTGTCTGCGGCTTTGGCGTTGCAGTCGATCTCAGTGGAACGAGTGTCGATCGCGGTGGATGGGGATGAGGTGCGTGATGTGTTTGAATTTGTGGATCGGCAAGGGAAGCCTGTCGTAGATCCGGTTCGCTTGGATCAGATCAAGCTATCCGTTGCCTTTACAAAACATTTTACCTTCGCCTTACCGATGGCGCCAGACCCGTATCATGCCTTGACCCGATTTGAGCATATGATTCGGGATGTCTTGTCGATGCCGGATCAGTCCCGTTGGTTAGAGGTGTTATCCAATCCCGAATCATTGGGTAACTTGGCGCGGGTGTTGGGTGCGAGTGATTTTATGTGGGAGGATTTTATTCGGAATCAGTACGAGTTGCTGTTGCCGATATTGCAGCCGAAGGCGGGTGATCATTTTTTCGATCCAGTCGGAGTGTCCGAGCGCTTGGCCGTGCCCTTGGTGGGGGTTGAGGATTTTGATGAGTCTCGGCGGATCGTAAACGCATTTAAAGATGAGGAGATGTTTCTGATTGATATGGATAACATCTTGGGGGCTGCTGAGAATCCGTCGCGCCTGATGGCGGGTCATCTGAATCTGGTGACACGGGCCGTTATCGGATCAGCTACGCACATTGTTTATGATCGCCTGGTGGAGAAATATGGCGCCCCGCGGTCTGTTGGGGAAGTTTTAGTCCAGTATGCGGTGATGGGGTTGGGGAAGTGCGGCGGTGTGGCGCTTGGGTATGCGTCGGACATAGAATTGCTGTTCGTGTATTCGGATGCCGGTCGGACGGACGGCGCGCGTTCGATCACCAATGCGGAATTTTTTGACTTTCTGGTGCAGGATATCTGTCAATTTATTGAGACCCGACGAGAAGGTATCTTTGAAATTGATTTGCGGTTGCGCCCGCACGGTAAGGATGGTCCGTTGGCCACGAGCTTGCAGGCCTTCTGCGAATACTATGGTCCCGGTGGCGATGCCATGGCTTATACGCGATTGGCTCTTGTGCGGATGAGGCGGATGACAGGGGGCCGGGAGTTTTGTCAGCTAATCGAACGCTTACGCGACGATTATGTGTATGCGAGTCAGGACGTGGATGTTGCGGAGGTGCGTGAAATACGCGCTCGGCAATATCAGGAGAAGGGTGCGGGTAGTCGTTTGAATGCCAAGTATTCGCGCGGGGCCTTGGTGGACTTGGAGTATGATGTGCAGATCCTGCAAGTGACGCACGGAGGTGAGCACCCCGAGTTGCGTACGCCGCGGATTCATCGGGCCTTGGATGCATTGGCGTCTGTTGGCGTGGTGGATCAGGCGATGGCTATGCGCCTGACGGATTCATACTACTTTTTGCGTCGTTTGATCGATGGCATGCGTATGCTGCGCGGGAATGCTAAAGATCTGTATCTGCCACCGGAAGGGAGTACTGAATATGTGCATCTCGCACGTCGAATGGGGTACACACGTGATGGCCAGCTGGACGTGGACCAACTCCTGACGTTGGACTTTCAGGCGCATACGGCAGCGGTGCGGCACTTTGTACGTCGGCACTTTGGCTATGGGATTTTGCCGGGTAGTGGGCCGGGGAATATTGTGGATTTATTGTTGGATACCGACGCGCCAGAAGAGCGGGTTGTGAGTCTGTTTGAAAGCCTAGGCTTTCGGCAGCCCCTTCGTGCCCTCGAGAATTTCCGTCTACTAGGTGGATACGGAGAACAGTTGGAGCAATTTCTGCACTTGGCCTTATTGGCGAGTGATAGGGTGACCAATAAAGCGGACCCTGATATGGCCTTGAATAACTGGACTCGGTTTGTCGAGGGACTGGATAAGCCCGCGTATCATTTCCGCACCTTGCTGAAGCAGCCTGCGCGACTCGATATTCTCTTAAGCGTATTTTCGAGTAGTCAGTTTCTTGCGGATCTGTTGATTGCCAACAGTGATTTTTTCGACTGGGTTTCTGATAGCGCGAATTTGAATCGTCCGTTGACTCGGTCGGGGTGGGTTGATGAGTTGCGTGCCTGCAGTCAGATTTGCATCGATTATGATGAGTGGATGGAGACCTTGCGACGGCTGAGACGTCGGGAGATGTTACGGATTACGGTCAGAGATTTCTGCCTCGGCGTCCCTATCGAAGACGTTGTCCGCGAGCTATCGGTGCTTGCCGATGGGGTGGTGGACGTGGTGTTGGAGCGGATTTGGGAAGAGGTTGCTAACCAAGCTGAGGATCGAGAGCTGATCCGTGAGTTTCAGGGACGACTATCGATTTTGGGTTTCGGGAAGCTTGGTGGGCGTGAGTTGAACTACAGTTCTGATATCGACATTGTTGGTGTGTATGTGGGGGATTACGACTCGGTATATGGAGACGTGATGAAACGTTTATGTGCGGATCTATCCAAGCATGTTCAAGACGGCCATGCCTACCGAGTGGACTTGCGCTTGCGGCCGCATGGGTCGCAAGGGACGGTGGTATCATCGGTTGATGCGATTCGCGACTATTATGAGTCGATCGCCAAACAGTGGGAGGTGCAGGCCTTACTCAAGGCACGTCCGGTGGGGGGGAATCTCGAGATCGGTGCGTCCCTATTGAATGATTTGGCTCCCAAACTGTGTGAACGCCGTGATCCCGAGACCGTGAATGCATCGATTAATACCATGCGTGATCAGGTAACGGATCGATTGAAGAAGCGGGTGGGTGGTTCGATTGATGTGAAGGATGGGGTTGGTGGGATTCGGGATATCGAATTTTTGGTGCAAGGATTACAGATGCGGTATTGCTGGCAGTATCCAGACTTAGTGATGGGCAATACCTTGGAGGCGTTGTCTCGACTGGTTCATCATTCACTGGTGTCCGGTAAAACGGAGACGGTGTTGGCTGATCATTATCGGTATCTGCGGCGTGTGGAGCATTTTTTGCAGGTGTTAGATGATCGGCAAGTGCATGAGTTGCCGAAGCAAGGGGATAAGCTGGATGCCTTAGCGCGCCGGATGGAAGGGCGAGGTGCTGATGGGGCGACGTTTGTGCAGGCGTTGGAGGAGCGGTTGGCGGAGATCCGGGGTTTATACGAGCAGTACTTGCATGAGCTGTGAGTCCAGCGGATAGCGGATAGCGGGTGAGGCGATTGGGTGAGGCGGGTTGGGTTATGGTAGGCGTTTGGTTTCGAAATAGGCGGTCTGTGCCACGCCAGCTCCCGCGTTGCGAGCAGATCCGTGCACAAAGGTGCTACGAATCAACTCACGCCTTGGATCTGACATAACACAGCCCGCCTATTTCGAAATTTCCCGCGAGCGGGAAAAACCAAACGCCTACCATGGGGGCACCAGTTGCACTCGCCCTTTGGGCGGATGCAACATTGGTGGGGCGCTCTTGCCTTTTTTGGCGAGCGGAGTTGACGCACAGGCGAGCTGAGGAGCTGGGGAACGAGGAATTGGGGAAAGGGGGAGCAGGGGAGCTGGGGCTGGGATTGATGAACTGAGGATTTTTGATTGATGATGTGGACGGGGCGCTGCGCGGGCGTTTGGTTGGTAAGAGGAGGGATTGTGACTGGTCGGACTTGTGAGGTTCGTTGCTGGTAGGGGGATGGGATTTCGGGGGTTTTTGGATGTTGGCGGGGAATTTGGTTGTCTGGAGTGGGGGTTTGTGAGATAAACCTAAGCCTGTGCGAGGATGTTGGGGGCTTGCCGCTTAGTCGCTGGATAGAGACTGAGGATCGTGGCTTAGCTTGGGTAGATGCAACTCGTTTAATATTATATAGTTACGACTTTAATGTCGTTTGATTTGGGTTTGGCTGGCACGCACTGAAGGTGTGTTTGATTGGCCTAGTTAATCACGTTTATAGGAGATCCTCTTTATGGATTCTGTTGAAGTCAGAGAATGGTTGGAGTCTTTGGACTATGTGTTGGAAGAACATGGTCCTGGGACGGTGAAAAAGCTTCTTAGCGAACTTCAGGTGTACGCCTATCAGGCCGGCGTTCGGGTCCCGTTTACGGCGAATACACCATACATTAATACGATTCCAGTGGCTGATCAGCCTACATTTCCCGGTGACCGGGAGATGGAACGGCGCATTAAGAGTATTATCCGTTGGAATGCGATGGCGATGGTGGCGCGTGCGAACCGAGACACGAATGTCGGTGGCCATATTTCGACCTTTGCCTCTTCTGCGACTTTGACGGAGGTGGCATTCAACCATTTTCTGCGAGCACGAACTGAGGACTATGGGGGCGATCAGGTGTACTTTCAGGGACATGCGAGTCCTGGCGTGTATGCGCGAGCCTTTGTAGAAGGACGTTTGACTGAGCAGAATCTGGACAACTTTCGTCGGGAACTGGGAGAGGGCGGTGGTTTGTCTTCGTATCCGCATCCCCGACTGATGCCAGACTTTTGGTCGTTCCCGACCGTGTCGATGGGTCTGGGGCCGATTTGTAGTATTTATCATGCTCGTTTCGCGAAGTATCTGGAGAATCGAGACCTCAAGCCGAAGAATGGTGGCAAAATTTGGTCCTTTATTGGCGACGGTGAGTCGGATGAGCCTGAAACGCTGGGTGCGATCGGTTTGGCCGTGCGCGAGAAGCTAGACAACCTTGTGTGGGTAGTGAATTGCAACTTGCAGCGTTTGGACGGTCCGGTACGTGGTAACGGCAAGATTATCCAAGAGCTGGAAGGAACCTTCCGCGGTGCGGGTTGGAACGTGATCAAAGTTATTTGGGGATCGAACTGGGATGCCATTCTGGAGAACGATGACGACAACCTGCTGGTTCGCCGTATGGGTGAAGTGGTGGATGGACAGTTCCAGAAGTATTCGGTTGAAGACGGTGGATATACCCGTGAACATTTCTTCGGCACTGATCCCGACTTGTTGAAATTGGTAGAGCATTTGAGTGATGAGCAGATTCACGGATTGAAACGTGGTGGCCATGACCCTGAAAAGGTTTATGCGGCCTATCATGCTGCGGCGAATCATACTGGCGCGCCGAGTGTGATTATTGCGCACACGATTAAGGGTTACGGAGTGGGCGACGCGGCTGAAGGCCGGAACAGCACACATGGTCAGAAAAAAATGGATGAAGATGCGGTTCGTGAATTCCGCTCTCGTTTTCATGTTCCGATTTCGGATGAAGATGTGGCAGACATTCCTTTCTACCGCCCAGACGCGGATAGTCCTGAGATGGAGTATTTGCACGCGCGGCGTAAAGAACTCGGAGGATACATCCCAACGCGGACAGAAACGTGTTCCGAGTTGCCAGCGCTGCCCGATGATATTTTCAATCGCATTTATGAGGGATCCCGAGAGATCTCGACTACGGGTGCGGCAATTGATGTGATGCGGACCTTGATTCGCGACAAAGAGTTTGGAAAGTATGTGGTGCCTATTGTGCCGGACGAAGCGCGCACCTTTGGTATGGACCCCTTGTTTCGGCAGTGTGGGATTTACGCATCAGGCGGCCAGAAGTATGATCCGGTTGATTCGGACCAGCTTCTTTACTACAAAGAATCAATTGATGGTCAGATCCTGGAAGAGGGCATTACCGAAGCGGGATCGATGGCATCTTTCGTTGCGGCCGGTACGGCGTACGCGAATTGGGGCATTCCGATGGTGCCGTTTTATATCTACTACTCGATGTTTGGGCATCAACGCGTTGGCGACATGGTTTGGATGGCCGGCGACATGTTTTGTCGCGGCTTCATGCTGGGTGGTACCGCGGGTCGGACGACCTTGAATGGCGAGGGATTGCAGCATCAGGACGGTCACAGTCATCTGCTCAAGAGTACGGTTCCGAATTTGGTGACCTATGACCCGAGCTATGCCTATGAGCTTGCAGTGATTGTCGAAGACGGCATTGACCGTATGTATCATCGGAATGAGAAGGTGTTCTACTATATCAGCGTGAGTAATGAGAACTATGAGATGCCCGCGCTGCCGGAAGGTGCGAAAGAGGGTATCGTCAAGGGAATGCATTGCATTGATTCTGAAGACGTTGGTGCTGAGGGCTTGCATGTCAACCTGTTGGGTAGTGGTGCGATCATGAACTCGGTGGTTGCTGCGCGCGAGACGCTCAAGAAGTACGGGGTGAGTTCTGATTTGTGGAGTGTGACGAGCTATAACGAGCTGCGTCGGGATTGTTTGGAGTGCGAGCGATGGAATTTGCTGCATCCAACGGAGGATCCGAAAACGCCGTATGTGGCGAGTGTTCTTGAAGGGCATGACGGTCCTGTTATTGCGTCGAGCGATTACATGAAGGCGCACTTGGATTTGTTGGATAAGTGGATTCCGCGGACGACGATCACGTTGGGAACGGATGGTTATGGGATGAGTGAAACCCGCGAAATGCTGCGTGAATATTTCGAAGTGGATTCAAATTTCGTAACGATCGCAGCGCTCACCGCTTTGATGCGGGATGGCAAGATTGGGTCGGACGTCGTGGCTAAGGCGATAACGGATTTGGGAATTGATTCGGATAAAATTAATCCGATGGGCATTTAGTCGAACTCGACTGGAGACTTTGAGATGACAATAGAGATGATGCTGCCGGAACTTGGAGAAGGCATTGACGGGGGCGACGTTGTCGAGGTGCTCGTATCGGTTGGCGATACAATAGCACTAGATGACTCGGTGTGTGAGCTGGAGACCGATAAAGCGACGATCGAAGTACCTTCCTCAGTAGCTGGGGTTGTGGAGTCGATCTCGGTTGTACCGGGCGAAACCGCCAAGGTTGGCCAGGTTGTGTTGACTGTTTCAGGAAGTGCTCAGGCAGCAGTGGTTGAGCCGGCTGTTGAGGAAAAAACCGCGGACGTTCCCGTTGCTGAGGAAGCGCCACCTGCGCCGTCTGTTCCAGAGGCACCTGTCGTCGAATCGGGTACACTCGACGTGTGCTTGCCTTCGCTCGGCGAGGGTATTGATTCTGGCGCTGTGGTTGAAGTGTTGGTGTCGGTTGGCGATACGGTTGCGCTCGACGCATCGATTTTGGAGATTGAAACCGACAAGGCGACCATTGAGGTTCCGACTGACGTTGCCGGCGTGGTGACGGACATTCGTGTGTCTGCAGGAGACACCGCTAGCGTTGGACAAGTGTTGATTGTGGTTGAAGGCACTAAGGCTGCGGCACGAGTGACTTCGGCGCCAGCGGCAGCCGCACCAAAAGCGGCCGCGACGGCATCGACCCCCGCTGAAAAAGCGTCGATATCGACGCCACCTGCGCGCGATGTATCCACCCGTGGTAAGCGCAAAGCAGTTGGTGCAGCCCCGAGTGTACGTCGCTTGGCGTTTGAGATTGGAGTGGATGTTTACGACGTCAGTGGCACGGGAGAACGTGGTCGGATTAGTGCTGACGATGTGAAGCGTCA
>CAXMRT010000038.1:0-9347 GCA_964196025.1 uncultured Gemmatimonadales bacterium | reverse complement strand
TGCGTATCAGGTGTGGTTGATGCGAGACCAAACATCGTTGTTATTCTGTCGGATGACATGGGGTACGCAGATATTGGGTGCTACGGAGGCGAAATTGAGACCCCAATGCCAGCGTCGGTAGTCTGTTGTCAGTGATTCATCCCTCGTTCGAGCTCAGTAACTTTTTACAACAAAGCCCTTTGCCATAAAAGTTAATCGGGGAAAATCCTGAGGGAATCGTAGGCATACAGGGGGTGGAGTGAAGATGGTTAAGTTCCCTAGATCCTGTATGCCCACGAAGTTATTCACTGTGAAGAGTGTTTCAGCCAAGCGAGGCAAGTGTGTGACCGAGGTGTGAAGAGTTGGGACATCCGAGAATTATGGGTGCTTAGGTGTCGGGCGTTCCGGTCAAAACGCGTGCTCGGTCGCTAGTCACCACTGCCCATGCTGTTCGGTGCAAAATCGATTGAAATGTAGTCGTAGGCGTCCTGTCACTGACGTATAGTCCTGCGAACACTTTTGAGGAGAACGTGATGGGAAATAAATGGTTGATGTTTGCATTGATGACGGTTGCGTCATGGGGAGTTTACGGCGTCTTTTTACATATGGGTGCGGTCAAGATGGGCGATGCCGTCAATGGTCGCTATAAAGCTTTCTTGTGGGTGGGCATTGCTTACCTGATCACAGCGGTGGTTGCGCCTGCCGTTCTCCTACAGGTTAAAGGTGCGAGCTGGAGCATGCCCGCGGCTGGTATCAAGTGGTCGTTGATTGCGGGCGTGGTGGGTGCAATAGGGGCGTTTTGTGTGTTGTTGGCCTTCGGTGCCGGTGGCAGGCCTGCTGCTGTGATGTCGATTATTTTTGCTGGTGCCCCGGTGGTCAACGCCTTTGTCGCAATCAGTATGCATCCTCCTGAAGGCGGATTCGCAAGTATCAGGCCGATGTTTTTCGTCGGTATCTTGTTTGCTGCGCTCGGTGGCTACTTGGTGACGGTCTACAAGCCCGGTCCTCCAGCGAAGAAAGCGCCGGTCGAAGATGCGGCTGTAGCCGACCCTACTACTTAATTTTCTCTTCGGGAAAGAATTTTAGTAGGGTCTCTTTTGTGGGGGGCTTAGTCGCAAGCGAGACGACGACCATGCTGACGACGCAGACCGCAAACATGACCGCTACGGGCATGATCTCGATCGTGCCGGTGATGTGGATCATGTAATCCTTCTGAGCGGCGAAGTCCGATTTCCAGAACATGATCAACCAGCATGCTGTTGTGGCTAGAACGCCTGCATAGGTCCCGCTTCGCGTTAGTTTGGGCCAGTAGATCGCGGCGAAGACGATAGGGCTCAGTGCTCCGAAGCCGGAGAAGCACCAGATACCTAGGGTGAAGACACTGCGGGGTTCGGCCAGGCTGAAAAGGTAGGTCACGAGCACCACGCCAATGACAAAGATGCGGCCAATCATGACTTTCTGATGGTCTGTGTAGTTTTTCTTTTTGTTGTAGTGCAGAAAGATGTCGTTGGTGAAGATGTTGCTGAGGCAAAGAAATTGTGAATCGAGCGAGGACATAATGGCGGCCAGGATGCCAGCAGCCATGAGGCCTCCCACAACGCCAGAGGTTAGTTGCAGAATCATGAAGGGAAGGACGGCATTGGGATTGATGAACTCGGACACTAGAAAACTTCCCGCTCGCGGTCCGTCTATAATAATCGCAGAAGTGGCCCATGCACCGATCAACACGCAGGGGACCCAGACGATCATGATGCAGATGGGATGAGCGATGACTGATAGTCGGAATGATTTGGCGGTCTTTGCTGTTAGCCAGTGTTGGAAGAGGTGGGGGAACATGGCGACGGAAAGAGGAATGAACAGGTACGTGAGAAATTCCCAAAGCTGGATGCCGTGCGGCTCTAGTGGTTCAAAAAATTTAGCCTTGTAGATGCCTTCGGCCTTGCGATGTGTCCAGCGTTTTTCTGGGTCGGGATCTGTGAGTTGATTTTGGAACATCTTGCTCGATTTTCCGCGAACGTCGATGCGCTTCTCCTTATACATGGCTAAGGCGATAGCGTGGTCGGCGCTGCGCAGGGCCGCAAGTAGACCTTCTTTCTTAATGTATATGGCTTCTGATTTCGGAATCCATGGCCCCTTTTTTGGTCCGCTGAAACCCGCGTGAGCGGCATCCTTTTGTTGGGATGTGAGTTGGGTGCGGAGGTAATTGATTTGTCCGGCAGTGATCCACGCGCCGTGTTTTGTTTCATAAGTCGCGATATCTTGGGCATCGACGCTGCGCTTGAACTTTGTTGGGTTGTGGGCCAGTACGTTTTCGCTGGCCTTGGCCATGCCGCCGAGTTTATCGGAGATGATGTTGAACGCAAAGATGGCGATGACCATAAAGACGATGGTCTGGAAGGCGTTGGCCCATGCCGCGCCACGCATGCCGCCGAAGAAAATGTAGAAAAGAACAACCGCGCAGATCACGGCTGAGCCGACGAAGGGGGGGACCCCGCCATCGTATTGGGCGAGGAATCCACTATCTGGGAAGGCGCCGCTGGTGACGACGTTGACGATGGTGCCGGATGCCATTACTCCGATGAGTAGATATGGAATTAGTAGACCCACGAGAATGGGGAAGAGAATGATGCCGATGTGATTGGACTCCAGCCGATCGCGAAAAAACTGGATCTGGGTCATATATCCGTTTTTCTTTCCAAGGCTCCAGACCTTGATGCCGATGATGAAAAAGACGGCGGGATGTATGATGCAGGAGATTGATGCCATTAATCCGTACACGCCAATACCGTTAGAGAACGACTTGCCGGTTGATCCGACGAGTGCGAAGGCGGTCATGGTCGTGCCGAACAGAGACATTAGCAGGAAGAAGGGGCCAATGCTGCGTTCTGCGAGAAAGAAATCGGCTGCGCTGCCGCGGGAGACCGCACGCGCTACGAGGCCTAGACCGATAAGTAAGAGGAGGTAACAGCTGATGACGATTAATTGGCTCACGCTTGGGTCTCCTCGGATTCTTCGCTGAGTTCTTTCGGCCAGCAAAGAAAACAGCACCAGGCGCCGATGCCCGCAGCGGCAATAGAAATCGCGGCGTGATAGGCAAGGCCGACCGGCATATAGCCGAAAATGAGGGCGGTGTTGTCCCAATTCCAGAAGTCGTGGTGCAAGACAAGTAGCACCCCTAACATGATTCCGGCGATGACTTTGTTTAGCATGTTCAGCTCTCCACGTTGTATGGTTCGGGCAGGTCTACCGTGTCGCCCATTGCGTCAAAGATGTCAAGGATCCCATCACGGTAGATATTACCAGTGAGGAGGTCAATTAAGTGCGTCTTGAATTGCGGGTGTTCTTTTAGGAAGCTGGAGAATCGGAATCCGGGAGCATAAAAACAGTAGACTAGATTTCGTAGAGCATTCATGCCGACCATGTACTCATCAGAGAAGCTGGAAAGTTTGTGGCCGCTGAAGTCGTCGGTCTCAAAGGCCTGATGAATGGTGTCGGCTGCCATTTCGGCTGATTTTAGGGCCAGAAATATTCCGGAAGAGTAGACTGGGTCCAGGAATCCGAATGCGTCGCCGATTAGAACATAGCCGTCGCCAGCGATCTTGTTGGAGATGTAAGAGAAGTCTGAGCAGGAACGCATTGGCCCGCGGAGTGTGGCGTCCTTTAGTCGCATCTGGATGGGCTCGCAATGGGTGACGCTGCGATTGAACGCATCTGCAAGATCTCGTGATTCACCGTTTGGGAACAGAAACTCCTTGTCTGCCACGCAGCCGACGCTGACGATGTCGTTGTCGAGGGGGATGTACCAGAACCAGCCTTTTTGGTCGGGTGTGTTGACGATTAGGGTTGCGCCTTCGTCAACATCCGCATCCCGGTGAGCGCCCTTGAAATGGCCATAAATTGCGGCCTTCTTTAGATTTGGATCGAATTGCTGTAGTTTGAATTTCCGGGATAAAAAAGCGTTCAGGCCGGAGCCGTCAACGACGACTTTGGCACGGATATCCTTGGCTCCGTTTGGAGTGTCGATGCTGACTCCCGTAACGGCATCACCCTCCATGAGCACGTCGCGTACGTTGATGCCTTCGCAGGTTTGTACACCTAGTTCGGCCACGTGATTAAACATAATGGTGTCAAACTCGTCTCGGGGGAGCTGCCATGTGCTTGCGCTTTCATGGTCGTTGCCTTCGAAGAAGTAGAATGGGCGCGAGCCCTTTCCTGATTTACTAAAAAACTGGACGCTGTGTTTGCGGACGTAAGAGCTCTTGCGTAGTTTGTCCAGCATGCCGAGACGTTCGAAAACCCAGTAGGTTTCTGTCATGAGCGACTCGCCGATGTGGTGCCGGGGAAATGTCTCTTTTTCAAGAAGCAGAACGTCGTGTCCGTGCATGGATAGTAGACCGGCGCAGGTTGAGCCTGCGGGGCCGGCTCCAATGACGATTACATCGTAGGAATCACGGATGTCGGCGGTCATGGTGTCGCGTTTTGGAGACCGGAGGGCATGACCTCCATCAAAATCATGGCTGGTTGAGAGTCGAACTCAACGGTGGCGAAGCGGCCGTAGAGTGGTTCGTTGTTGTCGAGTCCGTAGGCGAGCATGATTTCAGGTGTAGGGGTCAACCGAAAGTAGAGTCGACAATTGATGTGGGTCATGATGTTGTTTTCTATCAAAATCCGTCCGAGTGGTGTGTCTCGAGCGAGGATCTGCTTGCGAACATCGTCACTGCAGCAGTCGAGGTCGATTTGGACGGCGCCGTATTCGACTGGGGTGCCGGACTGATTGCTCAGACTGATTTTTCGGGTATACAGTGCACTTTCTTCGCGGCAGTCGATCACGTGAACCTTGACGGGTGAGTGCCAGAATTCTTCCAGGGTGACGGTCATATGTCTGTCGTGAACCAGAAGCGTCCGGTAGGGCTCAGGCATGTCTATGGCATAAACGATGTCGATCGACTCTGGGAAACCGAATATCGATAGTAAATCGTCGAGAGTTGTGAATTTACGGCTCATTCAGGCGTAGCGTTTATTTGTGTGTTCGGATTCGTAAAAGCGCGGGAGGAGTCCATCGACTTGTAGGAGACCTTCATTCGTGAGTGTGATTTGATTGTCTTGAATCGTTGCCATGCCTTCGTCTTGCATGCCTTGAAACTCGGTCGACCATTTCTCAAGGATATTGACACCAAACTTTTCTTGGAAGGGAGTTGTGCTGATCTGACCCAGTTTCAATTGCAGAATCATTTCGCGGATGAGTGATTGGGTAGCACTCGGTTTATAGGCGCGGTAGATTGGGAGCTCCCCAGACAGGGCTGTTTCGTTGTACGGGTCGATGTTGTGATCGTTCTGGTAGTGAATCCCTTGGATGTGTCCGAATGATGCGACGCCCGCGGCGACGAGGTCAGCACCGGTCCAAAGGGCATCACGGTATCGGAAGCCAGGGTTGTTGTCGGCTTTGACGACCGTGTAAGCGCTGGATTGCACATAGCCGTTTTTGCAGAAGGAAGAGAAGGCTTCGTCCGCCCACCGACGTTTTGTCTCCCAGTCCGCGACTCGAGAGACACCGGTTTTTTCAAGAATCTGTTTCGAGTAGACGGTGTTGTATGGGAGTTCCATTTGGTAAACCGTGATGCTGTCTGGAGCCATGTCGATGGCTTTTGCGACTGTATCAGTCCAGGTGGCGTCCGTTTCGTCGACCATGCCAGCGATGAGGTCGATATTGACTTGGTCAAAGCCGAACTTTTGGACCCACTCGTAGGCCGTGTAAATTTCTGGTGTACCGTGGGCGCGTCCGTTTTCTTCGAGGACATGGGGGTCGAAGTGCTCAACTCCTAAGCTGAGGCGGGTACAGCCGAATCGTTTGATAGCTTCGACTTTACGCTCTGTCATTGTGCCTGGTTCGCATTCAAAGGTGAGTTCTTTGATTTTTTCCAGTGGGAGGATTTTTCGGATCTCCGTGCCCAAGCGGTCTATCTGGTCTTCGTGTAGGGCGGAAGGCGTTCCGCCGCCGACATAGAGGAAATCGAAATTACGATCCTTCAGGGCGGGTTGTGTTGAGAGGGTTTTGAGCTCGGTGAGTAGGGCGTCGAGATAGATGTCACGCTCGTTCCTGTTTTTGTCCGTGTAGACACGGTAGTAGCAGAACTTGCATCGCTTTCGGCAGAAGGGGATGTGGAAGTAGAGGCCCAGGTCAACGTCGTGGGTCGGAGCTTGGTTAAATATGTCGATTGCGATTTGTTTTTGATCACTCGACCAGACAGAGAAGGGTGGGTAGTTCGAGATGAAGTAGTTTCCGACTTCAGTGTTTTTGTCTTCGGGTGAGTCGCTCATGTTAGAAGGCTCCTTCGTAGAGTGCTTGGAGATCGTTCGCGTCGACCGGGCGTGGATTGAACTGTGCAGTCCATTGTGTGGCGGCATCCTGTGCGAGTTGCGGGATGGCCGTCTTGGGAATGTCATAAGAGGATAGGGTCTGCTTTATATCAGCTAGGACGATGAGTTGATCGATATAGTCGGCGAGGTCCTCGCTATCAGGGACATGAGAGCAGAGCTCGGAATAGATGTCGCTAACGACCTGGTTGTTGTAACGAATGACGTGTGGCAGCATCAGGGCAACTGCCAGTCCGTGCGTGATGCCGTAGGTGGTTGTGAGTGGGTTTGCTAATGAGTGTGCGGCGCCGAGCATGGAGCACTCTATGGCGGCTCCAGCAAACATGGCGCCGGTCTGCATCGCGTGACGAGCATCCATGTTGTCGGGGTTGTTGAGTACGGTCTTGAAGTTTTTCGAAAGAAGTTGCCAGGCTTGGGCGGAGTAGGCGGACGATTCAGGGGTTCGGCGGGTAGTGACTGCGCTTTCGAGTGCGTGACTTATGGCGTCGATGCCAGTTGCCACAGCGACGGACTGCGGTTGGGATAGGGTTAGTTCTGGATCTAGGATTGCACAGCGAAAGCGTGCCTTCGTATCGCCGCATGCCATTTTCACGTGAGTGTCGGGATCGCTGATAAGGGCGAAAGATTGTGTTTCGCTGCCTGTACCCGCAGTGGTTGGGATAGCGATCATTGGTAGAAGGTCCTTCTGGGCCTTGTTGACGCCCCAGTAGTCCTTCATTGTGCCGCCGTTGGTTAGGATGAAGTTGATGCCCTTCGCGCAATCCATGCTGCTGCCGCCCCCAAGTCCGACGATGCAGCCCGGTGGAGACTGCTTTGCGAAAGCGACTCCGGCAGCCACGGTGGCAGAGGTTGGGTTTTCTTCGACATCGAGCCAGGTCGTAAATGAGATGTCCGCGGCAGTAAGCACGTCTTCCGCGAGTTGAACGATGCCGGCGGCTTGGATGCCTGAGTCTGAGACGAGTAGAACAGAGTCGTTTGTGAGCTGACGTACTTCGTCGGCGAGTCGTTGGATTCCTCCGGCTTCAATGATGACGCCTTCTGGGATATCGCAGGTAAGGGCCAGCGCGCTCATTCGGTCGTCGCCAGCTGGAAGGCTCTGCGTTCGAATAGGAAATCGAAGAGGTTGCCTTCGTGAGGCTGATTCCAGTCGATCGTGGGTGTTGCGATTGGGCCGAAGTTCAAGCGGTTGATGTTTGGGTGCGTCAGCATCTGATGCTGGAGGTCGGGGTCGCTCGTAATGACTGTACAGACGAGTGTGCTTTCAAGTTTGTCTGCCATTTGGGCCGTTGGTATTTCACGAACGGTGGCGAAGGGGAATAGAAACTCTTTGCCTGCGAGCGGATGCGAATCGTCGTCGATCCACAAGGCCGTCGGCTGGAGGAAGGTTGTGCCATCGACCTCGGTTAGGCGGTCGCCATTCCGGTGTGGGGCGGACATGTCGGTAGCGCCGGGTGTATCGAGTCCAGACTCAATGACGTTGTTGATCATCTCAGCCATGCGCGGCATAGAGAATCCGGCAAGCTGAGCGTTGGGGGCATCTATCGCACAGGGGGATATCTCTGCTAGCTTCTGGCCAAGGGCTTCTGCGAGAGCTTTTCCATTCGACGCGGTCCAGACCGACGAGCAGTTGATGCAGGATCGTCCGCCATTGGCCGCGATCGACTGAACCATGATGTCGAGATAGTCTTCCCAGTGAGTGGATGCCTCATCATCGAGGATGATCTTGCTGTAGCCCGGGCCGTGAACTTCCACGCGGGGATCGCCTGCCCACTTATTGACAGTGGACTCGTCGCCGAAGGTCATAACGCGGTCGACGCGTGACATGATCGTTGAGACAGGTCCGTGACCGGTTGGGTAGTAGCCTAGGCCTTCGGGTGGATAGCCGGCTTTCAAAAGTGCTTGAAGGACTCTGTACGGCGTCCACGGCTCTTGGCCGCCGGGTTTCAGGATTAAGGGCATGCGCAGCACGATCGCTGGAATCCAGAGTGCGTGTACGCCGGGTGAATTATTAGGAAGAATGACGCCCAGATTCGTGCCGCGTTCGAGGAAAGACGTCATGCGTTC
The DNA here is from genome assembly GCA_964196025.1 of uncultured Gemmatimonadales bacterium. Lineage (GTDB taxonomy): Bacteria > Verrucomicrobiota > Kiritimatiellia > CAXMRT01 > CAXMRT01 > CAXMRT01. The sequence continues at coordinate 929 of CAXMRT010000038.1, read as the reverse complement.
GTGCTGGGTTCCATACCCCTTGTCTAGAATGGTGGTGTCGAGATTGGTGGTCAGGCTGTCGAGGATCGAGCCCGAGAACTTCATGGCCTTGTATATCTTCTGCATGTTGAGACGGCACATCTCTTGTGGCATCGCAGTGGTTGCTGACTGGCAGCGCACGAAGTCCTCTGGAGTCTGCTCGTGGTCGCCGATGGGGAGGGTGTCGTTAAGGAAATGTTCTGCGGCGGCTTCACAGATGTCGATGGCTTCGCGGGTCGTGATCTTTTCGCAGATCGACCGTCGTGTAGCGGGCGAGTCTAGGATATCGCGTACAATGAGTCCGGCATTGGCTTGGCTGATTGATGCGATCGCCTTGCCATCGCGATGATCGCACAGGCCTACGGTGTTGATACTCGTATAGGGGATGCCTTTTCGCAGCAAAGGGATGTGGGGGATCGACTCCGCCACCTTAGTAGACGCCTTCGATGACCGTGGAGTTGAAGCGCGTGAATGGTTTTACGTTGCGTACGCCATCCCACGGATATTTTTCGCAAGGAGCTTCGCGGATGGCCTCATCGCGTTCAAGAAATCCAGGAACGAAGAACTCTTTGGTGAGGGTGGTCAGCTTGACCCGCCCAGAGTCCCCGTATTCAACTTCGTTGTTTGGGTTGTCAGGATCTACGACGCTCAGGAATGCACGTGGTGCGGGTGGGTAGTAGATAATGGCCCAGTCATCTTCTTTCGTAGGGGGCTTGTGGGCGGCTAGACCCATAAGCGTATTGCCGTAGGTGGGGTGGAAGGCAATGCCATCCAAAAGCTCTTCGACTGCAAAGCGGTGGAACTGAGCATCCATCTGGGTGCCGCCACAAAAGATGCCCTCGATGCCGATGTCCTTGAGGTTCACTTTCTCGCAGAGCGCTTCCAATAGTTTGGGCGTGGTGAACATGCAT
>CAXMRT010000037.1:0-41407 GCA_964196025.1 uncultured Gemmatimonadales bacterium | reverse complement strand
GCTCGGCACAATTGTTCGACCACGACACCGACGTCGAAACCCCTTTCAAAAGGGTGTTATGAAAGTGCCATCGTGCGCCCTCAACCGATTCGTGAGCAAAAAAAGAGGCAAGACCTTTCGGCCTTGCCTTCTTTGTCGGCTCGCTAGCGAACCGGATCATCGGTCTCAACTTAGAGAGCGAGGATGTTCTCAGCTTGAAGACCCTTTTCGCCCTGAGTCACAGTAAACTCAACCTTCTGTCCTTCGATCAGACTCTTGAAGCCCGACCCAGCAATGTTGCTGACATGAGCAAATACGTCTGGTCCAGATTCCTGTTCGATAAAGCCAAACCCTTTAGATTCGTTGAACCATTTGACGGTGCCAGTAGTAGTAGACATATTCTTATCCTATTTATTTGTACTAGTTATTTAAGCCTTCTTTATAAGGCTATTCTCACGCTGGAAGCATTACTGGTACTTATGGAAAACAGGACAAGGCACTCTTTACTCGTACTTCGAAATGACATGCATAAATAGTAGACGTACTTACAACAAGCGGAAAGTGTATACCTCTATGCACTGTAGTCAACGAGTATTCGGGGTCATTTTTGGATAAAACAATGGGTGTTAAACAAGGCGGGTGACCCAATCTATCACAGCCTCGCTCCGACGCACCGCTGTCTCGCAATCACACCTAGTTATTCTTTTCAGGCGCCGAACGATAGCTCGGGTTCACTGTTGGGAGTTGCGTATCCACGTCTTTTCGCCAAGCGATCAACATCCCGTGCAACTCCGCAACATGCTCTGGCTTGCTTGCCGCCTTAGACTTGTATTTGGCCTCCGAGTCCTTCTTCACAATGACAGGGTCGCCGTCAGACTGGACAGACCCAAGGATGCCGCACACATCAGAAACTAAACTCTCATGGCGAAAGCCTCGTCCCTGAGCCCTCGAAGTCAAAGCTGAACGATGGAGATGAGCCGCGCAAAAAAAAGAACGGTCGCATTCAGGGGGGTGAACGCGACCGTTGCTAGCGCCCCCAACAAACACTACTTAAGCGCTACTCACGTCTTTCGACGCGGGGATTCCATATGTGCGAAAAAATCGTGTTACCCGACGTAACCACATACCTCATCCGAGACAAAGAATATCAAATATGGCTGAGTTGCGATATTGACAAATATTCTTTTAATTCTATCATATATGAATCGTCTCTTATGAAAAACCCCGCTCACTCAAGCAACTCTGCCCCTAGACGCCCTCCGCGGGACGTGCTTCTAGCGCTCGAGCAATACGATCATCGGATTCATCAGGGAATCGCCCGATATGCCCGCGATCATGGCTGGCGACTCGATTCCTCAATGACCCATAGCCACCAGATCGACCCAGACTGGAGCGGCGACGGCGTCCTCTGTAGAGGGAGCGAACTCGACGAGCTCGTCGCGCTGACTCAAAAACACCCGATGCCTGTGGTCAGCGTCGGTTCTGCGCCGCCAAAGCCGGGGCTCAAAGGGGCCGTGGATATCGAACTCGATCTCAACGCCCTCTTCTCCATGACCATTGAAGACTTCATCGCAAGCGGATACACACACATCGCCCTCGCTGGAAACCTAACCCAAACACGCACACGCCAGTTTGGATCAGTCTCGGACGTGTTCGAACGCATAGCGACACAACACGGGGTCGACTCCACATGTCTACCCCATCCACCATCACCAGCTGCTGCACGCACAACTTATCCCGCGATGCTCGCCCACTGCGCGACCCCTGTTGCGATCCTCGCTTCCGACGATCTCTGTGCAGTCGACATCCTCAACGCCTGCAACACCGCGGGCCTGCGGGTGCCCGACGATGTCGCGATACTCGGTCTCCACAACAGTCCCGGGATTTGGGATTCTACCCACCCATCTCTATCAAGCGTCGACACCAACTTTGAGTCGTGGGGCTACGAGGCCGCGGCCCTGCTCGACACACTCCTAGACGGCGCGGCCGCGCCCACACCCTATCCACTCCACACTCCCAAGCAAATCGTTACACGCAGAAGCACAAATTTCATCGCCGTTCAAAACGAAATCGCCGCAAACGCCATGCTATTCATTCGCGAACGCGCCAACAATGGGATCACGGTCGCAGATGTTGTGGCCCACTCCATTGTCAGTAGACAACATCTGGATCTTCTTTTTAAGAAACACCTCGGGTGGAGCGTCAGCAGCGAACTTGAACGCGTCCGCGTAACGCGCGTCCAAAACCTTCTTATTTCAACAAACGCGTCGGTCGCAGAAATCGCCGAACAAGCCGGCTACGCCAACGCGCTCAACCTTCATCGCTCCTTCAAACGTCGCTTCGGTATTGCACCCGGCCAATTTCGAAAAGCCAACAGCTCCGAGGGCACCTAGACTCCACCCCGGCCAAGCGAACGATTGACCTCTTGCGAACACTGCGGTAAAAAGAAATCTATGACTTACTCACTCGCACGACTCTTCTCCTTACTCTGGCTCTGTACGGCGATCCCTCTCTCAGCCGCACAACCCAACTTTCTCTTCATTATGGCCGACGACTGCACACACTGGGACATCGGTTGCTACGGCGGACAAGCTCACACGCCCAACATCGATAAGCTCGCGAAAGAAGGCATGCGTTTTACACAGTGCTTTCAAGCAGCGCCGATGTGTTCTCCCACCCGGCACAACATTTACACGGGGCTCTACCCCGTGAAAAGCGGCGCCTATCCCAATCACACTCGAGCGAATATGGGAACAAAAAGCATCGTCCACTACCTCAAACCTTTGGGCTACACCGTGCACCTCAGCGGCAAAACACACATCGGCCCAGGAAGCACCTTCCCCTTCCAGTACTCCGGAAAGAAGAATCCCGACATGGCCGCCTGCGATGCGCTCATGGCCGACTCCGCGAAAACCGGCGTACCATTCTGCTTGTTCGCGACGTCCTACGAACCCCACTTGCCATGGAACAAGGGCGACGCCTCTCGCTACACCGCTGCCGATCTAGTCCTCCCCAAAAATTGGGTCGACACACCCGAGACAAGGGAGGCGATGACCCACTATCTCGCCGAGGTCAGTTACTTTGATTCACAGGTCGGCCAACTCCTGACCCTGCTCGACAAACATAAACTGGCCGACAACACAGTCGTCATGGTCGTAAGCGAGCAAGGCTCAGCCTTCCCCTTTGCCAAATGGACCTGTTACGACGCGGGCTTGCAGTCTGCGATGATCGTCAGGTGGCCAGGAAAGGTTAAGAAAAATATATCCAGCGATGCGCTCGTTGAATACATCGACATCACCCCCACCTTCATCACCGCAGCCGGCGGCACCCCCCCAGAAACCCTCCAAGGAAAGAGCATGCTCGATCTCCTACAAGGGGCCACCAAGACACACAAGCAGTACGTCTACGGCGAGATGACAACCCTCGGGATCGCGAGCGGTTCCGTTCACTACGGCATTCGCTCAATTCGGTCGAATACCTACAAACTCATCCGGAATTTCACCCCCGAAATCACATTCCAGAACCTCTGCACAAAATCCACTACGTTCCGGTCCTGGCTCGAAAAGGGCGCCAACGATCCGACCGCGGCAGCCGCGGCCGCGCGCTACCAAACTCGACCAGAATGGGAGCTGTATGACATCACAAAGGACACTTTCGAACAAACCAACCTCGCAAACAACCCCGAGCACGCCAAGGCCATGGCGACCCTGCAAGCGGAACTCGCAGCATGGATGACGCGCTGCGGAGATCTCGGCCAAGAAACCGAACTCGCGGCACGAGACCACCAAGGCCGCGAGACCCCGAAAAAGAAGAAACCATAGAGACACCCTCCGGCTCCACACAGCGGCCCAACCGTTATCGCGTCCGCGTAAACCACCTCACCGCGACGCTTCACTAGCCCTCGGATGCACGCCTACAACAAATCACTCGCCAAATCAGCAAGGTCCGACCGCTCACCCTTCTCGAGATTGATGTGGGCATACATGCTCTGCCCCCGCATCTTCTCGATCAAGTAACTAAGGCCATTCGACTGGGTATCGAGATAAGGATGGTCGATCTGAAAAATATCGCCAGTGATTACAATTTTCGTACCCTCTCCAGCGCGAGTGATGATGGTCTTTATTTCGTGCGGGCTCAAATTCTGTCCCTCGTCCACAATGAAAAATACATCCACCAAGCTCCGCCCACGAATATAAGATAAGGCGGTGATCACCAGCTTGTCATTATCGATCAACTTCTGGATCACTTTATCCCGACTATCCGATTTCGGAAACTGCCCACGAATCACCCCCAAGTTATCGAACAAGGGCTGCATGTACGGCGCCAATTTGGCATCAATCTCACCTGGCAGAAACCCCGTGTCACGGTTACTCAACGGCACGATCGGGCGCGCCAGTAAAATCTGCGAAAACTCTTTCCGTTGCTCTAAGGCAGCCGACAAAGCCAACAAGGTCTTCCCTGTGCCGGCCTTACCCGACAAGGTCACGAGACGGATGTCCGGGTTCAACAGCGCATCCAGGGCAAAAATCTGCTCCGCGTTTTTGGGCTGTATGTTATACACCGAAGATTTTTCAATCCGGCGCAACACCTGCTTCTCCGCGTCATGCGTCACCAAGGCCGACGATGTACCATTGCGCATGATCACGAACTCGTTCGGTAACAAATCAGCACCAAACGAAACATCGTTGACCGGCAATTCATAAGGAGGCTCATACAAGCGATCGATACACGCGGTCTCAAGATTTTCTTCCGTGCGCTTCCCTGTGTACAGGGTGTGGACATCGCGCACCTTATTGCGATCATAGTCCTCTGCATTCAGCCCAACCGCCTTTGCCTTGAGCCTCAGGTTCACATCTTTGGACACCAACACCACTTCACGGTTCGGCTGTTCTTCAGCAATGTGATAGGCGACATTCAGAATCTGATGGTCGGGTTTTTCCGGACTGAAATTATGGAGTAATGCCGGATGCCACTCTCGCCCTAATCCAACGCTAAAGGTTCCGAGGTCTGGCCCCAATCGGACACCTTCTTCAAACAGCTCCGTGCCTACGGCTAAGGCGTCAATACTGCGAAGGAACTGCCGAGCATGATATCCAATTTCCTGTTCACCGCGCTTAAACCCGTCGAGCTCTTCTAAAACGACAATGGGAATAACAACATCATGTTCAGCAAAGTGCTCGATGCAATTGCTATCGTGCAGCACAACGTTCGTATCCAGAATAAAGATCTTCGTTGCGGTGGCGGTCATAGAGTGTGTGTTGAAGCGCTCCTCACGTTGTTTACTATGCAACCACGCGCTGGGAATGTATAGGAGAAAACACAACGCTAGTAAACCAGTCGACGACACGTCATGACAACGTTCGAGGCTTACTATCCCCCTACGAAAGTCGCTTCAAGAATGGGAGAGATTGAAAATTTGCAGACACACAGGCATACCCTGCAGCGACAGGGCCAACACCCCTCCGCACCTGACAACAAGCCCTATAAAGGACCGTCTATCAAACGTGCAGTTGGTGCTCAGATAGCGCGTCAGCAGCTGGCGCAGGTGCGCTCATTGGCTGCTGAACATCTTCGATCACAGGCTCAGCCTTCACACAAACAACTTCGACAAGATGTAAGACAGCAAACACCGGCAACAAGGCTAAAAACCACACAAACATGGTTACGGATATTGCCGCTAGCATCAACGTCTCAAGCCAATGCGGCCCAGCCATCGATCGGTACGCTCTGCGACGGTATTCATAATCGTTCATTAATACTCAGCTCCACGGAAAGTATAACTCGAGATCTGGGGCTGTAAAGAAAGAAACCGGTTATGCAGGCCAAATTTGTAACATTTCAAGGCAGGCGAACAGCACCGCTTGGCGGTTTTCTGGCCTACTTATTTGAAGTAATAGAGCATGAATACCGCTGTAGCGGCCAAAAACGAGGCCCAGAAGCGGTCTTCGCCTATCAGCGTGGTCGCATCTCCCTCGTCTCCACCACCCGAGCGTGCGCGTGCAACGGCACTGAACGCGGTCCGCACGATCACAGCCCACGTTACGAAGGCGCTCAAACAGGCCGCCGCCAGCGGCGAAAGCGAACCCCGCGCCATCAGCCAGCCGATAACCGCGAACCCAGCAAGCACGATACAAACGACACCCACAATCGCTTTGAGCGCACCCGGTTTATGGCCACCCAACTCAAGCCAAGTCAACTTGCTCTTCTCTGGATCCGGTGTGGTCCCCAAGCTTACCCCGACCATGAGCATGACGCACAACACCGCCGCAATCATAGCCGTATGCATAAAGTTCATCGTCACACCGAGCCGACTGACAATCCCCGCGTAAGAGGCCTTGTACAAAACCGGCAAGGCAACGGGCGTCGATGCCTCTGTCCCAGTGTTATCCAGAACGAGCGGCTTCCCATCCACCGTAAATCCGACAGAGGATGCATCCGACAGCACAACGGTCAACACACTCGACACATCAATTACCGGCAGAGTCACCGGAATGGCACCAGACTTATGCAACATCACCTGGTCACCCTCTGATAGGTGATGAGGGGCATCAAACGTCACAAGCGACTGCTCCATCATTGCGCCAGATTGTTTCCCGATCATCCCATCATACATCGGGCCCACCGCAAACGAGAAAATCACCCCTGCCACAATCACAATACCACCAGCGGCGGGAGTGGCACGCTTCCAGAACATTCCCATCGCAAGTGCTACGATGATACCCGCTATCACTTTCGACTGATAACTAGCGACATGCAAAAAGAAACTTCCCTTGGAGTTAGGATCCATGGTGAGGATCGTCAAACCTGCCGCAAGCGTGATCAGCACCACAATCGTAACCCGTCCCACCAAAATCAAGGTCGCATCGGACGCGTCTTTGTTGAAGTACCGCTTATAGAAATCAAAGGTGATGATCGTCGATGCTGAATTCATCATGGAATCCAGACTCGACAGAATCGCACCAATCAACCCGGCCGCCACCAAGCCTAATAAGCCACAGCCGACCGGAGCTACAATGTGCTTCATCAGCATCGGGAAGGCCGCGTCTTGGTCCACCGTCAAGGACTCAGCTTGGAAGTAGTAATAAGCGGCAATACCGGTGCCGATCGATAAAAACGGAATCACAAGTTTGAAAAACCCCGCGAACACAATCCCTAAGCGGGCTTCGCGACCGGTGCGGGTAGACAAGGCACGCTGAACAATAAACTGATTCGCGCCCCAATAATAGAAATGCAACACCATCAAGCCCGTCAGCACGCCGGACCACGGCAAGACCGGGTGATCGCTCGGCAGGTACAAATGCATCTTATCCCCTCCTTCAGCGCCACTATCAATCGCCAGCATTCCTGCCCAGCCACCGATCACATCCTGAGAGAAGGTCAAGTAGGCCACAATCGAGGCCCCTACCAGCATTAAGACCGACTGGATGACGTCCGTCATGATCACCGCTTTCAACCCACCAAAGATCACGTAAGCACCCGTGATCACAGCCATGGAAATAATGCCTATGCGATAACCCGTCACAGCTATGTCGCCCGGTGCGTCCTGCAGCAAGATGTTCAAGAAGCGGGAACCAATATAGAACCCAGGCACCATCATCACAAACACGATGATGAACACCATGATCAAGGCATAGGCCACTCGTGCACGATCATCGAAACGCTGTCCGAGATAATCGCTCAGGGTGTACACGTTCAGTTTTCGATAAACCGGCAAGAACGCATAACAGAGGACCAATAAGCCCGCGATAGCAGAGATCTCAAAATGACTCTGGGCAAAGCCCACCGAAAAGCCGACGCCCATCATGCCCACGATATGGTTGGCCGACACGTTCGACCCAAAGATGGAGCCCGCAACGCCCCACCATTTGGTGGACCTACCGGCGAGGTAATAATCTTCCGACGTTTCTTCTTCTCTACCCGCCCACAAACCCACGCCCATCACGAGGATCATCGACCCAAAGAATATAAACGTATCGAGCCCTGTCAAAATCCCCATGATTAGTCCCCAAAATAGTGCTGCATTTTTTCCATGCCGATTTTTAACACATCCGCCGGATCTTTCGCCCAGAGATCTCGATTAAATAGCTCCAGGCTAACCGTCCCCTGATAGCCCTTCTCTTTCAAAATCGACACTTCCTGATCCAAGTCGATACAGCCCTCACCCGGCATCATCCGATCGGGATCTGTCTGCGCCCCCTGCGCAATTCCAGCATTGCCGTCATCGAAATGATAATGCCCGATCATCTCCAGTGGCAAATCTCGCAAGTCATCAAACGACCCCCCGCTATTCCACGTATGGAAGGCATCCACAATGACAGTGGCATCAGGATCATTGACATCTTCCACCACCTTGCGCGCGTCGTTCAAAGTCGTAACAGAGCCGAAGAAACTAATATATTCCATGATCGGCTTGATGCCAGACTCGCGCCCCAGTTTTAGAAGATCGGCATAGCGCTCGGTAATCACGCCCAAGTCCCGACCATCCCGTGGCGGCGTTGCCACAATCGTTGGGGACCCCAAACGCGCAGCCAAGTCCATGCGCCGCTTACAGTCATCCAGCATGAGGGGATACTCCAAATCACTGGCCTCTCCCCATGCACGCATCGCAATCGTACACGGGACAATCAATCCATAATCCGCTAAGGCTTTCTCGACATCCGATACTTCGCCACCGCGCCCTATATGCTCATACACATCATTGAGCCACAACTCAACGCCATCAAAACCCGCCTCCGACACGAGACGGATTTTATCCAACAAGGGGGTCGTCTTGATCGTGCTGACATTTAGACAAAGGGTAAAACTCATTCTGCTCCCCTCAAAAAGGTCTAGAGCGTTCCGGCTATGGCCCCATCGAAAACACGCTGCAATCAAAACGGCGCTTCGTCATGACCGCTTTCAGCTCGGCTAACCCGGCATCACCCCGTTAAGATACATGATCGCCAGGACTCATTGCCAAATCGATTCCGACCTCACTTCTCGATTTTTTGCCCCTCGGCCACCCATGCCGTCATATCACCGTCTAAGTGAAACAGCTTGGTGAACCCCGCCTTCGACAGTATTTTTGCGGCGACCCCTGCACGACCACCGGACCGACAATAGATCACAATTTCCTTATCCTTCGCTTTCGCCAACTCGTCCAGACGTCGCTTGAGAGAATTATGTGGAATGTTTACGGCCTTGGGGACACGCCCCTCCTCAAATTCGTCAACCGTCCGAACATCTAGAATCACCACCTCGGCGCTCGACGCAACCTTCTTCAAAAACTCCTCCTGCGAAAGATCCACCGCATCCCCCGCGAACCCTCTCCCCGCCATCAACAAGCTTATCATCATAATAAACTGCTTCATCATCACCTCCTCACTCGACTCTCAAAAACTACCGGCACCCCTCGATCGAGACCTCCAAGGGCGCTTCTCACAACTATAGAAGGACCGGCTCTCTCATGCCACAAAAATGAATACGCAGACGTGCACGTCCCAGCGAAGACACCTCTTTTCACAGGAATAACCTTCGAGCAAGCCGCAACGACTATGCTAAGCTCGGTTTGGAAAATGGTATCAAGATTTTTTTGGAAGAGCCCACATGAAAACCAGCGTCTGTTTACTGTTAATATCGTTCTCGCTTTTCGAATCCGGCTGCGTCATACCTCGGGCAGAAAAGGCCGAAACACTCGACATTCGCGTCATGACATTCAATATCCGAAACGGACGGGCAAAAGATGGCGATAACCGCTGGGAACTCCGCAAAGAGTTTGTCTGTGACGTCATCCGCGACTACTCGCCCGACGTACTCGGCGTACAGGAAGCCTTCCGTTTCCAACTCGATGAGTTCAACAAACAGCTAACTCAATACGGCGAAATCGGCACCGGCCGCGACGGCGAATCCAAAGGCGAGTATTCGTCGATCCTCTACCTCAAAACCCGGTTCAACGTAGAGGACTCCGGAACCTTTTGGCTCTCCGACACTCCAGAAAAACCATCCGCACACTGGGGCAACCGGTATAAACGGATTTGCACGTGGGCCCGACTTCTCGACACGCAGACCTCTCGCGCTATTTATGTCTACAACACACATATGGATCATCAATCTCAACCGTCACGCGAAAAGGGTATTCAGTTGATCATGAGCGTCATCGAAAAACGCACACACCCCGACCCCTTTATTCTGATGGGTGACTTCAACTCCTCGGAATCCAACCCCGTCGTCACCTACCTCAAGGGAAAGACAGCTTTTACAAGTCCGATCTCCACCCCGCTCGTTGATTCCTGGCGCGCCTTGCACCCTAAAGAAACGGTCGTCGGAACCGGTAGTCGTTTTACTGGCTACAAAGAGGGCGACAAAATCGACTACATTTTCATCACCCCGGACATCCAAACACTCGACGCACAGATCGACAGAGCCCATAGAAACGGCCGCTACCCATCCGACCACTACCCCGTGACCGCCCGGCTTCGACTCCCATAATTAGCTACGCACAACACACACGATCAACGCCCCTGCAAGAGAGGACACAATGATGGAGGACGCGTGTTATGGCTGACTTAAAGGCCCCTGTTTGGATCTACATCCATCGCGGTTTCTTCCTCATCATCTTAATCACTCCGGCAGGCCTGCTCGTCATTCCCCTTCAATTTCGATAGATCTGACTTTGCGTTCTCTTCGTGGCCGACTGGGCTGCATTCCAATGTGGCCCTTTGCGGCCTACCCAAAACTTACCGAAAAGCTGGACGATGCTCCTCCCACCGCTTAAACTATCCGTTCTGAAGATGCAAAAAGACACTCACCTATAGGCGCGCAACACGTATGGATCGCTGGCACGTCGACGCCGATAGCATCAAGCGGCTGGGTCAACGATATGCCGAAGAAATGATCGCGACACAAAAGACCTTAACGGCCAAACGATAATGAGAGGAACATCCGAATGAAACATTTCCTACAAGCCCTAACCCTAGGCCTATGCATAATCTCCAGCGGCTGCCTAACAGTCCCAAATTCGAGCAGCCCAGAATGGGACTCGCTGAGGAAGGCAGAAACCCTAACGCCCTTCCTCCAACCTACGGCCGACTGGACCATCGTGGGTAAAGCATCAGTGAACTCAACAAACAACCGTCTCCTAAAGGCCAAATCCGGCGAAGGCATCGTGATGAACGGCCTCACAGGGAAGACAAAGAACCTTCTCACAAACATGGAGCATGGCGATATCGAGGCCCATATCGAATTCATGATTCCGGCTAAATCAAACTCAGGTGTCTACTTTCAAGGTCGGTATGAAGTTCAAGTACTGGATAGCTTCACCTTTAAAACACCCAGGCACAGCCACTGCGGCGGCATCTATCAGAGATGGGCCAACGATAAAGGCTTCGAAGGCCACGCGCCTCGTGTAAACGCTGCTCGGAAGCCAGGCGAATGGCAAACCTTTGATATTGTTTTTTACGCTCCGCGCTTCGACGAAGATGGGAAGAAGATCCGCAACGCCGTATTCAGGAAAGTGGTACTCAACGGCATCATGGTCCACGAAAACCAAGAGGTCACAGGCCCTACCCGCTCAAGCACCTTCAATGACGAAAAGCCAACAGGCCCCCTGATGTTCCAAGGCGATCACGGCCCCGTCGCCTACCGCAATATCCGGATCAAATCATTGAATAACTGACGGTGTTAAACAACCCACATCATCTCGTCACGAGCGTCGGACTCGTCTGCATCTTAGGAGCCAGCGTCTGCCTATCGAAGGAAAACGTCGCAACTGAACCACCCAAGGGTTGGCCCCCAGGCATACACGCAATCACCTACCCAGCTAGCTGCGACAAGAGCGAGCAACCCATGCTAATACGCGCATCAGAAAGTATAGAGAAGCGCCCCCTGCTTGTGAGCCTCCACAGCTGGTCAAGCAGCTACACGCAAACGAGGGGCGAAACTCCCTACGCGCGCTGGTGTATTGAAAACGATTGGCACTTCATTCATCCACACTTCCGGGGCCCCAACCGAACACCGGACGCATGCGGGTCAGACAAGGTAGTACAGGATATCTTGGATGCAGTGAGCTACATGCAGATCCAGCACAAGGTGGACGCGGACCGCATCTACCTTGTCGGGGTATCCGGCGGCGGGCACGCCGCCTTACTGATGGCCGGCCGCGCTCCCAAGATCTGGGCTGGAGTGTCGGCATGGGCTTCCATTTCCGACATCGGAGCCTGGTGGAAACAAAAAAGCACCGGCGCCAAATCACGCTACGCCCAGAACATCGAGCAAGCGGTCGGTGGACCACCCGATACCAATGAGGCCGCCGCACAGGAATGCACCAAGCGTTCTCCCCTCACCTATCTCGCCGAAGCCGCATCCGTGAATTTAGACATCAATGCTGGAGTCACGGATGGACACGCCGGCGGCAGTGTACCCTTCACGCACTCCCTACATGCATTCAATCAGGTCGCGATCCAAGTTGATCGAGTGCCCGTCGCGCTCATCAACTCTTTCTACGACAAACAAGCCCTCCCCCCAAGCCTTCCTACGTCAGAGGCCGACCCTTTATACGGTGACAAACAACCGGTCTTCCGAACAACCTCCCAAAACACACGCGTAACCATCTTTCAAGGCAAACACGAAATCCTTCATCACGCCGCACTCAATTGGCTCGCCCAACAACGTCGCGGAAAACCAGCCACATGGAACATCACTCCCACACATGCCCTGAAAACAGTCACGGGCGAAAGCCAATCGGGAAAATAGTCCGAAAGCCCACACACGATGACAACCAACAAAAGGTCGAGGTTTTACAATGACAATCCTGAGTAAAACAGCCGTCATACTAATTGCTTGCACCGTCACGGTCGCAAGCACTCGCACAATGGGAGCGACGCTACCGCCCGACACAAACGCATGGACCTTTGTAAGCATCCCCGACTTCCTGAACTTTGACATCGAGTATCCGCAAAAGGGTTGGGAAGACGCACTAGGGTTCATCCTAGACTCTATGAAAAGCGAAAACCCCGCCTTCGCGATGGTCGCAGGCGACCTCGTAATGGGTCACTGGGGCCCCACGGCCGAAGATGTAAAGAAGTGGGCCGACATCTACTACCCGCAGTGGATCAAACGCTTTGCCGACCACGAGCTGAAAGTCTATACCGCCTTGGGAGATCACGAAATTGGCGATAACCCCTGGAGATCCCATAGCCTAGTCCCCCATTACAAAGCGGCCTTCCGGCGCCACCTCAACATGCCTCTCAATGGTCCCGACCACATGAAGGGCACCGCTTTCTACTGGCTCCATAAGAATGTCCTCTTCGTCTCCGTAGATGTCTTTGAGAAAGGGAAAAGCAATCAAGGTGAAATTGCAGCGGGTGTCACCGGCGAACAACTGAAGTGGTTCAACGAGGTCCTGAGTAAATATCGACAATCCGTCGACCACATCGTGGTCATGGGGCACACACCCATACTAAGACCCGTTAGAACCTATAGCTCATCCGGCATGCTCACAGTTAAAGGTCGTGACTCAGCATTTTGGCAGGCAATGGCGGACCACGGTGTCGACCTCTATATCTGCGGAGAAGTCCACGCGGTCACCTGCACCCAAAAAGATGGCATTCAACAGGTCGCCCACGGGGGCTTGATCGGCCGCACGACAAAACCAAATTACATGGTCGTAACCGTCAGCAAGAACAGCCTCAACCTTGAAATCAAGGAAATCGACCTGATCAATGGCGAAGGACGACTATGGCAACAAAAGAAGCGCAAGGGCCCTTGGGACACGATCACGATTACCAAAGAACGCGCGAAGCAAGGCTTCGCCTCAATCGGCCATGTCACCATCACAAAAAAGGACGCGACGACCTCTTTCCACAGGATCACCGGCTTCTTCGACGAATCTGATAACCCAATAAAATAGTTAGACCAACCCGCGACCGTCACGCGAGCAGTAATTTTCGCGAGGCGTCATGGACTACATAAAAAGGACATGTATTATGCGCCAACCAATAATGCTCTATTCGCTCTTCCTCACCCTCTCTGCAGGACTCGCCACGGGTAAGCCCGCGGCCGACTGGCGGGTTGACTCAAACGAGGACTGGCAACAGTCAAGGGAAGAGAGCGTCGGGCTCACCTTCGAGGACGGCATGGCGACGCCTACCGACAAAACCAGCAGCTATACCAGCGTGATTCGAACCTTCGACAAGAAACGCACCGCTACATCCATTGTCTTCACTCAGTCGCCGGTCTGGCATAACTGGGACCCTACTGCCAACCTCGGCCCCGCCAACCTGCAAGATGCCCCCGTCTTACTTACTCGCGGCCCAGGCGACTATTGGATGTTCGGTCGCTATGGAAAATATAGGGGCAAAACGTTCACTCCTGAAAAAACGACTCTGGATGGCTTCGACATCCCTCTACGAACAACGCCCTACGCCAATCAATTTGCCGCGCCGGGAAGCAAGGAAAAAGACGCCGGTGGCTATCACGCCTGGCAGAGCAAGGATATGATCAACTGGGTCTGGCACGGTCCTGTCACCGAAGGCTTCTCACGATGGGTCACAAGCGCCGAGCACGTCGACGGGAAAACCTATATCTATTACGACTATCCCAACGACCAAGACCCCCACCTCTATATTGACGACGATCTCACCGACGGAAAACCCGGCAAAAACATGGGCATGGCATTCAAGGACCCCTCCCATGGATCAGACTCCGCAATCATTCGAGATCTCAAAGGAAACTTTCACGTGATCTATGAAGACTGGAGTCCTATCAATGCCAAGAAACATTCGTGGGATTCACCGCTTGCAGGGCGCGCCGTCAGTAGCGACGGAATCGACACATTCAAAATCGCAGAACCCGTCGTCGACGAACGAACAAAACCCACCGGAGAAATTGCCGAATACCTACACCCTCACTGGGCACAACACCCCGACTGGGATTCCAACATCGGCAAATACAACGTCCACAAACCGACGCAGAACGCCTTTGGCGATTGGGCCGCCATTAGCATCGGAGGGCAATATTACCTCTTTGCCGACTACCATCCCGCGAACGACAAAATTCGAGTCGGCTGGTTCACCTCCTCCAGTCTCGACAAACCCTTTACCCTCGTGGGCGAAATCGGCCGCGGCCATCCAGACCCCGACATCGCGTTTGCCGAAGGCAAATTCTACCTCGCCACCCAAATGCGCACTGACTATGTCAGCTCTGGCCCCTGGGCACCCAAAGTCGAGGCCCGCGTCGGCGTCGACACGAGCCAGGACGGTAAGACCGACACGTGGACCGACTGGCAAGAAGTCAAAGAAACCTACGACTACATCAAAGGCTTCTCAAAACAGGTAAAGCGCAACCCAGCCTCTATCGACCTTAGCAAATTGCCCGCGGGTTTTGGTTTCAGCTTCGAGATACGGACGGAGGATGCAACCACCAACGACTCGAAGCCGATTCTCGACACAGTAACCCTCCACTTCACAAAAACGAAGTAAGCGCACGCGCCACTCAGACTAGGCTAGAAATGTATCGCGATGCCCGCATATGGGCCATCCAGAGACACGTCACGACTCGTCACCCAGCGGTATCCTGCCTTCAACGACACGTAGTGGCGTGACAGTAGGATGCCCACATCATAGTCCGTCACGTCTTCAGACCAACTCGGTCGAATTTCAATGCCCAACAGTTCCGTCGGTCGAAGCATGAGCGGTAACGAAAACGCAAAACGAGAGTCACTGTTGTTCCCATCAATCGTCAGCTGACCCAGACCAACATCCAGCTCGACCTTCTCGCTGAAGGACATCCGATAGACACCCTGCCACCGAATCAGATCCAACTCATCATCCGGCTCTTCCTCGTATCGCGACTGCTCATACCGAAATGCAAACGCGCCATAACCTAACTCCAGTCGGTAATCCATGGAGTCTATCTCGGAACTGACTTCTCGAAACGCAACGTCGACACGCGCAAAAGGGATCGCGATATCTCCACCCTCGCGCGGCATCAGCCCAAATTCACGATCCTCCTCCCCAGAGAGACGGTGATGGCTCGTTAGCCCTCCAATAAAAAAGGAGTGATACATAAAGGAGGTGATCGCGGATCCTGCATAATCTTGGTACAGGCTGGGGGAGTCGTCATGGTGGTGATGACGGTGTTTGTCGCCAGACGACGACGTGGTTTTCGACGATGACGTCGACGATGCTTTTTTCGCCTTTTTCTTCGAGGTGTTTTTCTCAAACTCGTCTAGCGTTCCGGCCATAATAGTCGTCGACAAAATAAAGGTGACACTCACGCACAGGAGTACAGGCATTCGCTTCATGTATTTTCCTCTCCTATTTTTCAGAATAAAACAGCCGACGAGCACCGTTGATCCCGCATTTTTGGTATTTATGATAGGCGGCAGCCGCGCGTTCTCGGACCGGTTCAGGCCCAGCGCCAAGCCGCCATCCTTCAATCGCCGCGGCCAAGGTGTACGCCTCAGGCGACATCAGCCCCGTTGTCAGCAGCCCACTTTTCGTCCTCAAACGAGTGAATCGTTTTTCGAAATACGGCCGGCTCTTACACGCTAACACGATCGCGCCTCGTCCCTCATTGTCGGGATCCACCTCCACAGGCGGAATATCAAACTCCATGAGTCCATTGTGACCAACATATACGACCAAATCTGCGGACCCGCCCGTCGCCGCCTTTTTCACGCCCAACGGAATCACCTGTCCAGCGTGTCCAGCGGCCGCTGAGAGAAATTGCGTGAGCGCCGTCTTGATTGCGGACCCCCTGTAGGCGTCCGCAACCAGCAGGAGATCACCCCGCACATGCGTGAAAACACAGCGCTCCAACACATCTTCAGTCGGACTCTTTGCGGTTGAAACGAGTGTCCAATTCGCGTCTTTACGCAACCATGTCTTAAGGCCATACATCGCGCCCCAGTAGAGATTATTGCGCGCGTCCGCACCATCCCCCAGTGCCGCGGTCACCGGCACAATACCCTGATGCTTATTATCGGCAAGCGCAACAAAGACATGAACCGTCCGAGTGGCACCCATCGCCGCCGTCGTCAACAAGAGGCATCCCATTAAAAAAAATAGAGTTTTTATTGAATTCGTTTCCTGTGCTTTTTACGATCCAAGAGTTTTTATAAACTCACTATAAGTCACCAATACATGACTATCGTGAACGCAATACAACGCGACGGCATAACAGAGTGCGAAAACAGCAGAGCAAAAATACATCAATGCACGAACCATCACGCGATTCCGCATAGCCTGATAGGCCCCGACAAGCAGAACGGCTATCGCGATTCCCGCAGAAACAAACATCACGACAAAATAGCCATCCGCCACATGATTCACATAAGGCAGCGACCCGTATTCCCTATACAGCCATAAACGATAGGCGAATTCAGCCCAAAACCCAGCTGCCAAGGCCATGCCTGCCAGCAACAAAATATAAGGCTTCACACGCTTAAGCAATGGCTGTGCAATCTTGATGGCGCTGAACTCCTTCCAATAGGCGAGGGAGACTTTAAAAAACGTCAACGCTCGCTGCGTTTTGAACCCCTCGGCATGAAACTCCACCCTACACCTTCACGTTGCTCTTTTCAAGCTGATCACGGCTTGGCGAGTCTCGACACGAGTACACTGTCTAGTCGGCAAAGTCCGCGCCGCCTTTCAGAGCGTGACCTCGAGTGGGCGGATCTGGTTCTTATCATGAAAAATGAGCACAAAACACGAATCCGACAAAACTTTCGCGACATTAAGTTGCCCCCTATCCAATCGCTTGATATACCGGACGACTACGAGTTCATGGACGACGCGCTGATCGAACTGATCACTGACGGAGCCGGTAGCGCTCTCGAAGCCAATTTTGACCTCTCGACCCAGGAAGAAACAAATGAAGAAGACCTTTAAGCTCAATATTGACGGCAAGCACCCCGACCGCTTGCTCGAAGCCACCAAACACGAAATCAGGAAGTACATCCGCCGCGAGAAACGTCGCGACCTTCCCGAGAAGCACGACTATTGGGACTTCGACTGCAAGTTTGGAAAATCCGATTCAGACGCCGCCACAATTCATCCGGGCGATATCACGAAAAATATCGACACTGCGAAGTCGGAAAATTGGGATGCGTTCTACATCGAAATCTTACGCACCGCAAAAAAACGCACACCCAGCGCTCCCCGCACACCCAGCACAGATCCCTAAGCCCTTCGCGTGTTGCCGCTCAAAAAGAGGGTGACGCCACACCGCTGTCCAGTCCAAGCCCCGATGCGGGTCTACGTTCTGAAACAACCTGTCGGATAAGGTTGATGGACGCCACCCAGTATACTTCCCCGAACCGATGGCTTTCGCAACGCAAGCATGTGTGTATCATGAGCCATGACTACCAACGTCACTTTGGGAGCTACCATCGATCCGGGAAATCCTAAAGAACACACGATACACCGGTTGGCAGATTGGCGCTATCGGGGGAACCCTGATTCGCATGTGGGGGATTCGCCCACGCGTCGTCGAGACCGGCACCATAAAAATCGAAAAAAAAGCCGCGTGATTTTCACGGGCCAACTAGCCTCGGGCATGAGTGGACGGGGCTATCTTTCCTCAACGACGAAGATCAGGCGATCACTCACTTCCTTCGTCATCACCAGGTACGTTTTTCCCGCCCGCAGATCCACCGTTTTAAGGGTCCTTGTGCTGCTCATGTAAACATCGCTCGGGGACTGGTAAACGAGGTCGAACTGATGGCGTCCCGGCAGTAGCTCGACGCCCATGATAGAGGAGCCCACGTCAGTTCCATTCACTTTTTGAATGTGAACACCAATCTCTCCCAGCTGCACTTTCGCTACCTGATCCGCGGGCAACGGGTCTCCTTGATACAGTTGGAGCGTGTTACACCCAGACACCATAGTCAGCGCCGCCAGAACCATGCAGACACCTGCAGCCTTTAGTACTACTCGCCAGCTCACCATCACCCCCTTGCTTATAACGCCCTACTGTAAGCGTACTTACGTAAAGGTTGCAACTAAATAGACAAGGTTTTGGCAGGCGTCCCTGATAAGGATGCAAGAGTCGGCCCCCTCGCGCCGCTACTCGCTGCGTCGAGCGATCACGATCCGGCGGAATCCCAGCGGCCTATCCACAAACCAGCGCGTTCCTTCTAGTTTTTCCGCGAGCTCAAGAAACCCACGATCGCCGATATCGCTCGAAAACATCAACCTCGGCGCTCTCCGCCCGGGCCCCATGAGAACGTCCGGAACATCCAACTCAGGAAATTGCTTCCGAAACGCGCCGATATCCCCTTCCACTCCAAGATGAGTCGACACGCGGAGGTCAGCTGTCCCAGTCGGATTCTTCGCTTCGTAACGAAAAAAACGTGGCGCAACATTTTTCCAGACAAAACGCTCCCCCTTTGGAGAAACGGCACTCACCCCTTCACCTTCACGAAAAACCCAAAGACCATCCCAATACCAGAACGGCTCCATGCCCTCAGCCTTGCTCACCTGCGCAAAAGATAGTGATCGCGGCTGAACCTCAAACACAAGCTCTGCGTCCACGTGCTGCACAGGCGTCTTGTCCGAAACCGTCACCCGTCGCCCAGCCTTCAACGCGCGGGTGGCCGCCTCTATTGAACGTGTCTTGAGCGGTAACGGGCTCGAGACAACCTCCGCTCCTTCGAGATCCTCCCTGGCGATAACCACATAGCTAAGCCGAGCCATTATTTTTGTTGGGCCCGCGCGGCCAAGAGCGACCTGCGGCCCATGTCCCTCATGCGTCCATTTTACACCCGGCATCGCCACGCAATACCAACGTCCGATTTCGCCAGGGCGAGGTTTACGAGCCTTGAACGCCTCTCGCTGCTCCTCTGTAAAATGTAGGCCTGACAACAGCGCGGGAGACGCCGTGGTGCTGTAACCTAAGTACTCGCCATTACGGCCCAACTCTTTCGGGAGTGCAATTTCGAGGTTTCGAAGCTGAATCAACTGAGTGGTTTCGACTTCGATGCGTATCGACGTCTTAGAATACTCGACAGGGTGTTCATCCAGAATAATCCGCAACTCCGGAAGTTTCAGGACCTGGCCCCGCGTCATGCTCGCGACCATCAAGAACAGTAACACCCATCGCCACATCACGTAAATCGAACCTCGTTCACCCACTCTTCAACCTCCGGATCCAGATAGACGTCGTCTAACAAATCGCTCGCCCAACT
Organism: uncultured Gemmatimonadales bacterium; assembly: GCA_964196025.1. Taxonomy (GTDB): domain Bacteria; phylum Verrucomicrobiota; class Kiritimatiellia; order CAXMRT01; family CAXMRT01; genus CAXMRT01. The sequence goes on along the minus strand of CAXMRT010000037.1, from coordinate 21,264 downwards.
CTCGCGCTCTCTATAAAACCGTAATAACAACACGGCCATCACCTGAACCGCTGGCACCTCACTCCACACAGCCGCCGCCAAGCAACGCCAATGTGAGGCCTCCCGCTTTCGTACAGTCTCGATCTGTTCGCGACAGGTTTCGCACGTAAAAAAGCAACTCTCAAACTGGGGTGGGTCCTGTGACGGCGGAACCTCGAACACGGACAGCGCGACGCCGTCGGCCGCGCACAGCTCACATGAAGCCCGGGAGCGACGCGCAAGATCCTTCCCGAAGCGCGAAAGAGCGTGGATATAGTCTTGATGGGCCTGATAAGATTTTGCCATGGCGAAAGCCTAACGTATCCGGACAACACAATGCAAGTGTCCGCCACGAGCCCCACGGTCAAAGGAAACCACATAGATTGCTGCTGGATTAATGATCGCTGCCCGTTTACGGTGTGAGTTCCATGCCACAACACTCATCACCCACCTACCGACACCGCCCAATGGGCACCTTCCTGCGAGAATTACGCGCGCGAACGATTGTTCCCGTCATACTCCTGATCAGTATATTTGTGATCGGCACCTCTGGCTACATGATCATCGGCAAAGGCGAATGGACCCTGCTGAACTGCGCATTCATGACCGCCATCACGCTATCCACCGTCGGGTACGGCGACATCCTGCACATCGAAGCGAGTCCTGCCGCAATGATATATACCATCATACTCATGCTGGTAGGAATGGGGATCGTCCTCTATAGTGTCTCTGTCATCACAGCATTCCTCGTCGAAGAGGGATTCTCGATACTGTTCTTGGAGCATCGCATGTTGAAAAAAATGAAAAAACTCAACAACCATTACATCGTAGCTGGCGCTGGTTCGCTCGGCGAAAACGTCGTTCGCGAATTCCAAGCAAACGGCGTCGACTTCGTCGCGATCGACCAAGGCGAGGACGTCCTCGAACAACTCGCTGAAGAACTCACAGACCTTAACTACATCATCGCAGACGCTATGCAGGATAACGTCCTTCTGAACGCGGGCATCGAACATGCCGCCGGACTCGTTGCGTGCCTGCCGAGCGATCAAGAAAATCTATACCTCACGGTGACCGCCAAACTGCTCAACCCAAACATGCGCGTTGTCGCCCGCGCCCACACCGAGGATGGTGGCGCAAAGCTATTACGCGTTGGCGCAGATCGCGTCGTCTCGTCCGATCAAATTGGCGGGCTCAGGCTCGCGTCAGAAATTCTGAGGCCAGATGTCGTGACGTTCCTCGAACGCATGCTTCGCGACAAAGATCACTCTACTCGGATTTCACAGATTACCATTGGAAGCGACTCCGCACTCAACAATCTCGCGCTGAGCGACTCCAAAATAAGTGAAAAATTCGGACTCCTCGTTCTGGCAGTGCTGCCCTCCGGCAAGGAAGACTTTATCTACGCACCGCCTCACTCCCTCACGATTTCATCGGGCATGGTCCTTGTAGTACTGGGCGAAATGGCCGGGGTGCGCGGCCTCGAACAACTCGCGAACTGATACTAGCCGTCTAGCTCGACGGTCGTCGCCTTATCCTTGGATTTTCCGAACATCTCTCTCCACGGAAAGAAATACACGGTGTATACCACCGCGCACACCAAAAACGATTCTATCTTCAACATCTCGCAACCAGCGAAGAAAAAGATCAACATGTGCATGCGGATGACGTTGATATACGGACGCGAAAACGGATTATCCACACCAGCCTTCTTCGCCCCGCTTGGCTTGAAGAGGGTTTTTAAGGCCGCCCCCTCTTCCGTTTCAGTCCCCGCGCGCCAGCCTTTCACGAGCATCGAGAAAACGTGCTTCCGCTCCGCAATCAACATGGGGACGAGAAAGAGGCCGTAGGACGGAACCAAATAGAGTATTGCCGTTTTCCAGAGTAAAAACGGGTTCATAAACGCCTCCCCGAACACATTCTTCGGCAGCCCGTCCAGAGGGAAGAATGACGACAGAAACGCGGCATGCCCCGCATGAAACCCGCAAAAGTGGAGCGAAAAGAAACCAAGAAAGAACGTCGCGCCCCCGATTCCGATCAGGGCGGCGGCTCCCTTCGACATTCCAATATCATCCGACTGACCAAACGCCCGAATCCCAAACAAGACACCACCAACAATCGTCGAGAGTATCGTCGCGTAGCCAATCACTAGACTAGAGAGCCATAAGCTCCAGACAAGATCCGCCGTTTTCCACTCCAAAAACCACGCGAGTCCAAGCCCCCCTGCAAATGCAGCGAAATCAGGAAGCACTTTTCGCAAACGCCCCGCACGCTCCTGGTCACCCGTGTTTTCGCTCTCATCCTTATCCATGCGGGCCAACCTACCTTAGATCGCGCGTGTTCGCAAGATGCGCAAGTACGCTCATGATACAACGCGACCAGAACCCTTCCACCTCCACGAAGGAGCCCACACAACACGCCATTTCACCCTTGCTCCAAAGGGGCCGCGCCTCTAGTCTGACCACTCATCGAGGAGAAGCGGGAATGAATGAAATACTGATTAAGAATGGCACTGTCGTAAATTCAGAGGGTCGTTTTCAAGCCGACATCCTGATTGAGGACGGAAAGATTTCGAATGTGAACGCAGATATCGACCACCCTGATGCGGAAATCATAGATGCCGACGGATTGATGGTCATGTACGGCGCACTCGATGATCAAGTTCATTTCCGCGACCCGGGACTCACCCACAAGGAAGACCTCGAAACCGGCTCCCGAGGCGCTGCCGCCGGAGGGATTACCTCCTTTTTTGAAATGCCCAATACGGTTCCAAACACGATCGACGCCGAATCCATGGCCGCGAAAAAGGCAATCGCAGCCGAGAAATGCGTGGTGAACTACAACTTCTTCATCGGGGCAACCGGCGAAAACCTCGATGCGGTGAACTCTGTCCCCAATGTCCCTGGGATCAAAATCTTCATGGGCTCCTCCACCGGCAACCTCCTCGTCTGCGAAGAAGAAAAGCTCGATAATATTTTCGCCAACGGAAGCCGCATCATCGCTGTACACGCCGAGGACGAGGCCACCATTCTCGCAAACAAAGAAACCTATGCGGGGTCGACCGATGTGCACGACCACTATCGCATCCGCAGCCCAGAGGCCGCCCTGATCGCGACCCAACAAGCCATCAGGCTCTCGACCAAATACGGACGGCGCCTGCACATCCTGCACTTAACGACCCAAGAAGAAGTGGAATACCTTCGTGAACATAAAACGGAGCACATCACCGTTGAATTGTGCCCCCAACACTTTCTACTAAAAGCGCCGGAAGATTACGATCGTCTCGGGACCTACGTCCAAATGAATCCCCCGGTCAGAACCGCCGAACACGGACCCGCGCTATGGCAGGCCTTGAAAGAAGGCATCATCGATATCATGGCGACCGATCACGCGCCCCACACCATCGAGGAAAAAGAACAACCCTTCGGCAAGGCCCCATCCGGCATGCCCGGCGTAGAAACCTTCCTACCCCTGATGTTCAACCGGGCGAACGAAGGCCTCTGCACACTCGAAGAAATTTCTCAGTGGTGCTGCGAACGCCCTTACGAGATCTACGGTGTACAATCAAAAGGAAAGATCGCGCCCGGTTACGACGCGGATCTGATCCTAGTCGACATGCGCAAAGAACAAACTGTCGAAAACGGGAAACTCTTCAACAAGGCCAACTGGAGTCCGTACAACGGATGGACCTTAAAGGGTTGGCCCGTTCGCACACTAGTCCATGGCACGACTGTTTTTCTAAACGGTGAAATCGTCGCCAAGGCCGGTCGCGAAGTCATTTGCGCCTCGTAGCACAAGGTCTACTCAGCGCCGAAACCGCACATAATCCCGCCACCCACGACATCCGCACCGTCATAAAAGACCGCCGACTGTCCTAAGGTGATGTCGTGGGACGGCTCGCTTAAACTCACGGAAACCATCCCACCACCTTCTGGCTGAACGCGCACAGTGGTCTCGTTGGAGCGGTAGCGAGTCTGCATCGCGCACTCAAACGGCTCGTGCCGTTCAGGATGCACCCAATGCATATCGCTTACCCGAACCTGAGACACCAATAAATCGTCCCGACGTCCTACTACAACGATATCGGTCGTTGCATCAATCCCACTGACATACCAAGGCCCACCACTCAGACCCAAGCCACTACGCTGCCCTCGGGTATAATAGGCAATGCCTTCGTGGCGCCCCAGAACAGTGCCTGCTTTATCCACAATATCACCCGGCCGTTGCGGCTTTTCAGAATACTGCTTCAAAAACTCTTGGTAGGTGTCTTGCACAAAACAAATGTCCATGCTATCGCCCACTTTTGCAGACTTAAGAGCCAAACCTTCGGCTAGCGCACGCACTTCGGGTTTTTCCATTTCGCCCAAAGGAAATAGGCAATGAGACAGCTCTTCCTGTGACAAACGATGCAGCATATACGACTGGTCCTTCGTCTCATCCTTGCCCTTCATTAAATGAAAGCGCCCATCACGCTCTTCGACGCGTGCATAATGACCCGTCGCAAGATAGTACCGATCGGGTGGAAGCTGTTTCTGCTGTCGAAAATGCTTCTCGAGCATCAACGCGAAGCGAATCTGTTCATTGCATAACACACAGGGGTTCGGAGTAAGCCCTCGCTCATACGTCGCGACGAAGTTATCAACGATCTGTTGCGCGAATTCAACGATGCAGTCGATCGGGTAATAGGGAATCCCCATTCCCGCACACTGCTCCGCACAGCGATCGATACACTCGGTGGAGCAACAGCGCGATTCCGGCCAGTGCCGATGCGACACGCCCGTCACGGACTTAAAGTGATGCTTTAGCAAACTCGCGGCAACTGCGGAATCTACGCCTCCGCTCAGAGCAACAAACACGGGAATTGCGGGATCTATGGTGCTGAACGATAGGTCGACCTGCTCTAGAATAGACATGTAAACCTCCTCATTGTTACGACTCAGTCGGAGTACTTAACACCACTGTCGGGACACGACACTAGGCAAGCGTGGTTTCACCCATTAGGTACCGATCACACTCTCGGGCTGCACCACGACCTTCGTTGATCGCCCACACCACGAGACTCTGACCGCGACGCATGTCCCCTGCGGCAAATACACCGTCGAGACTAGTCGCAAACTTCCCAAACTCGGCCTTGGCATTGCTGCGCTCATCACGCTCAATATCCAAATCGGCCAGCACGGTATCTTCGGGACCCAAAAAGCCCATAGCCAACAAAACCAACTGCCCGGGCCATACTTTTTCGGTTCCGGCAATTTCTTTGGGCGCCATGCGACCGTCGTTGCCTTTAACCCACTCAATAGTGACCGTATGCAACTCTTTAACCTTACCCTCGTCATCAGCAACCAATTTCTTGGTCATCACGCAGTAACTACGCGGGTCGCCACCAAATTTCGCCGCGGCTTCTTCCTGACCGTAGTCTAAGAAATAAACCTTCGGATACTCCGGCCACGGATTGTTGGCCGCACGTGAATCGGGTGGACGTGGCATAATCTCAAACTGCTGAACAGACTTACAGCCGTGACGAAGGGACGTTCCCACACAATCAGTCCCGGTATCGCCGCCACCAATAACAATGACATCCAAGCCCTCGGCCGAAATATACTCACCGTCTTCATGCTGCGAATCCAATAAGCTCTTCGTGTTCGCGTGTAGAAAATCCATGGCGAAATGAACGTTGCCGAACTCGCGGCCTTCAATCGGCAAATCGCGAGGCTTCGTCGCGCCGCCTGCCAAAATAACCGCATCAAAATCGTCGAGCAAAGTCTGAGAAGGAATGTCTTTGCCGATCTCAGTGTTGGTCTGAAAGTGAATCCCCGCATCTTCCATCAATTGAACGCGGCGAAGCACCACTTCACGCTTATCCAACTTCATGTTCGGAATACCATACATCAACAAGCCGCCCGGGCGATCGGCCCGCTCGTAAATCGTTACCTCATGACCCACACGGTTCAACTGCTCTGCAGCCGCCAGTCCGGCCGGGCCAGATCCTACAACTGCCACAGATTTGCCTGTCCGCGTTTCTGGAGTCAGAGCGGTCACCCACCCCTCTTCGAATCCGCGATCAATGATTGCGCACTCATTGCTCTTAATCGTCACGGCTGGCGCATTCATACCAAGCACACAGGAGCCTTCGCACGGCGCGGGACAGACTCGCCCTGTGAATTCAGGAAAGTTGTTGGTTTTGTGCAAACGCTCTAAAGCGTCTTCCCATAATCCGCGGTGAATCAGATCGTTCCATTCGGGAATCAGGTTATAAACCGGACACCCCGCGGCCATACCTGCGATCAAATCCCCTGTGTTACAAAAAGGAATCCCGCAATCCATGCAACGTGCACCCTGCTCTTTCCGAACCTCGTCACCCAGGTGGAGATGGAACTCACCCCAGTCCTTAATACGCTCCAACGGCTCACGATCTTTCGCGAGCTCGCGCTCATATGTCAAAAATCCTCGTGGATCACTCATTGTCTAAACTCCAAGTCTTACTAAGTTGCCACACACTCTTTAAACGCCGACAAGGCCGCTTCTTCGCTGCTCATGCCAGACTCCTCACACCGACGGATCGCCTCGGTGATTCGTTTATAGTCATGCGGTAACACTTTTTTAAACTGCGTCGCGCTCGTTGCCCAATCGTCGAGTAGTCGCGAAGCGAGTTCACTCCCGGTATACGCCTGGTGCTTGCGAATCATGGCCTCTACTTCTGCCTTGTCCGCATCATCCAAGTCATAAATGGCCGCCATCCCAGTATTGCAATGAGACTCAAACTCTCCATCGGCGTCATACGCATATGCAACACCACCAGACATCCCCGCAGCAAAATTTCGGCCAGTTTTGCCAAGCACGACCACTCGACCACCCGTCATGTATTCACAGCCGTGATCGCCAACGCCTTCTACGACGGCCATCAAGCCGGAGTTTCTCACGCAAAAACGTTCGCCGGCCATGCCGCGCACGTACGCTTCGCCAGACGTCGCGCCATAAAAGGCAACGTTGCCAATAATCACATTCTCTTCCGCCACAAAGGTCGCTTGCGCTGGAGGACGGACCATCACCTTGGATCCTGACAAGCCTTTGCCAAAGTAATCATTCGCATCACCCTCAAGTCGAAACGTCATCCCCCTAGGAGTGAACGCCGCAAAACTCTGACCGGCAGATCCAATAAAATTCAACTGCACGGTATCTTCCGGCAAGCCGTTAAACCCATGCTTGCGTGTGATCTCGCTACCTGTGATCGTTCCCGCCACACGGTCTGTGTTGGTTATCGGAAGCGTCGCCTCGACTTTTTCTCCACGCATAATTGCGGGCTCGCAAAGTCCCAGCAAGGTGGTGTTGTCCAACACCACCTCTAGGCCATGGTCCTGAGCCTCTTGACAATAGCGTCCCACATCGTCCGCTACGTCCGGCGAATGCAGAATTTTTGTAAAGTCCAAGCCCTTAGCTTTCCAGTGGTCGATCGCTCGGTCTGGGACAAGCACATCCGTCCGGCCAATCATTTCGTCAATCGTTCGAAACCCAAGCTGTGCCATAAGTTCACGCATTTCCTGTGCAATGAAATGCATAAAGTTAACCACATGATCCGCCGAGCCCATAAATTTCTTACGCAACTCTGGGTTCTGCGTCGCAATACCAACCGGGCAGGTATCTTTGTGACACACACGCATCACGATACACCCCAGCACAACCAGCGGAGTGGTCGCAAACCCATACTCTTCAGCGCCCAGTAGCGCCGCGATGACAACGTCCCGACCGGTCTTTAGCTGGCCGTCGGTCTCGAGCACCACTCGACTACGCAAATTGTTTAGCAGTAGCGTTTGGTGCGTATCCGCAAGCCCCAACTCCCACGGCAAGCCGGCGTGCTTGATACTCGTCTGGGGCGACGCACCGGTTCCACCATCATGACCGCTTATCAAGATCACATCCGCATGACCCTTCGCGACGCCCGACGCGATCGTTCCAACGCCAACCTCCGACACTAGCTTCACGTTAATGCGCGCCCGGGTATTCGCGTTTTTCAAATCAAAAATAAGTTCTGCCAAATCTTCGATGGAATAAATGTCATGGTGCGGGGGTGGGGAAATCAACTCCACGCCCGGAGTCGACAAACGCGTCTTAGCGATCCATGGATATACTTTTGTCCCCGGTAACTGACCGCCTTCTCCCGGCTTCGCGCCCTGCGCCATTTTAATCTGAATTTCTTCAGCTTGTGTCAGGTATTCACTCGTCACACCAAAACGCCCGGACGCCACCTGCTTAATTGCTGAGTTACGCGAATCCCCGTTGGCATCTGGCGTGAATCGTGATTGCTTTTCACCACCCTCACCCGTGTTGCTCCGGCCGCCGATGCGATTCATCGCTATCGCGACAGTCTCATGAGCCTCCGCACTGATCGACCCGTATGACATCGCGCCTGTCTTAAATCGCTTGCAAATTGAGTCGATAGACTCAACTTCATCCAAGGGAATCGCTTTGCGCGTACTCTCTAAACCCAACATGCCGCGCAAGGTACAGAGCGATTCGCTCTGATTGTCCACCAAGCCCGTATAGGTCTTAAATGTCTCGTACGAGCCTTCACGACACGCGCGCTGCAAGGTGTGCACAGTTTTGGGGTTGAACAAATGCCGTTCTCCCTCCGCACGCCACTGATAGTCACCGCCAACATCCAACGTGTCGTCTGAGTGACGCTCATCAAAGGCCCTGTGGTGTCGCAACAGTGCTTCTTTGGCCACAACATCCAAGCCAATACCCTCGATACGCGTTGCAGTTCCTGTAAAATACTTTTCGACGAAAGCCTGATTCAATCCGATGGCTTCGAAAATTTGTGCGCCGCAGTAGCTCTGTATAGTCGAAATACCCATCTTCGACAAAACCTTGACGATACCCTTCTCGGCGGCCTTACAGTAATGTTGAATCGCTGACGTTTCGTCGACTTCCGTCAACAATCCATCTTGAATCAAGGCAGCCAACGAGTCCAAGGCTAAGTAAGGATTCACCGCTTCGACGCCAAACCCGAGAAGCGTTGCGAAATGATGCACTTCGCGAACCTCACCAGACTCCACCACAATACTTGCACGCGTACGAGTGCCGCGACGGATCAGGTGATGATGCAAGCCAGCCACCGCCAACAACGCGGGCATCGGTGCATTCTCCGCATCCATATCGCGATCCGATAACACCAACAAGTTCGCGCCCGAGTCCATCGCCTTATCAGCCGCAAGGAACAGCGCGCTAAGGGATTTCTCTAAGCCACTCTCTCCATCTTTTGCCGAAAACAATATAGAAAGCGTTGTCGCATGGAACACGTCGTTGTCCTGCGCCTTGATCTTTGCGAGGTCCGCATTCGACAAGACCGGGCTCTCGATCCGAATCTTCCGCGCATCTTCCGCGCAGGGCTCTGCGAGGTTGCCTTCCGAGCCCAACATCATGATCGTCGACGTGATCAGTTCTTCGCGCAAGGCATCGATCGGTGGATTCGTCACTTGAGCAAACAGTTGCTTGAAATAGTTATAGAGTAGCTGCGGCCGATCAGACAGAACAGCCAAGGGGGCATCATTGCCCATCGAACCGGTTGCCTCACGCCCGTCACGAGCCATCGGCAAAAGCAACATGCGAAGCTCCTCAAAGGAATAGCCGAACGCTTGCTGTGCCCGAATGAGATCATCACCCAACAGGCGGGCTGTCCCGCCAGCATCCGGCAGGTCGGCCAACATGACTCGGTTCGCATCGAGCCATTCACGGTAAGGATGCGCGTCAATAATCTCTTGCTTCAGCTCTTCGTCCGCAACAATCTCACCCTTCTCCATGTCCACCATGAACATGCGGCCCGGCTCGAGGCGACCTTTGTAAAGAACGTTGGCGGGATCCACGTCGACCACGCCGACTTCCGACCCCATGATCACATAGTCATCTTTCGTCACGTAATAACGCGACGGGCGCAGACCGTTACGATCCAAACACGCACAGACCATTTTCCCGTCTGTGAATGCAATCGATGCCGGTCCATCCCACGGCTCCATGAGACAGCTGTGATACTCATAAAACGCGCTCTTGTCATCGGCCATCATCGTGTGCTTCTGCCACGGTTCCGGAACCATCATCATCGCCACATGCGGCAAACTCCACCCAGATAGATAGAGAAACTCTAAACAATTATCGAACTGCTGCGAATCACTACCGGTGTTGTCAATGATCGGATAAATTTTCGATACATCATCACCGAATACCGTCGTGGCTACCATCGACTGCCGCGCGTACATCCAGTTGACGTTACCACGCAAGGTGTTGATCTCTCCGTTATGCGCGACATACCGATACGGATGCGCACGTTCCCAACTCGGAAAGGTGTTGGTCGAGAAACGAGAGTGAACCAAGGCTAGCGCTGTTTCGACATCTTCATCGTCTAAATCGGTGTAGAAAACCGGGACCTGTTCAGACAACAGCATTCCCTTATAGACGATCGTACGTCCGGATAAAGAAGTGAAGTAACAAAACTCAGCTCCTGGGATGCTCCCCGCATGCGACACTTCACGCTCAACGCGCTTTCGCACCACATACAAGCGACGCTCGAAATCTAGGTCATCAACAACATCCTCGGAACGACCTATAAAAATCTGCCGAATCGCCGGCTCTCCCTCTAACGCCGACTTACCCAAGGATCCGTTTGCCGTCGGAACCGTCCGCCAGCCAAGTAAGGGTAGCCCCTCTTCGACCACAATCGCACTAATAGCATCCTCACAGGCTAGACGATCAGAGTCGATTCGCGGGAGATAGACCATTCCGACCCCATAGTCGTGCTCCCCTGGAAGATCAAAACCCTCTGCCTTGCTTACTTTTACGAAAAATTTGTGCGGAATCTGAATCAGCAGACCAGCGCCGTCACCGGTGTTAGATTCACATCCACAGGCACCGCGATGCGTCAAACGGTCCAAAACCGTCAGCGTGTCGCGAACAATCTTGTGAGTCTTGATTCCCTTAATATTGACAATAAAGCCCAATCCGCACGCATCATGCTCATATCGCGGATCATACAAGCCCTGAGGGCCCGGAGCAGTCTTCTGATTCTGTAGTGGTTCCATACTTATCCCGTTGCAATTGAAGTACTTACGCTTGTCGTCAAGCTCAGACGGTCACCCCCGCCTCAGCTGCGCGATGCCTCCCCGAAAAAGAGGGGACGACATTAGCCGTCCCCATACAGGCTCTCCAATCTATTGAAACGCCCCCATTGCTGTCCAGCACATTCTAGGGTTTTAAGCCCTTCTGCCACCTTGAGGGCTTGACATTGAAGCGGGAAAAAATAAAGTGACCGTTCGTCAAATTGGCGTACAGAAGGCCGGGTATGTGAATAGGGGCACAACCGCGAGACCTCATTGTCTCAACTGGCCAGGTCAGAGAACCCTGTTAGATCGAAAGTAAAGAAGAGGAAAATTATGTCCTTCACACTATATTATGATGACGATGCAGACCTAAACAAGGTTCTGGAGAAAAAGGTCGCGATCATTGGCTACGGTAGCCAAGGCCACGCACACGCGCTAAATTTAACTGAAAGCGGTTGCAACGTAACCGTCGGCTTAAAGGAAGGCAGCCCTTCGCGCCCAAAGGCAGAAGCCGCCGGTCTGACAGTAATGACACCCGCTGAAGCCACCAAGTGGGGCGACATCGTGATGATCCTCGTTCCAGACGAAGCTCAGAAGAGCGTCTACGAGGCTGACATCGAACCGAATCTAAGCGATGGCAACGCCATCGTGTTCGCACACGGCTTCAACATCCACTTCAAAAACATCGTTCCACCAGAAAACATCGACGTCTTTATGGTCGCACCAAAAGGACCCGGACACACCGTCCGCCGCGAATACGTGAACGGCAGTGGCGTCCCTAGCCTGATCGCGATCTTCCAAGACTATACCGGAACCGCCAAAGAAGTGGCCCTCGCCTATGCGAAAGCTAACGGCGGTACTCGCGCCGGCGTGTTTGAGACAACGTTCAAGGAAGAGACCGAAACCGACCTGTTCGGCGAACAAGCCGTCCTTTGCGGTGGCCTCTCCTCGTTGATCACTGCTGGCTTCGAAACATTAACCGAAGCGGGCTACAATCCCGTCATGGCTTACTTCGAATGCTTGCACGAGATGAAACTCATCACCGACCTCGTCTTCGAAGGCGGCATCGCGAATATGCGTTATTCGATTTCGAATACGGCTGAGTATGGCGATTACACCTCCGGTCCCGTCGTGATCAACTCCGACACCAAGGATCGCATGAAGGGCATCCTCGAACGCATCCAGTCCGGCGAATTCGCCAAGGCCTGGATCCAAGAAAACGAAGATGGCTGCGACAAGTTCCTGAAGTCCCGCAGCGATGCGGCTGAGCATCAAATCGAAGAAGTTGGCGCGGAGCTCCGCTCACGCATCAAGTTCCCCGACACCAGCATCAAACTTGTTGATAAAGACAAAAACTAATCACCGAAAAAAGGATTCATCATGTCCGTTCTCGTAAATCAAGAAGCACCTGACTTCACCGCTAACGCCGTTACCGGTGGTAACACGGTCGAAGAAATCACACTCTCGAACTACCGCGGCAAATACGTCGTCCTCTGGTTCTATCCGTTGGACTTCACCTTTGTCTGCCCAACAGAGCTTCACGCCTTCCAGGCAAAACTGGAAGACTTCAAGAAACTCAACGTGGAAGTCATCGGTGTTTCCGTCGACTCACAGTTCTCGCACATGGCATGGCTCAACACGCCAAAAGCCAAGGGCGGAATCGAAGGCGTCACTTACACGCTCGTCGCCGACCTGAAGAAAGAAATTGCGACAGCCTACGATGTCCTACTTGAAGGCGCTGGCGTTGCATTCCGCGGTCTCTTCCTCATCGACAAAGAAGGCATCGTTCAACACCAAGTGGTGAACAACCTGCCTCTCGGTCGTAACGTCGACGAAACACTGCGCATGGTGAAAGCCCTGCAACACGTCGAAACTCACGGCGAAGTCTGCCCCGCAAACTGGAACGATGGCGATGACGCCATGCGCCCCAACACTGAAGGCCTCGAAGAGTTCTTTGGTGACTGATAGAGCCGTCCAACACTTTAGAAGCCTCAGCTTAACCGCTGAGGCTTTTTTTATGCCTGCGCGACTCCATGATGATCGCCTATGCGCCACCCAAACGCCCGCAGCATCAAACTCCCATCGTCCAAGTCCAAGGTCCGTACACGACCTAGATCAGATCTGCTCATGGGCGAACGCGCAGATCATCATGGAAGAAGAGCCCTTCCCATTGTTTCTTTTTTCCATAGCTGACCTTGTGAATACCGGTCTCCTTCTCAACAGCCAGGATCTTGGCTGAATGCCAGCGTTTACCGTCCTTCACGTCCATCACGTCTTGCTTGTTGAAACATTGCCGACTGAATGTTCGGATGTCCTCTGAGTCCGTCTTGAAGGTCTTATAGTTGGCCACGTCATCCAGGTAGTAAAGGAGGGTGATTGTATCCCCTTCACATCCGACGGCCTTGGCCTTCTGCCATGAGTCTCTCTTCTTCGGGTTCACTCGCACGTCGTAGTAGGTCCCGACGCCCTTGTGCTGCGCCTCATGTGCACCGCCAAGCGTGAAGGTCTCCGGAAACGCCTGGTTCGTGGCAAACTCAGTTTCTTGCTGCATAAACACGGCCACTTCTTCACGACTGTGGGCGGCAAGCTCTCGAAACGCCACACCCCCGTTGCCGTCGGCATCCACATAGGAGCGTCCGGTGAATCCAGAAATCAAGGTCTCTGTGAAGGTCCAGTACATCCCGGCGGTCAAGGTGCTTAGCGACGACCCCATACACGCGTAGGCCTTGTCCGTTTTCAGAGCCTTCATCTGCTTGCAGAGCGTGCCGGAGTAACAGCAGTCGGCCAGTGCTAGGACTACATCCCCTTTGAAGTGCGTCTCTATCGACGCGAAAATTTCCGCTACCGCCCACATGTCTTTCCAACTGGTCCAGTTTGAGTTGCCGGGCGCATCGTAGTTGACGAAGTAACCCCGACCCTGCTTATCCACTGTGCCGTGTCCCGTATAGTAGGTGAAGAGCGTATCGCCTTTTTGAGTTTTCTCAAGAAGGGAAACAAACTCTTTGCGGATGTTCGCCAGAGCGGCGTTCTGGTCTTTCAAAAAAACGATCTGCGTTTTCGGTACGCCTCGTTTAATCAGCAACTCGTAGAATTTCTGATCTTCCCGGTTCGGATCCGGCATGTCAGCGTAGGTATCATTGTTCTTAAATACTTCCACACCGACCATCATCACCCACGTCCTCTCTGGGTCCCACTTGACCGCCTTTGTCGCCTCTTCCCCTTGCGCGATTGCGGCAGCAGCTGGGCCTTGTGCCTCTTGCCGACTGGCAGCGCACTGTCCGGGGTGGGTCGAGGAGCAACCTGCTACTATGATGACAGCGAACCCTATGAATATGCATGACCTGTACACCATCACTTTTTCCCTATTTTATGACACACACGTGACACGCCATCATCCGACGAGTTGATTACGTGTTCTCTTTCGGGATCAGACCCCATTAATCAGACCACTAATTTTTTGAGTTCGCGCTACACGCGAGCATGGGCTTCATCACCAATTGCTTGGCGGCATCTTCGAAGGCCTCAATTCCATTTTCGAGCGGATAGACCTTCACCAAGTCATCAACGGGAATCGCGCCTTTTTGAAGCAACATGATGGCATGCTGATAGGCCGGTTCCGCCGACGCATAACTAGTCCGAATCTCGAGCTGCTTGCGAACATACTGCGTCATGTCGATATCTGCATTACGCGCATAGAGTGCAACAATGGATACCGTGGCGCATTGACGAACCGCGCGCCACGCATCAGCTAAAACAACCGGCGCTCCAGACGCTTCAATCAAGCCGTCAGCCAATTTACCGTACTTGGATAAAATCTGCTCGTGCAAGGGCTCGCAGTCAGGTCCGACGATAAAGGCCTGAAACCCCATCTTGCGCGCAACCGGTAAGCGTACCTGATCATCAGCAGCCGTTCCCGTCACCACCACGGTTGCTCCCTGCTCGCGCGCAACTAAGGCGCAGACCATGCCGATAATTCCCGGACCGGTCACCACCACAAGATCGTTCCGCGTGATACGCGAACAATTCAACACACAGTGTACGCCGACGGACAATGGCTCGATCAAGGCTGCGGCCTTGCGATCCATAGCCGGTGGAAGAGGCAGCAGGTACTTCTGGTTCGTGATCGTATACTCGGCCATGCCCCCATCCAGATGCAAACCCTGAACCCGTCGACTCCCGCAAAGCTGTGGTAGCCCACGCCCACACATGTCACACGAGGACTCAAGACAACCTTGCACCGCGATGATCGAAACAGCCTGCCCAAGGTCCCAGCGCGTGACGCCCTCGCCCAGCGAATCGATTTCCCCAGAAAGTTCGTGACCAAAGGTCACCTGCTCAAGGACAGACTCATAGCCAGGGTCGTTTTTGTAAGCATGTAGATCGGACCCGCAAATCCCGCAGTAATCCAGCTTGATCCGCACCTCGCCCACACCCGGCTCCGGCACCGCCACGTCTTCGACGCGCGCATCACCTGGGGTCTTGCTTTGGCGGCGAAGTGCTTTCATGTTACGCTTCGTCGATGACAGGATTCGTCAGCTGACCAATCCCCTCAATATCGATCGTAACCTCGTCACCGGGTTTCAAAAAGACTTGTGGACTCCTCGCAACACCCACTCCGGCCGGCGTACCAGTCGAAATAACGGTGCCCGGCTCAAGGGTGTTACTCCCGCTTAAGAAAGAAATGAGCGACGGAACATCAAATGCCATATCAGAGGTGCTCGAGTCCTGCATCACGTCTCCGTTAAGCAGAGTCCGAATCTGCAGGCCACTACCATCTCTGAGCTCGTCGGGCGTGACCAAGCAGGGACCTAAGGGCGCGAAGGTGTCAAACCCCTTACCGCGACACCACTGGCCGCCTCCATGTGTGATCTGCCAATCACGGGCACTCACATCATTCATGCAGGTATAACCCAGCACGTAGTCCAAGGCATTCTCAGGCGACACATTCTTACAAGGCTTGCCAATTACCACCGCCAACTCACATTCATAGTCCACTTCGTTCGACTTCAAGTGCGTCGGCAATTCGATCGGATCCCCCGGGTTCTGCGCGGTATTAGCACCCTTGATGAACAAGACCGGATAGTCATTGATGCTCATACCACTTTCCTCGGCATGCTTCTTGTAGTTCAACCCAATGCATAACACGGTTTTAGGAACAACCGGAGCCAGGGTCTTTTTGACGTCAGCCGCCTCATCGGTGATGGTGTACTCTCCGTATATGTCACCGGAGATCTTTCTGTAGTCAGACCCGGTCTCGCTTCCACCGTGGTGAACAGCGCCCTGAGAATCTTCGTAGCGGATAATTTTCATAACAACTCCTTGGTTTAATTCTGTTTCGATACCCAGCTCGAGCCCGTGGGAAACGTGAAGGCCGCAATCGACTCCGGATACATTTCAATACTATATCCCGGCTTAGTCGGCGGCATGTAATGACCATTCTTGATCACCACCGGATCCAAATAATGTTCGTGCAAATGATCGACGTATTCCAACACGCATTTTTCATGTGATTGACTCACGCAAATGTAATCAAAAAAGGACAGATGCTGGACATACTCACACAGCCCCACCCCACCCGCATGCGGACACACGGGCACATTAAATTTTTTGGCCATTAAAAGAACGGCGATCACCTCGTTTACGCCGCCCATGCGACAGCTGTCAATCTGACAAAAGTCGATCGCACCGGCCGCCAGGAACTGCTTAAACATCACACGGTTCTGACACTGCTCGCCCGTGGCAACGCCCACGTTGATTGCATCGCGAATCGCTTTGTGACCAAGGATATCATCCGGACTGGTCGGCTCTTCGATCCACCAAGGATCAAACTGCTCCAACTCTTTCATGTTCGAAATCGCTTCGCCCACATCCCATACTTGATTGGCGTCCATCATCAATTTGCGGTCAGGCCCAATCTCTTCGCGCATAATTCCTGCGCGACGCTTGTCGTCCTCAAGGTTACGACCCACCTTGATCTTCAGATGCGTCATACCTTCCGCGATCGCCTCTCGGCACAAGCGGCGAATCGTGTCATCGGAGTAGCCCAACCAGCCCGCCGATGTTGTGTATGCCGGAAACCCCGTCTCATGCATCTCTGCTTCTCGCGTCGCTTTCCCGGGTTCTGCCGCCCGCAAGATTTCGAGCGCCTCCTCAGGCGTCAACGCGTCGGTGATATGGCGAAAGTCGATCAGCTTTACAATTTCTTCCGGGCTCATATCGATGAGAACTTTCCACACCGGCTTACTTTGGGTCTTTGCATACAAGTCCCAGATGGCATTCACAATTCCGCCCATAGCCATGTGAATCACGCCTTTTTCAGGCCCAACCCAACGCATCTGACTGTCGCCAGCAAGCTCGCGCCAGTACGCGCCCATGTCCGCCATGATGTCATCTAAATTCCGACCCACCACTAATGGAATATGCGATTTGACGGCTTCAACACACAGCTCATTCCCGCGCCCCAAGGTAAAGGTCAGCCCATGCCCCTCAACGCCGCCATCGGTTTTGAGAACGATGTAGGCGGCGGAGTAGTCAGGGTCCGCATTCATCGCATCCGAGCCCGACAAATCATCCGAGGTCGGGAAGCGTACATCCACAACCTCTAGTGAGGTGATTTTCATGTTTAGTTTCCTGCGGTCCAGCCACCATCAATCAAGAAGGCGGTTCCCGTTACAAACGCGGACTCATCCGCGGCCAGATAGAGTGCCGCCGCGGCAACCTCGTCCGGCTTCCCCATACGTCCCAAAAGCTGAGTGCTCGACATCTGTTCATAAGCCGCTTTCGGATCATCGTAATCCTCCAACAAGCGATCCACGAACTCGGTGTGCACTCTGCCAGGACAAATACAGTTCACGCGAATCCCCTGCTTCGCGTGGTCCAAGGCCATGGTCTTTGTCATACCCACAACCGCAAATTTACTCATGCAGTAAGCGAGTCGTTCGCGCACACCCACAACCCCTCCAACAGAGGCCATGTTGATGATGTTGCCGCTTCCGCGCTCAACCATTCCAGGCAGAAAGGCTTTGCAGGTATTGAACACCCCTTTGACGTTCACGTTGTACATCGCATCCATGTCCTCGACCGTGGTCTCAAGCACGGAACCCACTTTGCCGATTCCCGCGTTATTGACAAGGAGGTCGAGGGTCCGGCCATCAGCCCTCAGGCGCTCTACAGCTTCAGTACACGCGTCAGGTGACGCCACATCTAAAACCAAGACCTCCGCCTCGCGGCCATGTGTACGTATTTCCTCAACCACGGCAGCGGCGCTTTCGGCGTTGATATCGGACACATAAACAAATGCGCCGGACGCGCTGAAGGCGTGGGCGATAGACTTCCCTATCCCGGCACCAGCACCCGTTACCAGCGCCGTCTTTCCGGTTAATTTGAAAAAGCTCGATTCCGTCATATTCGCTCCAACCTGCACCCGGCCCAAGGTGCTACACCGCAATACCCACACCAATAATAACAATTACCCACCCTACACGGCCGCATCTGAATATCAATGCAGAAAGGTTCTGAAACCTCCTCGGACTCTCACTCGCAAAAAACCCAGCCAGCCAGTGCTTTTTCCACGCCTCTCATCGTGCTAAACTAGCGCTCATCATGCCGAGTACCCACATAGCTCATGCACTCCTGTTCCTAAGCCTACTTATTTTCCCCGCACCCCGCACCCTCGTCGCGCATCCCGGACCAACATTGATTTTCGAAGCGGGAGCCGATAAGGCCTCCCTAAGCAAGGTGGTCGTTCCGGAACTCAATTTGCCGAAAGCAAGTTTGGCTGTCGCACTGCCTCTGCTCAAACAGGCACTCGCGCATCACCAACTTGAACTTTCGGTAACTGCGGATGAGGAGGTCGCCGACCAAGCCATTCAGATTCGTACACGAAAACTTCCCTTCCTCGAAACACTCACGGTGCTCGCCCAACTAACACAGTCACACTGTCAGGTCTCCAAGACGGGTATCTTATTTTCTAAAAACCTTCCACATACCCGCCGCGTCAGCCAGACCTATCACTTCTCCCCCGCAGACTGGCAACGGTTCCAAGCGATCCCCAACGCACGATCCGTAAACGCGCCACACTCAACACACCCACCAACTCTCTCCCCTCGAGATCTATTCCGTCGCTGCGGATTGTCTTTTTCCGGCGGCTCGACCGCCAACTACGACGCCGCTGCGAAAACATTGACGCTCACCGCGTCTCCGTTCGTTCAGGCCCGAGCCCGAGAAATCATCCTCAGTATCCAACCCACGGCTCAACTCGAACACGCACTCCGCACCACCGTGATCCGTAATGTGACGCTCGAAAATGCACGGGCTGATCAAGTTGTCGATATTCTTCGACATCACCTTCCTGAAACCAGCATCCTGCTCGCCATTTCGAAATCCTCACAAGAGAGACCTATCACACTTTCCGCCAACACACTTTCTGCGGTGGAGCTACTTGCGCAGCTCCATCGCGACGTGGGTTGGCGCCACGAACTCGCCGCCCACGACGTGATCATCATCAGAGATGGCCCACTATCTCATAGCGAAACCCGACACGCCCTTATCCCACTCGATAGGGAAACCACCGAACGACTCGCCCAGGTTCCAGATCTCATGGCCGCTTTCTCAGCTCAGGGTCTTTCATCACCCGCTGGCGCTAAGCTGCATCTGGCCGCAGACATCCCTGCCCTAGTCGTCACACACACTCGCGAAGCCATCCGGCACTTGCGCAAGCTACTCACGGAAGCACCATGACCGTCCTTCGACTCTTAATGACCCTCTTAGCCTGCTGCGCATCCCTCAGCATCGCAACCGAGCCGTCTAGCACAACAGAACGCATGCGCTCTCTGGTGATCCCTAAGCTTTCTCTCAAAGACGTTCCTTTGGCGCGCGCCTTGGACGAATTATGCAAGGCCAGCATTCAGGCAGACCCCAAAGGTGTCGGCATCACCATTCTTCTCGCTCCGAAAAAAGGGCAGCGGCCTGAAATTGCGGCCGCAAAAAACGACCCCTTCGCTGATGGTGATTGGGCCCTTTTCGATGAAACTATCACGATCAAACTATTCGCGCTCAGTGTCTTCGACGCACTCGCCGTGATCCTTGAAGAAGCAGAGGTCGCGTTCCGCGTTCAGGGCCACGTGGTTTGGGTCGGACTGGACCCCGACTTGCCCGGCTCACCTCCTCCGGTATCGGTTTATGCAATGCCACGAACGGCTATAGTGGCTCTTCTTGGCGAGACCGAAGGATCAAGATCCCAAACGCTACCCGCTCGCCCCATATCCCTCACCCACACCTTCACTTTTGGCGACGTCTCCGACTCGGTGTTCTACACCTACGATCCTGTCGAGGAATTACTGTATGTCCGTGACCCGGTTCGCAGCTCCGTAGAAAGAATGATGGACCTGCCTACACTATTCACCAATCAAGTGGCGACCCTCGGCCAAACAACACTGTCGTCTCTCGCACTCTCAAACGCCAACGCCAACGCTGTCTCGGCAGCCTTGTCTCGTTCCCAAACAGGACGGTCGGCCCCGATTTTTTCCTATCTCAAAGGTCGCGAACTTACACGCTCCACCACATTGACATCCGGCTCGATCAGCCTCTCCGCGGCTCTCAGCGTCCTCGAAGGTCTGCACGGCTGGCGCCATGTTGTTCGACCCGACAGCGTGATCATTACCTCAGGCGAGATACACGACTACGAACTCATCCGAGAACAACTAACCCTCAGCCCCCGACTCCATACTCTCCTCGAAACTCAATCCCCGCGCGACTACCTGTTGTCACTCGGCATTACGGTCGATGCACCAGCGCGCATCCGCTATATTCCACATACACGAACATTGTACCTGACCCATACCCCTGCCATCATTCAGCTTATCCGAGACATCAACCAAGCTCTCAGTCATGACTAGAACTCTCCTTACGCTCCTTTTCTCGGCAACACTCGCGAACGCCGCTCCCACCAACGGTCCTCCGTTTAGCCCCTATGTCACACTTTCCGGTCCGGAAGCCCTGCCGATGTATGATCGCCTTCGCACCAACACGGTCGCTCGATTCAACCATCGCATGACCGATGTACAAACACTCGTGGACGCCATTGCAGATGAACTCGAAGACCACCCCGCTTTTGATGGCCAACGCTTTAGTTCTATCCTGCAGCAAGCGAAACGTCGCACAA
>CAXMRT010000036.1:0-9381 GCA_964196025.1 uncultured Gemmatimonadales bacterium | reverse complement strand
CGATTAAGCATGGAGACGCAACCCACCTCTCTGTGGGAGTCGAAGTCAGTGGCAATCACGTTCGCCTCACCGTTAAAGACAATGGATGTGGCCTTCCGCCCGACTTCTCAGAGCGCGGAGGTATGGGCCTCCATATTATGCGATACCGTGCAGCTGTAGCAAACGCAACCATCACTGTCCAGAGCGGGGATACTGGCGGCACAACAGTCACCTGTAACTGGATATCAAAAAACACCGACGACGCACAACGAATCGCTTTATCATTGGATGATGAACAGTTACCAGAAATAACCCAACCAACTATGGAGAGTATTAGCCATGCAGGACACATGCACCGAACCACTCAAAATCATGATCGTCGATGACCACACCGTTGTAAGATACGGGATTTCGCGGTTACTAGAACGAGAGGAAAACTGGACTATTGTAGCGGAGGCATGGGATTACGAAACAACCTTCAGCGGAATTGAAGAACACATGCCAGATGTTGTCATCATGGATGTCACATTGAACCAAACAGACGGACTTCACCTAACTCGAAAGATTCGCCTTCGGTACCCACAAATCCAAGTCGTAATCTACACCATGCACGACGAAGCCGTCTTCGGCGGTAAAGCGCTCTTGTTAGGCGCCCACGGGTACGTCATGAAAGATAGCGACCCCACCCACCTTATCGATGCCGTGCACGACGTCACGAAGACCACCCATGGCCTCAACGACAATATGTCTCGACTGCTACTCGAAGGACTTGCTTCGGGTGACGACGGGTACTCAGATTCCCCTATCGAAAAACTCAGCGACCGCGAGCGAGAGGTTTTCCATCAGCTAGCACTGGGTCTCAGTACCCGCCAAATTGCCAAAAAGTTTGGGCGAAGCATCAAAACCATCGAAACACATCGTGAACGAATCAAAGGAAAGCTCGACATCCGGTCCGCAAGTGAACTGCTAGTCTGCGCCTCGCGGTGGTTGAGCAGAGAGGGCCGTAACAACTGACTATATTTTGTTGTTTTCGGTCCGAGACCTCCGGTATCCTACCCGTTCCAAATTGAAAGGGTTCCATCTTGTCTCGCCTCACTCTACTCACACTATATTTACTAGCTTCCCTCTCGCCCAGCCATGCGGCGGAACGGGACGCTTCGTCGAGGCAAATTAGCCTCCAGTCACTCCTTCAACACATCCACAAGACTCATCCACTTATCCAACGCGAGCGGTTAGGCGTCGAAATCCAAGAACGAAACTATGCCGCACTTGGCGCGGATCAGGATTGGGTACTCCAGTCCCAGCCCGGGTTTCGGTACGAGGAGCCCATCCCCTTAAGCCCTTTTCAGGCGAATTCCCAACAGAACACAAGCGTCGACTTGAGCCTCGGCCGTTCGATATGGAACACTGGAGGACGGTTTGCTACGTCGTGGTCATACACCCAGACCAATCGAGATATCGATGACATCGTCATCCCAGGTGGCGGCAACAGCATTGACACCGGCCCCACGGATCTACACGAACAACGCCTCTTCGCAAGTTACACCCACCCTCTCCTCAAGAACAAGGGTGGCGCCCAGGATTCCCTCGCATGGCAACTTCAGGAACTCAAGGTCGCAATCAGCCGGCTACAATCCGATGAAGGTCAAGAATCGCTATTAGAAAACATCGCTTTACGATTTCTGGACTGGACACTCCTGACCGAACAACGCCGAATCGCGATTGAACGACTCGACTTGGCAACGAAGCAACTTGCTCATCAAAAAAAGAAACAAACACTCAACCTGATCGAACAGGTCGATGTAATGCGCGCCGAAGGATCTGTTCTCGCATCTGAGCTCACGCTTGCACTCATCAGAAATGGCTGGTCTGCCACCCAAAGAGAGCTCGCCACACTTGCCGGCGACCCAAGCATTCTCAACAAGGCACCTGTGCATGATCTCTACACGTATCCCGACATCCCCAAGCTAGGTAACCAGTCAACACTCCCTCACTCTAGAATATTGCAGACGCACGACCTAACAGAGCAACAGCTCGCTCGCCAGCTGTACTCTGCTGAAAACCGGACGCACCCTCAGCTTGATATCGATTTTCAGGGCGGAATACGCAGCGGTACGGAGGCGTTTTCGGACTCCACACAACTAGAGCTTCCAGAAGCAGCTCTCCTACTCACTTTTCGCTACCCGCTCGGAAACCGAAAGGCAGCCGAAAACCTGGAGAGAACAAAAATCGAAATTCGACACGCGTCAGCAAGTCGCGACGAGACGACACGAAAACTGTCCGCGTCAATCCAAGGACTAGCCATTCGTCTAGAAGGGATGAAACCCATTCTGGCCCTGAACGTACGACAAATCGCCCTTGCAAAAAAACAGACGACTGAAGAGCAGCGACTACACGAACAAGGAAGAAACGATCTACTCTTTGTTATCCAAAGCGAGGATCAACTTCGGAACAGTCAACTCGTGCACGCTCAGAACGCGACCCGTTATCATCAACTCCACATCCAACTACTGGCATTGGTCGACGAATTATTGGATTCAGTCGCAACCCCCTAAACCCACCCATGACCGAATCATACTGGGAATTCTGGATCGACGTTGGCGGCACCTTTACTGACTGTGTCGCCAAAAAACCCGACGGTACCCTTTTAACAACCAAACTTTTGAGCAGCGGCGTTCTTCGTATTCCCTTCGACACCCACACAGGGCGATCCGTTCAGGCTCAGGAGCTTCACAATTATCCCCCCAACCTATTTGTCGGCTACACCGTCACCGTGCCCAGTGGGGCCCATGACGAGAAATGGCACGCAACCGTTCTCTCTCACTCTGTCCGCGAACTCGTCTTCTCAGAAACCCTACCGCATGGACAATTTGACTCCATCGAGATTACCGCAGCTGAGCCCGCCCCAATCCTCGCCATCCGAATACTCAAGGGGTGCCCTCTTGATGCGCCACTCGGAAAACTGAGTATCAAGCTGGGAACAACACGAGGAACAAACGCATTGCTAGAGAGAAGCGGACTACCAACCTGCTTAATCACAACCTCGGGCTTTGGAGACACGCTCGAGATAGGCGATCAAACTCGGCCCGATCTATTCGAGCTCAATATACAAAAACCAGCAAAGCTATACGACAAGGTGATAGAGATCAATGAACGCGTCAACGCAGACGGCACCGTCCTGACCCCACTTGACACGAACGAACTGAACAACGTTTTTCAAAAGTTGTACCGAGATGAATACATTTCAGTCGCAATATGCTTGGTGAATGCCTACGCCAACCCGATCCATGAACGCCAACTTAAGCGCTACGCACAAAACGCAGGATTCGAACATATTTCTGTCTCAACCGAACTGACTCCAACTATCAACTTTCTCGACAGAGGAGACACATGCGTCCTGAACGCCTACCTATCTCCCGTAATGGACACGTACTTCGACTCGATTCGTGAAGCCATTCCAGATGGGACACTGCAACTCATCACATCGGCTGGAGCCTTGGTGTCACTTGACCACTTTCGCGCCCGCGACGGCATACTCAGCGGGCCAGCAGGTGGCGTCGTCGGTTGCGTTGATGCTGGGAAGGCGGCAGGAATTAATCAGCTCATCGGCTTCGATATGGGCGGGACATCCACTGACGTATCCCGCTTCGAAGGCACCTTTAATTACGAGTATCGTAGCACCAAGGCAGGTATTCGAATCGTCAGCCCGACCTTAGCCATCGAAACCATTGCTGCAGGTGGAGGATCAATCTGTACGTATCAAAACGAACGTTTGCTCGTCGGGCCCGAGAGCGCCGGAGCAGACCCTGGTCCTGCCTGTTACGGGGCCGGTGGACCCTTGACCATCACCGACATCAACCTCTACACGGGTCGACTACCAGCAAACCATTTCCCCTTCCCACTGGATATGGAGCCCCCTCGCCGCCTACTTACGGACCTTCTAAAAAAGGTGCACGAACACTCGCCAGACATGACTCTCGATGAACTCGCGCATGGGTTTCTAAAGATTGCGAACACCAAAATGGCGACAGCCATCCAGCGGATCAGCCTCGACAAAGGCATTGACCCCCAAACGTATACGCTTGTTGCTTTCGGTGGGGCCGGCATGCAACACGCCTGTTCTGTCGCTTCAGAACTTTCAATAAACCGCATACTCTACCACCCCTTCTCCGCGATTTTAAGCGCCTACGGAATGGGACTGGCGGTGACCACACATTTCGCCGAACAATCGGTTGCCATCACTCTCGGGGTAAACACGCCCAAAGACCTGGAACCTGTTCTGATAGAGCAAATACGAGAAACGCTTGAACGGGTACTGGCAGATGCACCTCACCTATCCAGCCCACCCGTCTCAACCCACTCTCTCGATTGCCGCTACCAAGGCGAGGAGGCGACGATCACAATCCCGTACATTACCCCTCACCAAACACGCGAGGACTTCCAGCAAGCCCACGAGCGGCTCTATGGCCATATTCATGCAGGCCGCGAGATCCACATCAGGGTTGTGCGCACACGCACACACTCTTCGCATCAATCCACTCCCGTCCAACCACCACAGCCCCTCGCCACTCAGATACCGATACAGACGCAATCCATCCTATTTGACGGAATTCGTCGCGAAACATCAATTTCCCCTATTGCAACTCTAGAGAGAGCGCACGAGATTTCTGGACCGACCATCTTAACCGACAGGCTGACCGCTCTCGTTATCGAGGACGGCTGGATTGCCGAGCTCAATTCATGTGGCTCGGTCATCATCACTAACAAGAAGCCGAGTGCCGTAGACAAGGATAACAGGATCGATGATCCCGCTGAGCTTGAAGTCTTCAATAATAGACTCACCCACATCGCAACGCAGATGGGCACTGTGCTCAAGAACACAGCACTTTCAGTGAATATCAAGGAACGCTTAGATTTCAGCTGCGCTATTCTGGACTCAGCAGGAGAGTTAATAGTCAACGCACCCTACATCCCTGTTCACCTCGGAGCAATGGGCGCTTGCGTCAAAAGCCTGCTCTCCGAGGTCTCCGACATCTCCGCTGGAGACATTTTTCTGACCAACGACCCAGGGGCCGGCGGTTCCCACCTCCCTGACTTGACCGTAATCACTCCGGTCTTCGATCAATCAAACAGTGAGATCCTATTCTTTACGGCCTCCCGAGCGCACCACTCAGAAATCGGTGGACGATTCCCCGGCTCATCGTCACCCTTCGCCACATCACTCGAAGAGGAAGGTGTGGTTTGCCGCCATCTCCGCATTCAACAAAACAATTGCTTCAACGAACCATTGATCAGGGAGCATCTCTCGTCGGGCCCCTGGCCATCGCGAGCCGTCGACGAGAACTGCGCTGACATCCGTGCGGCCATCGCTGCAAACAATCTTGGCAAACACCAATTAATAGACTTATCAAACAAACTCAGTTGGAAAACAACTTCTCACTACATGAACCGCCTCACAGAGGTAGCAGAAACAGCGACACGTGAACTTATCCAAACAATGGGGCCCGTCAGTCGAAACGTCCAGCAGGCATTCGATGATGGCGCTATGATCAACTTACGCCTTACGACCGACGAACAATCCATGTGCCTGGATTTCACGGGATCCGCCGGCGTTCAAACCACCAGCCTAAACGCTAACCCCGCAATCATCAGCAGTGTAGCTCTCTACTGTATTCGCACCCTCTTACACCACGACACGCCGCTCAATGCAGGGATTCTTCGCCCTGTAAAACTCATCATCCCTGAGGGTATGTTGAATCCACCATCCACCGGCAAGCCCTCTGAGCGTGCCGCGGTTGTCGGCGGAAACACGGAAGTTTCACAAAGAGTAGCAAATGTTCTACTCCGAGCATTCAACGTCCTTGGCGAGGGGCAAGGAACCATGAACAACGTCATCTTCGGGAACGACTCCTTCTCGTACTACGAAACACTCGGAGGCGGTACAGGTGCCGGCCCCAACTTTCCGGGTGCATCCGCAACCCACAGCCACATGACCAACACCCGAGTCACGGATGTAGAGGTTCTTGAGCAACGCTACCCCGTCCGTCTAAACGAATTCTCAATTCGACGCGACTCAGGCGGCCCAGGCACCTTTCCCGGTGGCGATGGTCTCGTTCGCGATTATGAGTTTCTAGAACCCGTGAACCTATCATTGCTAACACAAAGTCGGATTCAGCCACCCCGCGGAATCGAGGGCGGTGAAAATGCTAAGACAGGGGAAAATTTACTGATCCAGAACTCGACAGTCACGGAACTTGACGGACTGTGTCAATTGGACCTGGCTCCGGGCGACCGACTACACATCAAAACTCCCGGCGGAGGCGGCTACGGCCACCCTACTCTGCCCAGTTGAATCGATCTCAAACGAGATACACGGCACCCTTCTTAACCTTGACGTTGAAGGTCTTGACCTCAGCTCCGTCAACGGTCGGCGACTTACCCGTCTTCACGTCGAAATCCCAACCATGCATGGGACAACGAATCACACGTCCTTCAAGATAACCGGTATGAAGAAATGCTCCCGCATGTGGACACATCGACTCAATAGCATAGACCCTACGCCCAACCTTAAAAAGACCCACGCGCTGACCATCGACATCCACACAGATTCCGCGATCGGTCGGCAAGTCCGCAACCAAGGCCAAGGGTTCCGCGGAAGCCACCCTTAAAGCACCGTCACGGACTTGGCTAAATTTCGGGGCTTATCAATTTCCAACCCGCGCTCAACACCAATATAGTAACTCAAAAGATGACCGAACAAACAGGCATAGATACCAAACTCCGCTCGACCACCTTCAGGCACATTGACATCGCCCTCACCGGTATTGGATACAACAATCGTTCGTGCCCCGCGAGCCGACACTTCGTGGGCGGCGGAAATCATGGATGGGTCCCCATCAGGAATTAAGCAGATGACGGGAGTCCCGTCTTCAATCAAGGCAAGCGTACCATGCTTCAATTCACCCGCCATCATCCCCTCTGCATGCATGTAATCGATCTCTTTAAACTTCAGCGCTATCTCGCGAGCCATCGGATAAGCGGCACCCTTGCCGAGAACATATAGATCGTTCACATCCCTCAACTCAATCGCCATCTTTCGACAAACGGGATCGATCGAGCGAAGCGTTTCTTCGATCCGACCAGGTATCCCAGACGACTCACACTCATAGCCCAAGCACTCGGCGATCCGAACCAAGGCCAAAACTTGATTAGTGAACGCCTTTGTAGATGCAACGCAAATCTCTGGTCCAGCCAGCAAGTCCAGCGAGATGTCTGAAAAACGCTGAATCGTAGAGAAAGGCACGTTTACAATCGAACCAATGCGTACGTCGCCCTTTGCAATTTCTTTCAAAGGAACAATCACATCCATTGTCTCACCAGACTGACTAAGCGCGATGACGAATGTCGAGGGATCTACCAAAATAAAATTTTCGAATTCGGATGCGATAACAGTGTGCGCCTCATAGCCCAACTTACTAAGGAGATGGGCGCCAATTAATGACGCATGGTACGAAGTGCCACAGGACAGAAAGACGATCCGTCGAGCACGTTTCATATGATCCGCAAAAGCCTGCAGTTTATCCGCTTGAAGCGTTCGCAGTGATTCAAGAAGGCGCAGCGACGTTAAGGGTTGCTCCATAATCTCTTTGATCATGTAGTGAGGATAGTCAACCAACTCATCAACAGCCCTCCACTCAAATGCCTGATAATGAACGTCAACATCCCGACCATTCGCATCGAAAAATACAGCTTCTTTATTGGATACAACACAGTACGTATTATCATCGAAAAACACAGCCTCTGAGGAATGCTCCCCAAATGCTGAAATGTCTGACGCCAGAATCACACTTCCAGAACAGAGCGTTTCGCTTTTTGCCAAGGCCAATGGAGAATCTCGTTTGAGAGCGTACAAGGCATCATCACCCTTTCGCATCAGCAACACCGCGAAGGTTCCGACTGCATCCTCGAAGAACGAATGGATCGCCTCCCGCACCGTCAGCTTCTCATTGACGACCTTCTGGTTGAAATATAAAGCGATCACCTCTGTATCCGTGTCAGACACGGTGACTTGTGCGGGCATGGACGCCAACAGTTCATCGGTGTTTTGAATGATCCCGTTGTGCACAACAGTGAATTCAGCGCTTCCATCTTGATGTGGGTGTGAATTCAACGTCGACACACCCCCATGGGTGGCCCAGCGCGTATGAGCGATGGAAATCTTAGCAGACACCGGGTCAAGCCCCTGCATAAAGGGTCCGATACCGCCGACATCTTTCAGCAATTGACCCTCAACGGTCGCGACTCCTACAGAATCGTACCCCCTATACTCCAGACGCTTAAGACACGTCAATGTATGCGCCACTACCTCGTGTTCGTCTTTGGATAAAATTCCAACAATTCCGCACATGCCATCACCCCAAAATGTCCTTGTCTACCACTTCACCTGGACGAGTAAAACACCCCGGCCAAATTTTCCGCCCCGGATACATCGACGTATGAACGCCAGTGTTAACATCGTCACCAACGAATGAACCCAACTTCCGCCGCCCGCTATCGAGCTTCGCACCTTCGATCACTGTAGCGTGATTTGCTCCGTCATGACGGTAGTCACTCGTTATAAACCCACAACCAAGATTGACGTTTCGTCCGATCACCGAATGGCCAATATAGGACCGGTGCTTACCCGTGGTCCCAGAAAGCACAACGCTATCGAACACCTCAACACTATGTCCCAATGTCACTCCATCACCAATCACTGTGTCCGGTCGAATATAAGCACTGGGTCCTATCACACAGTTCGACCCAATCACCACGGGACCTTCGATCGTCGTTCCCGCCTTAATCACACTGCCAGGCCCCACCACTACGGACCCCTTGATAGTGACGTAGTCCTCGCACACCCCCTTCACATCAGACGAGTCGAGCTGCCTCAAAACAACCACACTTGCCTCAATCAGGTGCCACGGATAGACCATCGCAATGGAGGAGTGTGCGGCAATAACTTCACCAGCCTCTTTACATAACATCGATAGCAACGCGTCAGCATCCGGATAAGGGCCCGCCTCCAAACCCTCGACCTCAACAATGCCTGCGACCGGTGCATGCCCTTTATCAATCAATACAAGTTGCTCACGAGAATCGGAAAACAGCGCGTCAAGGTCAGCCGAAGTCACAAAACTGCTCGCGTTGGCCACAAACACAGGTTCGCCGGTCGATTTCAGATAATCAAACAGGTCCGTCGTCGCAGAGGTCGACAGAGACTCGACCACAACCCCAGAAAGACCCTCACACATACACTGGATCACCTCGGAGTCGTCACCCGTAAGAATGACAATCTCTTCAACATGATCCGCAAGGGCCTCAATCATCCTAAAGACAAGCCCCCGATTAACGACAGGCAAA
>CAXMRT010000035.1:0-7751 GCA_964196025.1 uncultured Gemmatimonadales bacterium | reverse complement strand
GCAAAGTGCGGAAGGCTCTTTTGAAAGAAATTGATTCCGGCAAGCAAACCGTGGCAAGTCAGACTTGGACGATCTGGACCTTGGGTCGGATCGACAAGCTGGGCGGCGACTATAAAGAAATTTTGCGTTATGCGCTGGGAGAGGGACGGGTTTCGACTGTTAACCTTCGCGTACAAGCCACTCGGATTCTTGGAGAAAACGCGGTGGTTGCGGCGATACCTGAACTCATTAGTTTGTTGGATGACAAGGAGGCGCGTGTTCGCCATGCAGCGATCGGGTCCTTGGCGAAAACCGGGTTCGGAGAGAACACGGTTGCCGTCTTGAAGGCCGTGTCGGATGAAACGGATCGCATTACCTTCTACACGAGCTGGCAGGTGTTGCAGCGCCTCCTCTCTACAGAGGCTCGGCGGGAGTTGTTGAGCGATGATCGTGCAGGGATTCGAATGATGGCGGCTCTGAGTTTGATGGAAGAGCGTCGTGCAACGGCGGACGACATGTTCTTGTTGCAGGATGATGCGGATACGCAGCTGCGCGACCTAGTGCGAGCGTGGCAGAAAAAGACGGGAAATGGTGAGGAGTTATGGAATGTTTCTGTGAAGGTGAGAGAGCGCGCGTTTAGAGACAAAACGCAGGTTAGCTTTTCGGTGAAGAAAGGTGCTGATTTGCGCGTGACGCGTGATGGGTCGACACCAACGGTCAAGTCGCCGCGTTATACGGCTCCGATCGAGGTGCGCACGAGCGTGGAGCTTAAGGTTGCGGCCTTTGTGAAGGGTCGGCTTTCTTCGGAGATCCAGACAGTGGCTTTGCACAAGATTTCAGATGCTGAGTGGAAGGATCGCTTGTTTGCATTTGATGCAGCCGTTAAATCGAGCCATCCGTGGGAGATCGAGAACGATGGTTTGCAGCGTGGAGTGAAGGCGTATACAGACGCGAGCACAACGATCACCGAAATTCCTGAGGAGGTGGCGGGGTCGAGCATGATTCGTTTGAGCAGTCGCGATGGAGGGCAAAAAGCAGCGGACTTTATTGCGTTCAAGATCAACATACCTGCCATGGTTTATGTTGCCTGCGACGCGCGTTACCCTGTGCCAAAGTGGATGGCGGGCTTCACGCCGCTGTCGGCCTCTTTGAAGACGAGTCTTTCTAAAAAGAAGGGTGGGGTTATGACTGTCTATGGGAAGCGGTTTGAGCCGGGTAAGGTAAGCTTGGGTGGACCGGGCCATGAGAAGTCGAAAGGCGCAGTGATGTATCAAGTCTTCCTCAGTATGGTGAGTGACGGAAAGACAACCGCTACGGCGAGTCAAGCGGCCTTGGCCAAGACCGATCTTAAGCATGGTGAGGAATTGTTCTTTGGACGAGGGACCTGCTTTGCGTGTCATCAAGTGGGTGGCAAGGGCATTGTGTTGGGACCGGACCTCAATGAGATCGCAAAGCTTCGAGACGTGAACTACGTCATTGACTCGATCATCAACCCGAGCTCGTACATTGTTGAAGGGTTTCAGCAGACCAGCTTGGAGATGAAAGATGGGTCGACCCTTTTTGGAATGGTTCAGGAGAGCACGGCGCAGTCAGTGACTTTGTATTTGCCCACGGGGAAGAAAGTTGTGGTGCGCACGAAAGAGATTAAGAAGCGCAACGACGCCAAGTTGTCGGGTATGCCGGCTAGCTTTGCGCATACCTTGAGCGCGCAGGATGTCGCTGATATCTCGGCGTGGCTAATTGATCGATCAGGGAGAAAGTGATGCCAAAAACAACGCCTGGCTTAATCGTACGACATGAATCGGATGCCGCGAAAGAAGCGAGCACCTGCGGGTGGCGGTATCGCTTGGTGTCAGAGGGTGACGAGAACGTGCAAGCGTGGGCGCACTCGGTGGATATTGACGGCAGCAAGGCGCACTATCACAAGATTAGCACCGAGTTGTATTATGTCGTGGATGGCGAAGGTGAGCTCATTCTTGATGGAGAGGTGCATCCCGTGACTAAGGGCTCGTTCGCGCATATTCCGCCGGGGGTGGTTCATAGCTCAGTGGGGCGCATGCGGGTGTTGGTTGTTGGGATTCCTGAGTTGGATGATGATGACTTGTACTTCCCTGAAGAAGGGTAGGGCAAGGGTTTGAACCACGAATGGACACGAATGAACACTAATTTATTGGGTTGCGGGTAGGGCGGGTAGGGCGGGTAGGGCGAACATCGAACGTCGAACATCGAACATCTAGGGAACCTTTTTGGTTAGGGGGTCGGGTGGGAGGGTGAACGTTGAACCGATTCGACTTGCTGCGCGCAGGCGGGTAGGGGTATTTGGGTTGCGGGGGCGCCTGCCCGTTGGGTCATACGCACTACACAAGAGCCGACTGCGAGACTGGATACTGACTATTGAATACTGATCACTGACTACTTGGGTTGCGGGGGCGCCTGCCCGTTGGGTCATACGCACTACACAAGAGCCGATAAGGTTAGGGGGAGGGCGGGACTGAACACTGCTCACTCTTTGATTAGTTCTAGTCCGCTGATGATTGGTGGGTGGGTTGAGTTTTTGGTGAATGAGACTGTGATCGCTTTGTCTGCTTGTATGCCTGTGTAAGTCTGGATGAAGGAGGTTCGGGCTTCTTTTGTTTGGGCGGTGAGGTCGAAGGCTTTCGTTACGACCTTATCCTGAATCTGAATATCGAAGACGCGGTCACCAACAGCGAGTGTTTCGGGTTCTGCGAAGCAGAGGCGGACGGTGTAGGTGCCGGGCTTGTCGACAGGGAGGCTGAGTGAGTCGATGCCTGTTGCATACGAGGATGCGACCCAAGGGAGTTCGCCGCTGATGCTGCTTGAGTGGTTGCGGGCATAAACGGGTTTGCCGGTTACCGTGACCTTGGTGTCTGCCGAGTTACCGCCTTCTGAGGGGTAGTCCAGCCAGAGCGTTTTTTCTGCTGAGCGTCGATCGCCGGGGGCGCCGAAGTTCACACCGAGCCGACCCATGCTTGGTTCCGCACCGAAGGCCCAGAGTTCGGCCTGGGGCATGTGGACGAGGGCGAGAGAGGTTTGGTTTTGGTAGGAGCAGCGGCAGGTGCGTGTGTAGTCCGGAGCATTGAGTACGCCGTTAGCGGGAATGAGGTTTGCCGTGCAGCTTGATTTGAAGCCGCCAAAGTTAGCGGTTCCGGAATCATTTTCAAGGTCGTAAAATCCGGCTGCACCGGATCGAAAAGTGAGGAGGTTTTGGCTTGCGATGGCTGTGTTGCAGCCGTAGTGACGTGACCATTTCCATGGAAGCGCTTTGCCGGTCTGGATGTCTAGAGCGTTGCCGCCGGAACCGTTGGTGAGGATGCGATTTTTCCAGAGGAGACATGGGCCGCCGTAGCTGGTGGAGTTTGCCCAGAGTTGGGTGCCGTCTTTCCCTCGATAGGCGGTCATGCCTGTTCCGCTTTCGTCGCGAGCGCGGTCGCGACCTTTGCTGCCGGCTTGTAGAAGGATGTCGTGTTCGCGAGAGTAGCTCAGGAAGGTGCCGAACACGCCCTCTTCTTTTTTCCAACGGACGGTGCCGGTGGTCAGGTCGAGTGCGAGGAGGGTTGGGGTGTGGGTGGCCGTGATGCCGCGTCGCTCGACTTGCTTGCGTTTGGCTTCGCTTAGAGAGTCGATGCAGAATAGGGTTGTGTCGGTGAGCGCGATATTGTTGTGTCGGAAATTAGTGTCCGCATGGCGCGTCCAAAGGAGTTTGCCTGTGTGGCGATCATAGGCTCTGAGCTCCCGGCTAGCAGAGGAGTGGCGGGTTGGGACAAGGAATTTGGCTAGTGAGACCGGTGGCGCACTTGGGGTTACCTTTGTGGGAGCCGTGGGCTTGACCGGTTTACCGTGTGCGACGAGGTAAGGGTCTAGAGTGAAATCGCTGCTTCCGAGGCCCGCGTTATGTCCCTCAATAGCCAGAACATTCTGTCCTTTCAGAAGAAGACGTTTCCAATCCTTGATGTCGATGGTGTCATACGCGACCGTGGCTTCAGCCGTTTGCCGGACCTTTGCTGTTTTCCCGCGTCCGGAGGCCATGTGTCCGCGAGCGATCTCAGTGCCGTTGAGATAGGCGATAAACCCATCGTCGTAACGGATCTTGAGTCCCAGCTCAGCGGCGTCAGTCAGCTTGCTGGAGTCGAAGGTGTGACGGATATAGACGCGCGTAAATTTATTTTTCATGTCCAGAATTGTCGCGTCGTCCTTGTCGCCGTATCCGAAGCCGGCTTTTCCTGTGAGCCACTTGCTGACGTCTGTGCTGAGTTGCGTCCAGGAATCCTCTGGGTCGGTTCCGGCTGTGTAGCTCCAGATCGCGTGTGGGGGGATGATGTGTTGCTCGGTGGTGGCCGGCATCTTATTCTTCGGCGATTTCCTTGATGACTCTTTGGGGAGAACGACCGGTGAGCGGGTGGTGATGAGCGTGTCGCCTGCGACAGCTAGAAAGCCGAAGTTTGCATCGCCGTCGGGGTGTGTGATTTCGAGTTCCGTTTCGCCGGTGCGGGCGTTGAGCTTGAGGATGCGATTGTGGAGGACCGCGTAGACGGCGTCTTCTAGAGTGACGTAGTTACTGCCGACTTCGCCGGCTCCCGGTACGTGGGCGGTGTTGTTATAGTAACTACCGAGTCCTTTGATTTCGCGTTCCCAGCAGACGCGGCCGGTATAGACGTCGACCGAGCGTAGGAGGTCAGGACCCTCGATCACCAAGCGACCTCCTGCGACTTGAGGAGAGGGGCCGTGGCCGTGGCGCGGAAGGATGCCGCTGTGAGAAGCGCCGCCGAACCAGAGGAGGCCCATTGGGGCTTTGATTAGCGTGTCTTGTGAGACCACGCTTTGGCCTGCGTCCGCGTATTGATGTGTCCAGTCGGCGCTGCCGGGAAGAGCTCCTTTGCGGATTAGGCGTGTGATGCCATTTTTGCGGCTGAGTGCTGCGCCGGGGAGGGCATTTTTTGAGATGCGTGCGGCGAGGGCCGCGTGTTCGGTGTCGGAGAGTCGGACGAGTGCGCGACCACCGTAGGGGCGAAGGCTTTTGAAGACGATGTCGATCATATCGCCATCGAACATGGATTTGTTTTGGACGAGGATCAGATGGCACATGTATTCAGGTAAGAGTTGGTTGTCTGGACGTGCGGTGATGGCGGCCACGCGTTTGCCGTAGAGGTCGGCGGCGATCATGGTTTCGCGGAAGGGGTTTGTCTTCTTGGGGTCCTCGTCGACAACGATGACGTGGAAATTGCTGTTTTTGATGATCGCAGCGGGGAGGTCGCCGGCGTTGAGGCCAAAGATCAGGGCGACACCTTCGGCTCCCTCCACTTCGGAGACCCATTGCTTGCTTAGCGTGTCGGCCTTAGGAGAGACCGCTAGTTTTGTCTGGGTGAGCGGGTGGGTGAGCGGGGCTTGTTTATCGGCGCCGAAGCAGTAGAGGTGATTGTCGTGCGTGACAACAAAGAGGCGGTCGTCCGCGGCGATGACTTCCCAGATCGACCGGGGAAAGTCGTGTGACCAGCGCGGGTTCTCTTTTTGTGAAGGGTCGAGGATGGCGCAGGTGCGGCTGCTTGTCCCGATGAGCAGATTTCCTGCGCGGATCTTGGGCATAGCTTTGGAGCTGATTTCATGATCATCCAGGATGGTGTAAGCGCGGGTCTTTTTGACGGTCTCTTTGCCTCTCTTGTCGACGCTCTTTTTTTCTGTGACCACCGGCTGTGCGGCAATTCGCCGGATGTGTCCGTCGCCTCTGGTGATCATCTCCTGCTGTGTAAGGATGACAGGTTTGTGGCCATCCTTGATCCCTTTGCCGTCCTCTATTGTGAAGGACGATCCGCCAACGTGGTAGGCGTGGGCGTCGGCCATCACCGCGTGTCCGCCGCCGGATTTCGCGTAGGTGAAGAAGCGGAGCTTGCCTGTTTTGAGATCGTAGACCGCGGGGGTGGAGCGGCCGCCTGGTACGATCAGGGCGTCGCCAGAGATGGCGAGATGTCCTTGGGGTGCTACGCCTGCGAAGGAGGGTGCGCCGTGGGGGTGGACGGTCCATGTCGAGCCTTCGCCGCTGTTGGTCCAGATAGTCTTGCCTGTTTCGGCATCGACCGCGTGGATGAATATGCCCATTAGCGGCCAGATGCTGGCGGTGTAGTAGATAACGCCGTTTTGGAGGACGGGCCCGCCACGTGAAGGCCAGCTCGAGATGAGTCGGCGGTTTCCCAGGATCAGTCGTTGCGAAGGCGCGCCGTCGTGTCGCCAGAGTTGTTTGCCCGTAGTCGCATCAAGACAGGTGAGGCGTCCGTCATCGGCCGTGACGTAGACTTTCCCTTTGTGTGCGACGGGAGCGAGGCGGATGGGAGCCTCGGCATTAAAGTGCCAGTTTTCCTTACCGGTTCGCGTGTCGTAGGCGGTGAGTTGGTCTGTGGTGCTGGATGCGACGAACACTTGGTGGCCCATCACAATGGGGTGTGAGGCGACGTCGTAGCGTAGCGTGGGTTGTGTGTCGGGCCATGCAGGCGTGTTGGGTGTCAGTGTGCGTTTCCATTGAAGGTGCAAGTCTGTTGGGATTGTGTGAGGGCTTGAGCCGCCGCGCGAGGGGTCGTGTCGCCAGGTTGGCCAGTCGGCGGCAGAGGAGAGCAGAGGGGCGAGCGTGATGAGGACTATCAGCGTCTTTGCCCGCCATAGGAATCGATTGTGTTGTGTGGCACTGTTTGTCATCGTTTCCCTTTGGCTATTAGGTGTCGGCTTAACTCTACAGATTAACCTACACATCGAGCCGCACAGTTTAAACGGCAATTCGAGACTATTACTAGCCCGAAACGTGCATCAAGCGCTGGTTCATGCAGCGTGGGCGGCGGACACAAGAGCGCATTGGGAGGTTGAGTGCTGGGAGCTGGGAGCTGGATACTTGGGCTGCGGGGGCGCCTGCCCGTTGGGTCATACGCACTACACAAGAGCTCGATGGTGAGACTGGATACTGACTACTGATTACTGGCTACTGGATACTTGGGCTGCGGGGGCGCCTGCCCGTTGGGTCATACGCGCTACACAAGAGCTCGATGTTAGGTTGAGTGCTGGATACTGGATGCTTGGACATTGGATATTCCGTGTTGGATATTGGATATTGAATTTTTACCTACCCACTGACTACTGAATGCTTGCGTGCGGTGGGCGCTTGTGGGGCGGCGTTTCCTCTTGAATTCTCGCTCGCAGGGCGACATAACTATTTTCGTGACTAATTGGACCTAACCTCTGGAGACTACGATGAGAGCCGTTACTACCTTCTGTGTACCCTTTTTGATGATTGCGTGTATGAGTCCCTCTCATGGAGTGGCGAAAGAGTCTGTGCAGGTTGAAAAGGGGCAGACCATTGCCTTCTTAGGGGATTCCATTACGCAGGCAGGTGCGAGGCCGGGTGGATATTGTCAATTGGTGATCCAGGCGTTGAACGACCGTGGCTTGGAGGTAAAGCCTGTTTATGCAGGGGTGAGTGGGCATAAGTGTGACCAAATGCTGGCGAGACTCGAGAAGGATGTGCATGCGAAGAAGCCAGATTGGATGACGCTGAGTTGTGGGGTGAACGACGTTTGGCACAGCCTTAGAAATCGGGGTATTCCACTGGATGAGTACAAAGTAAAAATCACTGATATTGTTGACCGGACCCAAGCGGCCGGAATCAAGGTTATGATTTTGACCTCCACCATGATCAAAGAGGACCCGGACACAGAGCTCAACAAGATGTTGGCGCCGTACAATGCGTTTCTCAAGACTTTAGCGAAAGAGAAGAA
>CAXMRT010000034.1:0-3079 GCA_964196025.1 uncultured Gemmatimonadales bacterium | reverse complement strand
ATTGCCACTTCTCATTCGGAACTTCGCTGTTAAATTCTCCGCCCATGGCGCGTGAGTATAAAATAACATCCGGTAAACAAACTGGCCAAAGTAAATCGGGGATCGATTATGCCTCCGAGTTGAACGAACAGCAGTATGCTGCCGTCAGCGCCAAACCAGGCCCCGCCCTCGTCATTGCCGGTGCCGGATCGGGAAAAACACGCACGCTGACCCATCGGGTGGCGTATCTGTTGGATCAAGGTGTCGATGCCGGAAATATCCTGCTGCTCACCTTTACGAACAAGGCGGCCCGCGAGATGCTTGAGCGGGTGAATGAGATCGTGTCCGAGGATATCAGCAATCTCTGGAGTGGAACGTTTCACTCCATCGGTAACCGAATCCTACGCCGTCACGCCGATGACCTTGGTTTTACCCGCTCCTTTTCAATCCTTGATAGGGACGATCAGAAGTCATTGATGTCCGAGGTCGTCAAAGGCCTGAAAATCAATACGGGCGGTCGGCGCTTCCCCAAGTCCGATCTACTGGCATCCATCTTTAGCCTCGCTGAGAACACCTACGACTCCATCGAGGACATCCTCGAATTCCGCTACCCTCATTTGGAGGAGTGGCTTGAGGAAATCAAAAAAGTCCAGAAAGGCTACCGCAAGAAAAAGAAGGCCACCAACTCGATGGACTTCGATGATCTCCTGATTCAGACTCTTAAACTCCTTAAGGATCATCAAGACCTGCGCCAGCTCTATCAGAAGAAGTTCCGCCACGTGCTTGTGGATGAGTATCAGGATACCAACAGAGTGCAGTGTGATCTGATCGATCTATTGGTCGGAGAAAAACAATACCTCATGGTTGTCGGCGACGATGCCCAATCGATTTACTCGTGGCGTGGAGCCGATATGGAAAACATCCTCAGCTTTCAGGATAAATACCCGAATGCCGAGGTGTTTAAAATCGAAACCAACTACCGGTCCGTGCCGGAAGTGCTGGAGCTTTCTAACGCCGCGATTCGACCTAACAAAACTCAATACGAGAAGGAGCTCAAGCCAGCCCGCGAAGGTGGTGCCATGACTCCTGCCTTGGTCGCGCTCGATGACCCATCGACCCAAGCCGAGTTTCTAGCAGAACGAATTGATGAGCTCATTGGCGAGGGTATTGAGCCTAATGAGATCGCCGTTCTTTACCGTGCGCACTACCACAGTATGGAAATTCAGATGGAGTTGACGCGCCGTGACCTGCCGTTTCAGATTACCAGTGGACTAAGATTTTTCGAACAAGCCCACATCAAAGACGTCTCAGCGATGATCCGATTCGTGGTGAATAGTAGGGATGAGGTTAGTTTTAAACGCTTTGTTCTCCTGCTGCCCGGTATTGGTTCAAAAACAGCGGATAATCTATGGCTCGCCTGGACGAAATCCGCGGCAGGGCAAAGCGTTGAGGTGCCGGAATCATTTTCTGAAACACTGCTGCCATTCCGCGTGCCGGCGAAAGCGAAGGACACCTGGGAACAACTATGCCACACCCTGGATGAACTCGCCCCCGGTGGTGAATTCGAGCGGCCATCCAACATGATTTTTAGTATTCTCGAAGGAGTCTACGAGGACTATATGCGCGGCACCTTCGATAACTACGAACACCGCAAGCAGGACATCGAGCAACTGATGCAATACGGTGAAAACTACGAAGATATCCTCGAATTTCTCGCCCAGCTCTCGCTGATGTCATCGGTCGATGGCGAACCTGCGGGTGCAAAGGGAAGAGATCGGAAAGATGAGAAAAAAGACGACAGCGTCATGCTCTCCTCCATTCACCAGGCGAAGGGCTTGGAGTGGAAAGTGGTATTTGTGGTTTGGTTGGCCGACGGAATGTTTCCAAACGGTCGGGTCCTCGACTCGGGCGATCTTGAAATGCTCGAGGAAGAACGTCGACTCTTTTACGTCGCCGTCACCCGTGCCAAGGACCAGCTCTATCTCACCTATCCGATGACCAATCCAAAAAGCTACACCGGCGAATACATGACCAAGCCGTCTCGTTTCCTCGATGCTATCCCGACCGATCTGACCGAGGAGTGGGAAGTTTCGGCGTGGTAGGTAAATTCTGAATCTTCTCATTCAATGCCCAATAAACCCTATCTGATCATCGTGCCTCTCGTGGTGGCTATTTTTGTTGCAGTCATTATCTTTGATACAAAAAGAATGCGTGATTCTGAGGGTTCCACTTCTTCTAAGTCCGGCAATGGTCGTAACGCCGGAGCGTTTCCCGATGGAGATAGTGAGTCGGCAGCACGATCCACAAAACACAAACCACGCGAGTCCTCTGGCAAGCTGAAGAAAATCAGCACCGACAGTGGTTTGATCTATCAGGTGATGAGGAAGGGGGATGGTGCCTCACCTGGTCCGACCGATAAAGTAAAGGTGATCTATCTAGGTTATCTTCCAGACGGGACGGAGTTTGACCGATCCCGTGGCGGGAAACCAATCTCGTTTTCCCTCAATCAAGTGATCCCAGGGTGGACGGAGGGATTGCAGTTGATGAAGGTCGGTGCAAAATACCGTTTCACCATTCCTCCCGAACTCGCTTACGGCCCACGCGGAGCAGGAACCGTCATAGGTCCCAATCAAACACTGATCTTTGAAGTCGAATTGGTGGAGATTGATAAGTGACCCCATACCCGGTCTTACTATCTGGGGCTACCGAAGGGGTTGATCTGGTCGGGGTCGGCGGGCAGGGGCCGGACGAGCAATTTAATTGCATGGCCGTTGGATTGCAGGATCGCCTCATCACCCTTGGCGAGTGGAAGGTCGTAGATTCCGTCTGCGGACGGCGTTATTCCGACCGGCTTGCCGTTGATCCGCACGGTGGTTTTGCCGACGAGATTCGGTTGCACCCGGCATGGTTCGCCGGCGAGGCTCTTGATCCGAACCCATGCGGTCTTGCCGTCCTTGAGCTCGGCGCTCACGAGGAACGCGCCCTCCGCCCGCAGGTTGTGGAAGACAGTGGTGTCCCAGGACTTCGGGATGGCGGGGAAGACGGCAATCTTGTTGCCCCAGCTTTGGAGCAGCATGTCCTGAAGCGAGCGGTTGAGGAC
>CAXMRT010000033.1:0-11978 GCA_964196025.1 uncultured Gemmatimonadales bacterium | reverse complement strand
GTATTCCGGTGGTGGTGGGTCTTGTGTAGTGCGTCTTACCCAACGGGAAGGCGCTCACTCTGCGTGAGTGATTGGGTTGTGGGGGCGCGAGCCCTACGGGTCACACGCACTACACAAGCACCCATACCTTAGAAAAGGGTATTCTGGTGGTGGTGGGTCTTGTGTAGCTGCGTCTTACCCAACGGGAAGGCGCTCACTCTGGCTGCGTGATTGGGTTGCGGGGGCGCGAGCCCTACGGGTCACACGCACTACACAAGCATCCGGAGCTAGTATGGGGTATGCTGGTGGTGGTGGGGATCTCCAGCATTTACAGCCGAGGTCAAATCTGGCAGGATATCGCGTCGATTTAAGTGGTGACTGGTGCGGTGGGCGTCGGGGCCAAATTGACGAATAGGAGCGGAATGGCCAGCGAAACAACTCCAATGATGAAGCAGTACCGACAAATCAAGTCGGAGCTGGCTCCAGGAACGATCCTGTTCTTCCGCCTGGGCGACTTTTACGAGATGTTTTTCGAGGATGCTCAGGTCGCGGCACCCGTGATGAATATTTCACTCACCAAGCGCAACAAGATTCCTATGTGCGGCATTCCTTATCACGCAGCCGAAAATTATCTCTCTCGACTCATCAAGGCAGGCCTCAAGGTCGCGATCTGTGAGCAGGTCGAAGAAGCGGGAGCATCAAAGGGTATCGTTCGCCGTGAGGTTCGACAGGTGATTACGCCGGGGACCGTCACAGAGGAAAGCATTCTTGATTCGAACCGCAACAACTACCTCGGTGGCCTGTATTTGACGGACGAGGGTATCGGCATGTCGTTCTTGGATTTGTCGACTGGCAGTTTTTGGGTCGAAGAGAGTGATGACCCTGAGGTGCTGATTGATAACATGGCGCGTTATCGTCCCAGCGAAGTAGCGGTGCCTGAAGATCAAATTGAGGACCCTCGATTAGCGGTCGTGAAAGACGTCTTGCCGCAGGTGGTATTGACGCCCTGTCAGGACTGGACCTTCGAATATGACTCCGCGTATGACCTGCTTGTCAGGCACTTTGGGGTGCACTCACTTGAGGGTTTTGGATGTGAGGGACGACATGCCTTGGTCGGTGCTGCGGGCGGAATGTTTTATTATGTGCGCGAGGAGCTTCATCGACAGGTGGGGCATATCCGCAGCTTGCGTCGGCGGCAGCCTGACAAGTATCTCGTTCTAGACAAAACCACATGTGTGAACTTGGACTTGATCAGCGCGCGTAGTTTGGAAGGGGCTGGGTCCGCGAGTGATCCGACCCTGCTGAAGGTTTTGGACAGCACGAAGACCGCCATGGGCGGGCGTTTGTTGCGCGATTGGGTTATGCGACCGTTAGCCGATTACGACGCGATTTGTGAGCGTCAGAACGCGGTACAGGTGTTTGTTGATGACCGGCTGCTTTTGAAGGAAATTGCGGATGCTCTGGGCTCCATTCGTGATGTCGAGCGGATGATAGCGCGCTTGGGCGGCGGCGGAGGCAATGCTCGTGATTTGAATGCCATGGGACAGTCGCTCGAAAAACTGCCAGCCATCCGTGTGCTGCTTGAGAAATGCACCGCGAACCTCTTAGTGCATTTGCGCGATGAAATCCATCCTCTGCCTGAGATTGTTGACTTGGTTGCGACCGCGATTGGCGAGGAGCCTCCGACTAGTTTAAAGGACGGTGGCTTGATACGTAAGGGCTACAACGCCGAATTGGATGAGCTGCGTGAGATCGCGTCGATCGGCAAGCAGTGGTTGGCCGAGTATCAGGCGTCCGAGCAAGAGCGCACGGGCATTAAGAATTTGAAGGTCCGACATAACAAAGTGTTCGGTTATTACATCGATATCTCCAAGGCCCACAGTGCGAACGTACCGGAAGAGTATGTGCGTAAGCAGACCTTGGTGAATGCCGAGCGGTTCATAACGCCTGCCTTAAAGGAATATGAAACCAAGATTCTGGGCGCGCAGGATAAGTCGACCGCCATGGAGTATGACATCTTTGTCAAAGTCCGCGATACGATTGTGGAGCAGACAAGTCAGATCCAGGCCACTGCGGATGCTCTAGCAGAGTTGGATGTATTGCGGTCCATGTCGGACTGTGCGTTGACCTCGCGCTATGTGCGACCCACCATGACGCAGGGTGATGACTTGATTATTCGGGATGGACGTCATCCCGTGATTGAGCAGATGCCTGATTCCGAGCGTTTTATTCCGAATGACACGAGCCTGAACTGCAGCGACAGTCAGCTCATCATCCTGACAGGGCCTAATATGGCGGGTAAATCGACGTATATTCGACAGGTCGGCATCATTGCCGTGATGGCGCATATGGGGTCGTTTGTGCCTGCCGCGGAGGCTTCGATCGGGGTGTTGGATCGTATCTTTACGCGTGTAGGAGCCAGCGATGATCTGGCGCATGGGCGTTCGACCTTCATGGTTGAAATGCAGGAGACTGCGAATATTTTGAATAATGCATCGCCGCGTAGTTTGATCATTCTTGATGAAATCGGACGGGGAACGAGCACCTTTGATGGAATCAGTATTGCTTGGGCGGTTGCTGAGTATTTGCATGATAATCCGTTGGTTAAAGCCAAGACCTTGTTTGCGACGCATTACCATGAGCTGACGGATCTAGCGATCACCTTGTCTGGAGTTAAGAACTACAGCGTATTGGTCAAAGAGCGTGGCGACACCGTGGTTTTTCTTCGGAAGATTGTGGAGGGTGGTGCCGACAAAAGCTATGGCATTGCCGTAGCGCGTTTGGCGGGCTTACCGGATGACGTCATTGGTCGGGCGGGCGAGATTTTGAAAAACTTGGAGGACGGCGAGCTCAGCGACGCGGGCCAGCCTAAGATCGCCAAATCGCGCGGGTCGCGCAAAAAGGCGAATGACTCCCAGTTGGACTTGTTCTAAGTGTCGATCCGGGCCGCCCGACGGGCGAGTCATAAGGAGGTCTAACATGCGCACTCTTTGCACGACTAACATGCCCTTCGCGACGGAGGCCTTTGGGACGCTGGGTGATGTGCGGGCTGTGGACGGCCGGACGATTACCGCGGCGGACTTGGCGGATGT
Organism: uncultured Gemmatimonadales bacterium; assembly: GCA_964196025.1. Lineage (GTDB taxonomy): Bacteria > Verrucomicrobiota > Kiritimatiellia > CAXMRT01 > CAXMRT01 > CAXMRT01. The sequence continues at coordinate 8,907 of CAXMRT010000033.1, read as the reverse complement.
GGATATCCTTGCTGTTCGATCCACCACTCAGATTACGCCGGATTTCATTCAGGGACCGTGCTTAAAGTTCATAGGGACTGCCACGATCGGCATCGACCACATTGCTAGAGAAATCCGAGAGTCGACGTTTCCGTGGGCCTCGTCGCCGGGGTGTAATGCAACGAGTGTTGCGGAGTGGATCACTGCCGTGTTGTTGGAGTGGGCCGTCTTGGAGGATCGCACGCTAGAGGGCTTGACGCTTGGGATTGTGGGTGTCGGTCAGGTCGGTTCACGAGTTGCAGCTAAGGCGGAGGCGCTGGGGTTACGCGTGTTGTTGAATGATCCACCGCGGGCACGGGCAGAGGGTATGGACGGGTTTTGTGAGCTTCCGCAGTTGTTGGCCGAATCCGATATTGTGACCTTGCATACCCCGCTCGAACGCGAGGGTATGGATCCGACCTGGCACCTAGCCGACGAGGCTTTTTTTGCGGCGATGAAGTGCGACGCCTTATTTATGAATGCTGCCCGTGGGCCAATTGTTGAGTCCGACGCCTTGCGGCGGGTGATTGACGCGGGCGAGATTGGGCGAGTTGTCTTGGATACCTGGGAAGGAGAGCCGATCGTGCGCGCCGACCTTCTTGAGCGAGTCTGGTTAGCTACTCCGCACATAGCGGGCTATTCCTTTGAAGGTAAAGCAATGGGGACCGCGATGGTGTATGACGCGGCCTGTGCAGCGCTGGGAGTGCAGGGGTCGTGGTCGATCGATGATTGTTGGCCGGAACCACCGGTGCCAGAATTGATGGTGTCGGGTGCCGCCGCGTCATTCGAGGGCTGTTTATTGGAGGCCGTGCGTCCCGTGTATGATGTTCGGGCTGACGACCTGGCTTTTCGTGCGGTTGAGGAGGATGCTGCTGAAGCGCGTGGCGTGAGCTTTGATCGGTTCCGAAAAGAGTACCCGATGCGGCGCGAGTTTCGCTTTACCGAGCTTGAGATTTCGCCAGAAAAAAAGCGCCTGCAGCAGGTGCTACAGGCGCTGGGTTTTCGGGTCGCTTAGTCCAAGAGGGTCAGTCCTGGACGTGGGGAATTGAAGCTGGGCCCAAAGTCGTTTGTCTAAAGCGCGAGTTCCTTCCAATACGGGATCAGCATATCCGCGCCGATCAGCATCGCGCCGGCGTCGATGATAATGTGTGAGACCCAGCCTGCGAAGACGGATCCCGTATTGTGTGTCATCCAGCACCAAATTGCGCCGCCAGTGGAGATCAGTGCGCAGAAGACCATTGTTGCGCTCCAGAAGTATTGGGGCTCAAAAAAGGTGTTGAGGATGAGTACATGATGGAAGCCAAACCCGAGGGTTGCGGCAATGATCGCAAAAGTGAATCCCTTCGCTGCTTTCAGGCGGCCGAAAACAAACCAGCGCCAGAAATATTCTTCGATACTCGAATTGAAGACCGTGATGAATGCGGCGAAAGCAGCGAAGGCCGGTAGCGACGCGACGTTGAAGCGTAGGAGGGTGGCGTGGACAGCGGCCGGGGTTTCGGCGAGAGCAGGGGTGTGTTTCAGGAAGCCAAAGTATAGAATCAACATGAGTTCCGCAATGATGATGCCGAATGCGACACCCAGTCCTAATCCTTTGAGACTTGGCTTCATGAGCTTAAACGGGTGTTTCAAGATCAACCACACCCAGATGGCGGGGAAAGCGAACTCGATAATGCGACTGATGGGATAGAGGATGCCTGTGAGTGCGGGCTCAGAGCTGTAGAGGTAGAGCCAGGTCATTGTCACGGGTAGGACAATGGCACCCAGCGCGACCCAGAGGTCTAGTTGTTCGAGCGAATGCCTACGTGGGGTTGCGTGGGGGGCGAGCTGTTGAGTCATGGTGGTCACGAGTGTCTACGGTTTAGCGGGGAGATGCAAGTCCCGCAGGAGGCAGCAACACGGTGCGCACCAAATGACCGTGCACTGCCTCCATTGGGAAAATTGAAAGAAATCAGTGTATTCATGGTCCGGACATATCGCAACTTGTGTGCCAGCCTGAAAAAACGGACAGAAATGGTGTTTTTAGCTGTTTTCGAGTGATTCCCGATACGAACCTATACATGACGTGTACATAGAAGGATCTCCCAATGCATGCAATAAAACGGGCATGTATACTTGACTTGGGGTATTTCCCCTGTATACTAAGAGTTATGCAGCGAATCACACAGGGTCTAGCAATGTTGGTGTTGTGCACGCTCGGTCAGTCGGTCTATGCGGATGAAAGCGAAGCCCAACAGAGTTCCGTTAGTTTCTCAGCTCGTAACATCACCTTGGCAGAAGCCTTGGACATCATATGCGAGATGAACAACTTGCGATATGAGCTACGCGGCAATTATATCGTTCTATTGCCCAAAAACGCGCCGGTTGGCGGGTTGCATCAAAGGACTATCGCCGTGGACCCAGCACTGGTTACGCAGCTTAAAACGATGTCTGGCGTCCGAAAGCAGGTTCAGCGCGACAGGCAACCGCGATTTCGGAACACCAAACAATGGTGAATGCCATTTTTTACAGAGTTTTTAACAAGGAGAAGGGGAGTTGTGCTCTGCGCATTGTTTTCTCCTCTGATTGGCGTCGTTGAGCGTATTGTGCTCTCCCTTTCGACTTGTTATCGCTTGCAGTAAGTACCGAACGAGGTCCGCAGAAGCAACGTACACTTGTCCTACCCGAAAAGCACGACAGGCGAGTTTTCGACTCGGCTGAAGGGGCCCGGATGTCTTTCCGGGTCCTTTTTTTGTCTTCGTCCGTTGCTAGAGGATCCTGACTGTCCCAAATTTTGGTGTTACACTCGCAATTAGTCTTCCGGACAGCGGGGTCTTGAATTAAGATTTGGGCATGCTTACTTCTTTGACCATCACAAATCTGGCGCTTGTCGACGACCTGGAGATCGAGTTTGGGTCAGGCTTCAATGTGATCACGGGTGAGACTGGTGCGGGGAAGTCCATTTTGATGGGTGCCTTGGGTTTGGTGATGGGCGATCGTGCCGACAAAGGCATGATTCGCACAGGAGAGGCGAAGTGTACAGCTGAAGCCGTCTTCCTGATGGCAGACGTACAGGCGATCGATAAGATTCTGGACGATGCCGGACTGGAATTATGTGCCGACGGTCAATTGATTATCCGCCGCATTGTGTCTGCTGCCGGCTCGAATAAGAATATCATCAATGGTGGGTCTACCACGCTTAGTGTTCTCCGAGAAGTGGGAGATCTTCTGGTGGACATGCATGGGCCCTACGATCATCAATCGCTCTTGAATCCGGCTTATCAATTGAGCGTGCTGGACTCCTTTGCGGGACTGGAGAAGACGCGTGAGTCGTACGCGACCGAATATCGCGCGTTTCAGGCTGTGCTGACGCGCTTGGGTGAGTTGGACATGGATGAGCAGGAGGTCAGTCGGCGCTTGGACTTGCTGCAGTATCAGGTTGATGAGATTCAAAAGGCTCAGTTGAAAGAGGGCGAAGAAGAAGAGGTGCTTGAGGAGCACGCGCTTAACGCGAATGCGCAGAATATTGTAGAGGAGAGTGATGCCGTTTGTCAGGCCTTGGTGGACGATCCTGCATCTGCCTTCAACGCGCTGGTCACGGTTCAGCAGAGTTTAAATCGATTGTCAGAGATGCTTCCGGAAGGCCAGCAGTGGGTAGACGAGGCTGAAGCCATTGCGGTTCAAGTTCAGGAGTTGTATAGCTCGGTGAGTAGTCGTGCGCAGACGGTTGACTGTGACCCGACGCGTTTAGAGTGGTTGGATGATCGACTTGCCACCTACTCCTCGATGAGGCGTAAGTACGGGCAATCGATTCCGGCAATCATCACGTTCTTCGAAAAGAGTGAGCGTGAGCTGTTTGATCTTCAAAATCGAGATGAGCACCTTCAGCAGCTGCGGGGAGAGAGCGAAGCGGCTCGTGCACGCGTGTTTGCCGAAGCGGAAGGGTTGCGCAAGGCCCGTTTGTCGGCGGCGGGAAAATTGGCCAAAGCGATCACCGAAGAATGTCGTGACTTGGGCTTCCCGCAATCAAAGTTTTCGGTGGACCTCAAGCAGGTCGAACCGGGTCCGACAGGGATGGATCAGCTCGACTTTGGGTTCGCGCCCAATCCGGGAGAAGAGATGCGCTCCTTGCGCGCCATCGCCTCGAGCGGTGAAATTTCTCGTGTCATGCTGGCAACCAAAGCCGTGCTGGCGAGGCATGATTGCATTCCGGTGTTGGTGTTTGACGAAATTGACGCGAATCTCGGTGGCGAAACCGGTGCGGCCGTTGGTGAAAAACTTTTGAAGGTCGCGGGGAACCATCAAGTGTTGTGCATTACGCATCTACCACAGGTAGCTGTGTGTGGTCAAACCCACCAGGTCGTACGCAAAGAGGTCGTTGACGATCGCACCTTCACGCGTGTCGAAGAGGTTGCTGGAGACGCACGTGCCGAAGAGGTTGCCCGCATGTTGGGTGGCAAAGACTCCACGTCGGTTATCCTCGAGCACGCACGAGAATTGCTCAAGGGTTGAGTTTTGTCCGTGCGAGCGCATGTAATCTGTGTGGATTTGAATGGGGTGTGTGATGCGAGTTAGAGCTGCTGTGACGGATGGTAAGGGGAGTCATCGAATTGCTGAGTTGGAGTTGAGTGCTCCAGAGGGGCGCGAGGTCTTGGTGAAGATTCGGGCCGCGGGGGTGTGTCATACAGATTTCGACTCCATGTCTTGGGGCGATGCCTTAGTAATGGGGCACGAAGGCGCGGGCGACGTCTTGGCTATTGGTGATGAAGTGACGTCAGTCGCTGTGGGAGACAAGGTCTTGCTCAACTGGGCCATTCCGTGCGGAACGTGTTTCCAGTGTGAGCGACACGAAGAGAGCCTCTGCGAGAGTCATTCCTTTGTGACCGCGAAACAGCCCTTAGATGGCGCCGCTCGGCTGGAGGCGACGCGTTTGGATGGGGACAGTATCGCGCATTCGTTTAATCTGGGCACCATGGCCGAAGCGACCTTGGTGCGTGAGGAAGCGGTGGTAAAGATTGTCTCCGACATTCCGTTCAACTCTGCCGCTATCATTGGCTGTGGCGTGATGACTGGATTCGGTTCCGTCCGCAATGTGGCCAAAGTAGAAAAAGGCGCGAACGTGGTGGTGTTGGGTTGCGGTGGCGTTGGTTTGAATGTGATTCAGGGTGCGCGGATCGCGGGTGCCGGCAAGATCTTTGCTGTTGATTTGAGTGAAGAGCGATTGCAGATGGCCAAGCAGTTTGGCGCCACGGATGTGTTGCAGGCGGATCGTGATGATGTGGGCTTGCTGAAGATGGCGGCCACGATTCATGAGAAATGTCAGGGACGCGGAGCGGACTATGCGTTTGAGTGTACCGCCGTTCCCGCGCTAGGTGCGGCACCCTTGGCGATGATTCGGCATGGTGGTATGGCCTTGCAGCTTAGTGGTATTGAGCAAGAGGTGACGATTGATATGGAGTTGTTTGAGTTCGATAAGACCTATGTGAATCCGCTCTATGGAAAGTCCGTGCCGCAGCGCGATTTCCCCATTCTGATTGAGCACTACGAGAAGGGTGAGTTGATGTTGGATGAGATGATTAGTAAGACCTACACCCTTGATCAACTCGGTGATGCGTTTGATGACATGCATCATGGCCGCATCGCCAAAGGTGTGCTGGTGTTCGAATGAGCAGTGTGTTTCGCACAACAGAGGTGTCGGATCCCGCGTACTCCGCGGACGGGCTTCAGTTCATCACCGTGAAAAGCCCCGCATTAAAGCGTCGAGCGGATGTGTGTCTGTATGTGCCCAAGACCGAGAAGCCAGTGGCTGACATGCCGGTCGCCATCTTGTTGCATGGTGTGTACGGCAGTCATTGGGCGTGGGCTTTGAAGGGTGGCGCGCATGAGGTTTTGCAGCGTCTGATTGATGAAGGCCGAGTGCCGCCGATGGCCTTGTTGATGCCGAGCGATGGTTTGTGGGGCGATGGTAGTGGGTATTGCCCGCATGCCGATGCCGATTACGAGTCGTGGATTGTTGACGAAGTACCTTTAGTCGGACAGGAGAATGTCGAGGGGATCACTGCTGCGAGTCCTATGTTTATTGCGGGGCTCTCGATGGGGGGCTATGGCGCCCTGCGCTTGGGTGCGAAGTATCCGGATCGATTTCAAGGGATCAGTGGACACTCCTCGATTACGCGCTTGGACCAGATGACTGACTTCGTTGAAGAGGATGTCTCGAGCCTCGACGTGGATGAAGAGGACAGTGGATCCGCCTTTTACTATTTAGAAAAAAATAGAGCTAAGTTGCCTGCGCTTCGTTTCGATTGTGGGCGGGATGATGCCTTGCTAAAGGCTAATCAAGAGCTCAGCGCCCAGCTAGAGGCCGCAGGTATTGAGCACGACTACCGCGAGGCCACTGGCGGACACGAGTGGTCGTACTGGCATTCGCAGATTGAGGCAACGTTCTTGTTTTTCGCGGGGATTTAGGCGTTCGATATCGTCCGCGTGCGGTGCCTCTTGATCGTGTGGACAAGCTGGTTGCGTCGTCTTTCCGTCGGGGATGTGATGCTGTGTAGAGCCTTGCTTGTAGGGGGTGCGTTTACCTATAGTAGGCGTATGCGTAGGCAGCGTCCCTAGAGTTTTCTAAGAGTGCAGGAGGCGGGGACGTTTTAAATGTAAAGAGGGGGTTATGAATTCGCTGTTAAAGCCATTATATCGCAACTTGACGGATCACTTGCTTGGATCAGAACAATCGGCTGAACTGTTGATTACCGGTTTGTTGGCGGACGGACATATTTTGATTCAAGGTGCGCCGGGTCTGGGCAAGACCACCTTGGCGAAAGTATTGGCTGATTCCTTAACCTGCGTGTTTCGCCGGGTTCAGTTTACCCCAGACTTGTTGCCGGCGGATATTTTGGGCTACACGATCTATGATCAGTCGGATGGTGAGTTTATCTTTCATCCCGGCCCGATTTTCGGAAACATCATTTTGGCTGACGAGATAAATCGCGCTAGCCCGCGTATCCAGAGCGCCTTGCTGGAATCGATGAGTGAAACTCAGGTGTCCGTCGATGGCGTCACGCATGCACTTGAAAAACCATTTTGTGTGATTGCGACGCAAAACCATTTAAGCTCGGCGGGGACCTTTCCGCTTCCGGAACCGCAACTGGACCGTTTTCTCCTGTCCTTCGAAATGGTGATCCCAGACTCTGATACGCAGTTGGAAATCCTTGCCTATCATGCGGACGGACGATCGACTGCGCCGGTATCACCCGTGATGGGGCGTGACGATTTGCTGAGCATGATCGAGTCCGTGAAGAATATGTATATCAGTCGCGACATCATGGCCTACATCGTGTCGTTGTGCGACGCAACGCATGAGCACCGTGAATTTACAAGCGGCGCGTCGCCACGTGCCGCCATCGCACTCATGAACGCAGCGCGCGCTAATGCGTGCTTTCATGGTCACGACGGTGTGTATCCTGACGACGTGAAGCGTGTCATGCCTTATACGCTGCGACATCGCCTGGGTGGACGCCACGCCTCTGGGGGCAACACGCGTCACATTGAAGAGGTTTTGGCTGAGATACTAGATTCCACTCCGGTGCCTGTCGGAGGGGCATGAGTTCACGCCTTCATTCGGGCGTTCATCTAGAAGCAACTGTCACCGGAAAGCTTTTGCCCCGATGTGCGGTGCTTGGGGTGGGAGTGGGTATTTGGTTTTCTTTGTCACCGCTCGTGTGGGTGGGTCTCTTCCTGTTGACGCTTTGCGTCCTGTCCCGTTTTCTGGCGATCTGGAACCTATCGCGAATCGAGATGGAGCATCGGCTGCCTCTGCTAGTGTTCGTTGGCGAGGACGTGTCTTTGGCCGTCATGGCTCGCAATGTCAGTCCCATTATGGAGAGCTTTCAAGTCGAGTTTTCGCACGAGTTAATTCTTCCGCATAAACATGGTCACATGGAGTTCAGCGTACTGGCCCCTGACCGAGTGAGCCGGCGGGTGGTGAATGCGCAGATTAAGCGGCGCGGCATTTATGATCAGTTTGACTGCAGTATTATCTCATACTTCCCTCTAGGAATGAGGCGTGCGCAAAGAGATTTTAGTCTGTCGGCGCGGCTGGTAGTTGTTCCAGAGCCCGAGTTGTCGCCGGAGCTTCTTCACTTGCTCAGTTCGGGCGCGATGGACGCGGGCCAGCGTGAGAATCAGATGGCTGACTTCACGGGGGACTTCAAATCCCTGCGCGAGTACCGGTATGGTGATCATGCGAAGTGCATCTCGTGGCCGCGGTCCGTACAAATGAGTCGGATTATTGTGCGCGAGACAGAGCAGCTTTCGCCGGCCAGAGCGGTTGTCATCTTTCATAGCTACCAGCCGCATCGCGTGCTTGTGAAGCAGCCCAACTTCGAGCGCTCATTGCGTCAATTGTCCGGGCTATGCAGTTATTTCAGGGAGCAATCAGTGGTCTTCGATTTTGTGGCGTCATTCAATCAGTGGACCCCCATCCCTGTGAACCTTGATGAGACGAGTGTCTCCATCATGTTAGAGAGTCTTGCCGTCGCTGAATGTCGAGCCACGAGTGATATGGACGATGTGACCGCAGCCATCCGTGCGACCTCGGGGAGCAGTGCCGCCATTATTGTTGTGAGTAATACCCCGATGGGGTATTGGGCAAATCTGTTGCCGCAGGGGGCTACGCCCATTTTGTGTATGGATAATCACGATGCTATGAATGCGGATGCGGTCGTCGGCGTATGAGATTCGTTTGTCCTCTTGTGGTTCTAGGCCTGAATGCCCTGCTGAGTGGGTGGCTCACAGAATCGGTGTTGATGGTTGCGATTGCCTTTAGCGCCCTTGGCATTGCGCTGAGTTGCACGCATGGTGGTCGAGTACCACTCTTTCTTTGTACGCCAGCGTTTTTGGCTATGTTGGTCTACC
>CAXMRT010000032.1:0-3973 GCA_964196025.1 uncultured Gemmatimonadales bacterium | reverse complement strand
CCGGGGGTTTCACCGTGCGAATAGAAGGATACGCCTGCGATTGTGGCTGCGTCGGCTTCGATAGCCATATATCCGTTGATGGTGGACCATAGGCCTTTGCCGCTGATGTGAATCGCGTATTTTGACTTTGCAGGATCTTTGTCGGTATAGACGAAGATGGGGTTGTAGATTTTCTTTTCGATATCTTTGGTCTTTAGGTCGAAGACGCTGATGTCGACTGTGTTTGTAAACGTCGCGTCCAAAACGATGCTAGTGATGCTTGTTTCGAACGCGTTTTCAATATCCGTACTGCTGATGACGCGTTTGCCCTTTTCGTTGAAGAGCTCGATTCCATCGATATGGAGAGCCTTGAGCACGTTATATTGCATGTCGACGCGTTTGTTGAGGTCTTGTTCGTCTTTGAGCGTCGAATGGATTGCCGCCAAAATCAGACTACAGCATACGCAGATGATGATAGCGAAAGGGATAGGGGACTTGGCGTCTTTAGACACGTGCCTGCCTCCGTTTGATGTGCGCTTCGACGACGTAGTGATCAATCAGTGGAGCGCATACATTGCCGAAGAGGATGGCGAGCATGACGCCTTCCACGTAGGCGCCGTTTACGAGCCGGACGATCATGATGACCAAGCCAACTAGAATACCGTAAATCCATTTTCCTGTTGGGGTCGCTGCTGCAGACACAGGGTCCGTGACCATGAATACGCAGCCAAAGGCAAAGCCACCCATGAGGAGATGATAGTAGGGAGGGAGCTGGGACATGGCGCTGGCGCCGAAGATGTTTGCTATTACGCCGCCGCCCAGAAGACCTAGAACGGTTGCTGCCATGATTTGCCATGATCCGATTCGGGTGGCGAGAAGGATGCCCGCCCCAAGAATACAGGCTATTACACTGGTTTCGCCGATGCTTCCCACTTCAAGGCCGGCGATCATCGTGCATAAATTGTGACCGGCTGCTGCCATTGCCGCGATTGCGCTTTCGCCGACGGGTGTCTGTGAAGCGACTGCTAGTGGGGTGGCTTGGGTAATACCTTCGACAGAGGATAGGATGGCAGGGCCACCGGATGCGTTGCCCCATACATTGTCACCAATGATCCACTTCGGATAAGAGAAAAATAGGAACGCACGGGCAGTTAGGGCTGGGTTCAGGATGTTCATGCCGGTTCCGCCGAACACCTCTTTACCGATGACGACACCAAACGAAATACCCAGGGCGACTTGCCAAAGAGGAATGGTGGGCGGGAGGGTTAATGGAAAGAGCATGCCTGTAACGAGAAACCCTTCGTTGATTTCATGTCGGCGGACGCAAGAGAATAGCACTTCCCAGACTCCGCCAGCGATATAGGAGACGAGAACGATCGGAATCACCATCCATGAACCACGGATCATGATAGTCATGAGGCTTGTGTCACCCGCATGGTCGGCGTAGTGATAGCCAGCGTTGTAAATACCGAAGAGGAGGCAAGGGATTAGGGCGAGGACCACGGTGATCATCACGCGTTTAAGGTCGATCGCATCGCGGACATGTGCGCCGCTGTGCGTGGTTTCGGCAGGGGTGAACATGAAGGTGTCTTGTGCATCGAAGAGCGGCCATAACTTCGCCAACTTGCCACCCTTTTCGAACAGGTGACGGATCTCATCATGCTTTTTGAGGATAAACTTCATAGTTAGATGCCTTCTTCCTCAATCATTTCAAGACCCTGCTTGATTAAGGCCTGCATGTTTGTTTTGCACGGGCAGATAAATTCACAAAGTGCGTAGTCTTCTGGGACGGTCTCTAGGATGCCTAACTTAACCGCTTCGTCAGTGTCGTTAGCCATGACAGCGCGGATCACATAGTCGACCATGATGTCGATAGGCATAACCTTGTCGTAGTAACCCGTCAGAACCATGGCGCGGTGGCCGCCGTTCGCGTTGGTGTCGAGCCGCCAGTCTTTCTGGTCGTTGATAAAGGTGGAAATGAACGCGGTTGAAAAGCTGCGTAATTTGTAACCGGGATCCATCCAGCCGAGGAAGCGACGTGTGCGTCCCTCGGGGATCACTGTGATGGCGGAGTCGTAGACTCGGATTCCTTGGTCGATCGTGACATGCGACCCACTAAGGACATCGCCGGAGATGATTCGCATCTCTTGATCTTCGAGTTTTCCATCCAACAAGGATTCCAAGCTTCCACCGATGCTTACGGTGTAATGTTTTCGACCGCTGGGCTTAATGCCATGGCCACCGAGGCAAACCACTTTAGTGTTAGGAATCTCACCTTCAGAGAAGAGCTGTCCGATTGCTGCGACCTGCTGCGCGTCAATCGTCCAAACGGTGTCCCGGAGAGCCATCGGATCTACCCGCTCTATATGAACACTGGTATTTCCTGATGGGTGAGGGCCTTCAAATGCATGGCGTTTCGCCCGCGGTGAAGAGCTTAGTTCCGGCGCATCAAAATCGGCTGTATGGAGACAAACATTGACAGGGCCACTGGTAAGTTTATGCAGAATATCGATGCCAGCGTTGAAATGCTCTGTTCTTCCTTTAAGAGCGGTCGCCGCATGGGGAGTGAATGGGGCGGTGTTCATGGCGTTTACAAAAATAGATTTTGGAGTGACGCTCATGTCAGCCATTTTGTTGAAAGGACGCTGGCGAATCAGCATCAATAGGCCTGTGTCTAGTAAATGAGCGAGGAGTTCGTCGCGGTTGGCAGCTTGAATGTCATGACTGGTGTATTTTCGAAAAGACTCAGACTCGTTAGAGGAGGATGGCTCGATGATGATTTTTTCAGGGAAACGTCGTTTTCCACGGACGATTTCCTTAATGGTTCCGGCTGTGGGAGAGCGAAAAGTGAAGCCGGCAACGTTTTTGGCGCTATAGAGCGCAGAGCCGCGCTTGATGGTGTCGCCTTCTTTGACCTCGAGCTTAACTTTGACGCCATCTAGCTCGCGGGGATGGATGGTGACGGTCGGAGTCTTTAACGCATCCTCCAAGTCATGGGTAGGGGCGCCAGCGAGCTTTAGATCTAAGCCCTTATTTATTGTAATTGCCGCCATTTTCCATTCTTCCCGATAACCAAATTCGCATAACTATATGCGCTTACAACGCCATAATTTTAAGTGGCCGATCCTACGTCAGTTTGTTGCAAAGTAAAGGCTTTTTTCGGTTTTTAGTTGAGAAAATACCGTTGTTTTTTTGGCGACCGGCTTGGTGGTTTTGTAAGCGGTTCTAAACAGATGGTTTTGCGGTGAATTTGGAGACCACAGGGAGTAGGTCATTCGAGAGCCAGAGCTTGAGACTCTTTCGCGTTTTAGGGTAGGCATCGAGTGTTGAGACAGCTTTCCCGCAGAGTTCATCGATGACAGTGTAGGGGTCGAAGCCTGAGGCCAGAGCAGCGCTTACGGCGGTTACTTTCCCGCGTTTTGCGTCGGTTCCGAGCGTTTTACCCGAAAGCTGCTCGTCGCCGAGTTCGTCAAGCAGGTCGTCCGCGAGTTGGTAGGCTGTGCCAGCTTGATACGCTGCTTCTTCGGTCGCTGCTTGGCGCTCAGCATCTCCGCAGCCGGCTGCGAACCCGATAAATCCAAATAAGCAGCCTGTTTTTCTGCGTGCTATGCTCACGCAGGTGTCCCATGTTGCAGCCTCGCCTCTAACAATGAGTTCTTGTTCGGACTCGGCATCGCACATTTCACGGGCTTTTTGAACAAAACGAGGAGTGAGTTGACCGTTTTCAACGCGACAGATGAGTTCCATCGACAGGCAGAGGAGGAGGTCACCTAAGAGGATGGCGCCGGAAGTGCCTTTTTCTTTCCAGAACGCGGGGAGGTTGCGCCGGACACCCGCGCCATCAATGACATCGTCATGAAGGAGGCTCGCCCCGTGGAGCATTTCGATGGCCGCTGCAGCATGCAGGATGGTGTTGCGGTCAACGCCGGTAGCGGTGTGCAGGTGGTAAGCGAGGCGGGATCGGAGGAGCTTGCCAGACCCGACAATGTGGTCG
>CAXMRT010000031.1:0-11854 GCA_964196025.1 uncultured Gemmatimonadales bacterium | reverse complement strand
GGACCAGCCAGATGGCTGAGCGACAATTCTTCACGCTTGCCCAAGTGGTCTGCGAGGTCACGGACGATCTTATCGGACTTCGCGCAATTCAACGGCCAGGTCTTGCTGTAAGCGCCGAGTACCGGAATTTTGACGACGACTTCGCTCGCCTTCGCATCGGCAGAACTCTTGACGACCAGCTTAACAACTCCGTCAGAAGCCTCTGCCTTAGTAATAATGTTGCCAAGTTGAATACGTGGATCAATATCAGCAAGCGTCTCGCCATTGATCGACACAATGATTTGGCCCTTCTTGAGACCACTCTTCTCTGCCGGTGACCCAGTCTCAACATTCTTAACCTTCATTCCAAACGCGGGAATGGTCAGCTGAATCCCAATACCTACGGGACCAAACCGGTCTACACTCCCGCCCCTCGTCTCACTCGCCCGAACGGCAAAGTAAGTCGCATCTTCCGCAAAGAAACCCGCATAGGCGGACGTGCCAATAATAAAAAAGCCGACGGCCACAAGCGCCGAGATCATTCGTTTCTGCATGAGCTTCCCCTCTTGATCCTGTTAAACACTCCAAACAGGTAGACTATCCTGCTGACACATTTTGTCCAGACGACTTTCGAAAAGAGAAAAGGTTTTTGGAGGTATTGGCTTCGCCCGCTATCGATGCTTGTGTAGTGCGCGGAGTCCGGCTGAATACCGCCGTGCGGGGACTGGCGCCCCTTCTTTCAGGCACTGCATGAGCGTTGATCGCCGCGATATAAAACCGACATAGATAAGAGAATCATTTGCAATCGATGCGACCGTGAGGTACAAAATCCTGAGCGTTTCAAAGTGCTGGCCAAGTTGCCCACCGAAAAGCACCTTTGCACGTGGGCATTCAGAAGAATATGCCGGTGTTTGACGGGATCAACCGTCCTTTCAGCTGACATGTGTTACAACAAACCTATATTAAGGATTACGATGAACCAACTAGTCGCATTCATATGTTTATTAGGCGTCTCTTGCATGCTCCCCAGCGTGGGCATCAGCGAAGATGAGAATGACCACGGCCATGACCATGGTCATGCACATGGCGAGGGCGACGCTGGATATGAAATCGGCTTTTCGATTGGCTCAGTCCACCTTGTCGAGGAAGATCAAGACGAACTCGGCTTACATGTTCATATCAGCAAGCGCTTAGGCCACGAAGGTCTCTGGGGGCAACTGTCTCTCGGCGTCGGCGCCGAGTTCATCCTAGGAGATCACGAGCACCAAGCCCTCATGCTCCCCCTTTCATACGCTCCCTGGAGAGGATTGATTCTGGGTATCGCACCGAGCATTGAGTGGGCTGAGCATGAAGGTGAGCGCGAGTCGGCATATGCGACTCATGCCGAAGTTGCTTACGTTTTCGAAATCGGAAAATACGATATAGGACCCGTTGTCGATTACTCAAAAACCAGCGACGAAGAACACTACATGATCGGAATCCATTTCGGATTTCACCTGTAACAGTCCAGGTCTAAGAACGGCATCTGCTGTTTCGTATCGGCGGGCTGAGAATCATGTGATCGCCTCGAAAGCGGACACCACGGCGGTTCGCCCCTACCTTTCGAAGGTTCAAGGGTTCCGAGTTCAGAGGTTCTGCGTTCTTGGGTAGGGCGTGACCCGCCCGACGACTCTACTTCTTCGCGTCGGTCTGTTTCTGAAGAATCCTGTCGCGTAATTCCTCGGCGTCGTAGAGTTCCTCGGTGCGCATACTCATCCCGGCATCCTTGGCGGATCGTCGCTTCACGACTTCTTGGGCATCCTTCAGTGCTGCATCTAGGTCTCCCAACGCCATATAGACACGAGCACGACTGCGCAAATGCGCTGGGCTAAAAACCGGCTTCTTCGGCTTGCGCTTGGGCTCAATAACAGGATTAGGATCTTCAGGGGGTGCGAGGGTAAAAGCGATACGCTTGGCTTCCGCTACATCCCCTTTTTCCAGAGCGGCGATGACCGCACGCTCGTCCTGCCACTCAACAACGTTCTGAATGACACCGCCGCGCTGGTTCAGTTTCATTGCAAACCCGGAAAGAGCCTCCGCGACACTACCGTCCGGACGGAGAATGAGAGCATTAGGGAGGATATCTTCGGACGCAAAACCCAGTTGATGTAATAAGGGATTTTTAACACCATCAGGCACAATCAACGTCCGACACTCAACAGGATTCTCTTTTAAGAACCCGCGAACGGCAGCGGCATCATCCGCCACAAACGCCACGATGACTTCAAAATCCTTAATCGCCCTCTTTTCGGTGTAGGCCACTAACGAGCTCACCATCAGAGGCAAAGGAGACTTCACCTTATCTCCTTTATCTTCCCACACTCCGGTGAAGAGAATCGCGGTTGACTTCCCCACTGTGTCCTGCGGGATGCGGAAGGGTTTATCGTCTAATGTTTGAAGCTGCGCGTCAACCGAACGACTGACTTCATCCGACTGACCTATCTTCATATAATAACTTTGTCGCCGCCCAAACGACCATCCACCCGTGTAAGGCGCGCGATACTGCCAATAACGCGTATGGCGATCCAACAGGAAAGACGTAAAGCTCCAGATCATCGGATTCTCAGCATGCTTTTCAAGGAGCTCCTGGCGACACTGCTCGTGCAATCCACGGTCAGCGACGTCCAGCGCCAATAGTGCCGCTACTGCTAGTGACGGCCCCGAAACCGGTTTGTCACCTGAGGACGCTAAGAACGGACCGATAATCGCATCGGTGTCAACATCCGCCACACGCAGTGCTTGTCGCGCCAAACAAAATCTCGCAATCAGATCGCCCCCCAGCGGCACATCCGCCTCCTGCACAGCCTTCGCCTCACTAACCGCACCATCAAAATAGGCGAGATCATGTTTAAGTTTCCACAGACCCAACAACGCAATCATGCGGCGGTTCCGAACAAGCCAGAGATCAGGGGCCTTCGAATGATCCGCGATGGCCTGACGACACAACGCGTCAGCCTTCTCGTAGTTCGCTCCGAGTTCCTCAGGTGGCGTCCTATACCCCAACGGAGGCGCGACAAAACAGTCTTGAATGGCTTGAAGCGTTTCTTCAGGAATAGAGGCTGCTGTCCGCTTTAGGCCGCCGTTGTCCCCTGCGCGTCCATAGGCCCACCCTTTGAGCTCGGGTGGCGAAGCAGGGTCAAACCCGTCACCCCCGGTGTGGATTAGAAATTCGCCGGCAAAAAGGGTGCGCAAGTAAGCGCTGTAACGCGGCTGGTTCCATACACGCGCCAAGGTGGAGCCTGACCAGCGCGTATAATCCCGGACACCGCCGCCCTTTGAGTCGGTCATAAAGAATGCAGCGTAACCCGGCGGCGTCACCACAACCATGCAAGGAGCCCCGCGCCCGTAGGCCTTGAAAACAAGATTCGATCGGCCACCCGGAACGTGAAGGGCCGGCCAATCCACACCCAAGTCCCGCAGATGCTTTTCACCCGCATCAGGCAAGTCATCCAGATTAAAGCTGATGATTCGAAGCCGGTTTGCAAAATTCGTGGCACTCTCCTTGCACGTTTTTGCAAGGCTCGCCAGATCCTCGAGTCCGCGATTCTCCTTGGTCCAAAAATACATCATCGCGGTTTGCCCAAGCCCATCCATCGGAAATCGTACCGTCTTCCCATCGGTCTGTTTGAAGGTCCCAACAAACGGAGCACCAAAAACCTGCCCCTTCAATTGTTCGCGTAAGAAAATGATAAGCTCGAGATCACCTGCAAATCGCTGCGCGATGATCTCACGGATATCGCTGACAACCCCTTTGTCCCCAAACTCAATCGCCATCAACAAGCCGAGCCGAAGCACCCTAGCTTCCACCTCTGTATCCCGATAACGCTTAACGAGCGCAAGGAGCGCATCTCCGCGAGACTCTAGACCGCCACCCTGACGAGCTAACATCGTTTGCGAAATCAGGAGATCAGCATCAAGACGAATGGCCGCATACTCATCAGGAGCCCCGGCTAACAGACGACAGGTATCGAGAAGGGCTTCGCGATTGCGGGCGGAATTATCCAGCTCGACCAACTCCTGCCGACCACGAAACAAGACGCTGAGGGCCAAGAATCGATTGGGCGCTTCTGGGTGAGCGGAAAGCAATGCGTCGCCCGCGCGGATCACGCGCCGAACAGAAAGCCCTCTCCTAGCCGATGACGCAGCCCGTTTCCCGGGCTCAAGCGCAGCCTCTAAAGCAACAATCTCACTCTCCGCAATCGGCGCAGGTTGCGCTGCTGAGCAAGTACCCAAGAACTCAGGTACCAAAACGCTCCAGGCCAGCACCCTGAAGGCTGATCCTGCAAGTCGGCTCCAACACGTCGCTGATATTTGTTTAGAGTTCACTGACAACTGACCACTGGTTACTGATCACTCTATTTTTTCACCGGCGTCAGAGTAAAGCCTTTGAGGGTCAGGCCACGATTCGGAGCCGCGCACGTGAACATGAAGCTGTTGCGCCCCTCCTTCAAATCGATAGTCACCGGCTTGGTGTCTTCCCACATTCCAAGTGAGAACGGCAGGTCGATATCGATCAGAGTACGGCGGTTAAGCCTAAGCATACACTCCTGGTTACGAGCCACGGTCGCCACATTAGCGGTGAAGTCATACTTCCCTGCTTTTCCAACTTCGATGGTGTATCGCATCAACTCAGGTCGATTCCCCAAGCGCGCATAGTGAACCAATGGCTCGCCGTCTAGGTTCAACATGAAAAACACCTTATCCGTGTTGTTAGTAGGCTTGGAGCAGGCCGCGACAGGAATCGTAATAATCCCCGCCTCGTCCATCTCAATCTTCGTATACTCCTCAGGGACGTCGATTCGCACGTTTTCTTCGGCGTCACGCATCTCATCAGACTCTCCCAGCAAGCGAGCCTCATCGGCGGTGAGTTGAGCCAGCTCCAGCCCAAGGGCCACGGCTTTGGCATCCGCCACAACAGCTTCCTTCTTATGGAGCGCCAAAGAGTTCCAAAGCCCGCCGCCTTTGGAGTCGCTTTTAAGGCTCACTTCCTCTTCTTCCAACACATCTCCGATCCATTGTGCCCTAAGGACCTTAATGAATTGCTCCGGAAACTCGCGGGTCTGGGATTCCACCAGAAAGTTATACCCACCCCAAGGTCCGGCCCAGTTCATCGTCCACCAGCCACCGAAGTTGCATACCCATCCATCCGGGGTCCAATGATTCATTGCAGCATGCCCGCTCTGGGTGGACCGTCGCGACGGAATGCCAAAAGCACGACAAACGGTACGACCAAAAAACGCCCGAGGCCCGCACTTACCGCCGCCGGCAATAATCTGCTGCACCTTTGAGGTTCCCTCGTTTGGCCTCCAGTCGGGCGAGGCATATGGGACATCACTTTTGACCATCTTCGCATAGCGCCATTTGTAATCGGGATTAGTGATATGGTCCGGACGATAGTTGCGCAGCATCTTCCGCGTCCAAACAAGTTCCTCATTGGTGTAAGGATCGTTGGTGATAAATCGACATTCCCAGATATTAAAGTCCTTAAACGCCGGATCCAACTCTCCATCCAGATAGGCCTTCTCGTACTGCAGATAACGCTCAACTTGGCTGTCCGCTATGCGTCCATCGGCGTGGACAACCCCAAAAATCCCGCCACTCTCTTTGCCCTTCAACCATGGCATTTGCAGAGCAGTCCCCAGGGCAAGGTTGTAAAAGATGCTACCTACTTCTCTGGCTCGCTCGCTCTTCTCGAGAATCGCGGTGTACACCTGCATCGCCTCACCATACTCGCCGCCGTTGGCGCCGCCTGAGTACACCATCCGCTTCATGAGAGCGGTGTCAGCGAAAAGCTTATCAAGCAAAGCCTCTTCCTCAGCGCCTTGTTGTGCAAACTCAGCCAGTCCACGCGGTGTTCCATCGGAAATGATAGCCACCTTCATCAACGACTCATCGCGCGAGTCATTGCCAAGAAAGTCGTCGATCTCAGCAAGGATCACTCGGGCATGCACTAAGGTATTGGAGGAGAACATGGATTTTGCAGCCGTGTACTCTTTTCTTTCCTCGCCGGTGGAATCATCTGTTAAGCCTTTTAATCCGTTCAACTTTCCGCGATGTTTCATAAATCCTGCCACGGCCTTGTCATCGAGGGTCGGGACTTCAGTTGCGAGAGTCTTCCTAAGGTCAACCAGCATCCCCGTGTATTTCGCCGCCAGCTGTTCGCCCTTCTCTGTTAACACGGCCTCCGGTTTCTTCGCCGTGGCGACGCCGCATAAGCTCAAAAATGTCAGTATCGTAAACACAAGACTCGTCAATCGAACGGGTGTTTTGATTCTCATTTCGTTCTCCCCTATTTTATTAAAATTGTTAGCGAGTGTTCTCTACTTCTTCACGTCTGCTGCGAGTCTTTTACTCACAAGCTCTATAGCCTTGTCCGCGAAGCGAGCACCCAAGGGCCCAGCCTTCTCTTTAGGATAGTGCACGTTGTTGTCGGGTCCATTCAAATCG
Source organism: uncultured Gemmatimonadales bacterium (assembly GCA_964196025.1). Lineage (GTDB taxonomy): Bacteria > Verrucomicrobiota > Kiritimatiellia > CAXMRT01 > CAXMRT01 > CAXMRT01. The sequence continues at coordinate 5,389 of CAXMRT010000031.1, read as the reverse complement.
TCGGTATCAATCCAGGTACCATCCTTCGCATCCTTAGCGAGCTTCGCCTGAACAGCCCGAACCTCCCGCCATCCCTTCGCTGAAGCACCGTTCAGGCCAGCATCACTCACGCGACCTATAACAAAGCCTACATCATCTCTACCGATATCCGTCTTTAACCGCCCTAAAACCCTAAAAAAACTCTGCTCGTAGACGCCCCCCAAACCGCGTCCTGCATCCGACTCACCCTGCATCCAGACGAATGTAATGGTTCTGAACACCTCCGCGTCACCAGCCTTCTCCACAGCTTTTAGCAAAACAGGATATTCCATGCCATGTTGAGCCTTGCTTCCCTCACTCGGGGCACGACCTTTCCCAGGCACAACATAATTTTCGGGAAACACATAATCCTTATCCCAAAACCGAATTCCCCGCCCAGCTTTCGATTGCGAAACCACGACCACCTGCTCCTTACCAAAATGCTCTCCGACCTTTTTAGAAAAGCCGCCCTTCAAGCCACCAGTCATATTTGACTGTCCCGAAAGAATAAACAAATGCGCCCCGTCACCAGCAACCCCCAGCCCCGCCACAAAGACAACAAACCCGCACATCACCATCGTCATTCTAAATTTCATAAGTCCGAATCCCTAGAGCCCTTACAAAAACCAACGCCCAACACTGCTCACTAATCACTGAATCACCTCTGATAAACCGGAATATACCGATACGGCGTACCCAAGATCAGAATCGACATCGGAGTCACATGCGGGTGACCTTTCTCGCCAGTCGCCCAGGACCCATCAGCATTTTGCCGAGCGATCAAGGCATCGCGAATCTGCGGATACCAGCGGGCATAATGCTCGTCACCCGCCTGAACCATCGCCTGTATCGCATAATAGTGCGTGTAGTAATAAGCTTTGGCACTTTTACCTGAAAACATGCCGGCGTCGTTCTCCATGCTTCGAACCGCGGACCGCACCCATTCTGTATCGCGCATACCACAAAGCTGTGCGGCGTAGGTCCCGCCAGCGGTACAAGCCGCAGTATATCCGGCGCCGGTATAACCGAAGCCTCCTTTGGGCTGGCTATAGGCAACATCTCGTAAATAGTTGACCACATTATCAATGGTCGCGCTTGGTACCAAAATACCCGCTTGTCGTGCCGAGGCCAAGGAGACGAAAATCATCGCAGTGACGGAGGTGTCATTCCCAGCGTCAGGACGTGGTGCATATCGCCAACCGCCGACAGGACTCTGAGACCGCAGAATCACGTTGACCGCTTTTTCCAAGGCCTCCTTGATTGCGGCGTTATCTTTCGTGTCCCGCGTCATGCCCCACATTTCCGACATCGCCAGCGTAAACAAACCGTGCTCGTACATTCCGCCCATCGCGCCCGACTTGGAGGATTTGGCCTGGTCCAACAAATAGTCCTTTGCCCGATCCAAGGCAGCACCATGCGGACCGAACCCCGGAAAATGGCCACGCACCATAAACGCCATTAATCCCAGCGATGTCCCACCAACCGCAATAACCCCATTATCTCCCGCCCAAGACCCATCTTTCTTTTGAGTCTTCAGGAGATAATTAAGCCCACGATCAATCGCCATATCCGCCGCCTCAGTCAACTCTGGAGCATCGCGTTCTTCGTCCGCATCCGATTCTTCCGTCGGCTTGACCGCGATCAACTCAGTCGCTTTCGCATCCGCAGCAAACGCGCGCGGCGCGAAAATACCCAAACACCCAAATACCCAAATACCCAAGAGAAATACCCATGACAAACAAAGTCCTTCAACCCTGAACCCTGAACGCTGAACGCTAAACCTAACTTGCTCACTCATTTCGCGACTCCTTCAAAATAACTCTTCAACATGCCCCGATACTCCAAGGGTAATTCTCTTGCGAAGTTCTCATGTAATGCGGCGCGACCACGCTGCTGGAGGACCTCCCATTCGGCTTTTTGGTCCTTCGGGATCTCGCCACTCACAAAGTCGCCAACGGCGCCAATAGAAGCCGCCAGGTCATCTCCTGAGGTCTCCGGGGCTCCTGATGGAGGGGCGTCCGGATCCGGCGGCGCTCCCGGAGGAACCGCCGTGCCTAGAACAAGGGCCTGCTCTACGATGAAGTGACGGAGATCAGTCCCGGCAGAGTTCTGCGCAACGAGTGCTTTATCCCGTGCGGAGGACTTGAGCAGCGACGATGCCTGCGTCAAATGTGCCTGAGCCGAAATCAATTTTGCATGGGGCGTTCCGCCCGCCGCCAAGGTCGTGCATCGCAGCACAAGCTTCTGCTGCTGCTCAGCAAGCGCGACAGCCGATTTATTGTCTGCCACCTGTGTGCGACGAATCAAGACGTGATGATCTGACGCGACACCTAAAACGCCCAACAGTCGACGCTCTTCATCAGCTGTATCGGTTGTCAAAGGTAACTTCGGCAACCCGTGAAGGACCTCTACAAGGGACAGAAGCCCTGCAGCGTTCTGGTCAAGGACAGCGACTGCCTGATTCATCTGCTCACGAGACGCAGCTCGATCCGCGTTCTTCAAGCCTTCCGTAGCGTCATGTACCAGGGGCGCTGCGGCAGTAAGATTGGTCGTGGTTCCAGCAAGTCGCAGAATACGTTGATCCAACTCCACGCTACGTAAATCCAGCGACGTCTGTTCAGTCAGAATTTTCTCCGCCGGCAAAGCCGTATCACCCGCCATTACATTAACCAGCGACTCCTGCCCATAGGCAGCAAAGGTCGCATCACCCAAGGTCACGTTAAGCACGTCCACGATTTCAGCGACATAGCCCACTTGGCGCGACATCGCGAGCATGCGCGCCGCGACGTCCTCCATGGATTCACTGGCAGCATCCAAGGCATCAATCGCCTCTTCGCGATCCTTAATACCCAGGGCCTCAACCGCATCCCCCATATCCGCCCCCGTAAAAGCCAGCGGAGTCCCCACATCCATTTGACCCGCTACAAAGTCCAGCAGCGGAGCCACATCAGTAATGCACTGGCGCAAGTTATCCTGAATAGGCATCAAGTCCGGCAACTGCTCCGGTTTCGCCTTATCGATGGCGGAAAGAATATCACGCTGCTCGTGTGCAATATCCTCAACGTAACGCGTTGACTTGCGTACGGCGCGTTCAAGTGCCACCAGACTTTCCAGCATACCAAAGCGTTCTCGCTGCGCCTCGGATCGCAACAGGATGTCGGACAATATATCTGCCGCAACTTCCTGACGGCCAATCGCATCGTCATGCTTATTTTTCTGTAACGGTGACACCACCGCCTTCATTGCCACAAGCACACGATCCAGTCGACCCAGCAGCGGCGCCAAGTCGTTCGCCGGCAGCTTCACCCGGTCGCTTTCCCGACGTATATCGCTCTGAAACCGGACCATGTCTTTTGCCAAGGTTTGTTGCGCGGCAGCCAAGGGCGCACACGGTTTGTCGTCGGCAGCCGCCATGTCGGCTTTTTCAAGGAGCGCAATCTGTCGTGCTTCGAAATCAGCCACCCGCAAAGCCCACTCACTCACGGCCGACGCCACTTTTCCAAAACCAGCAGTCTCAACAAGCGAGTCCTCCGTGCGAGCACTGACAATGTCTAGCAGTTCGCCAAGACTACCCGTCGTCGACTTATCCGTTCCGGCCATCGCGCGCTGCGCGCTGAGCAACAGCTTCTCGACCTGAGGCTTCAAGGGCGGCATTTCATCATACAGCCGCGATTTTGGTGCCGGAATAACAGGCAACAAAATGCCCGCTAAGTCTTCTCGCAATGTCGCGAGTTTCTGCACCCACTCACCTTCAGCAGCTTCACCACGACTCACATCCGCAAGTATCGCATCCCGTTCCCGCTGAATAAGGCTGAGGCGGTCACGGGCCCCAAGCAAGGTCGTGTATTCAACGCCGTGACGTACCCCTGATTCAGCGTCTAGCAGCGCATGTACCGAGGTCAACTGCCGCGCCATAGACTCCGCAACCTTCCCCTTTTCAAGGAGGGTCGCACACTCATCCATGGCCGCAGCCACACCCTGGCGCCGAAGATCCTTGAGTCGGCGGGTAAGAGTCAACACTCCGAGAGGTCGCTTCGTATACTGCATTCCTTCGTCGAGTTCTTTAAGAAGTGTGCGAGTCCACAGAGCAAGCTCTCGCTGTTCCTTAACCAGCGCCGCAACAGCCGATGCATCATGAGCGTTCCCTTTACCCCCATCATCATACCTCACAACAGCGCCCATGAACCCAGCGCCGTTCTGCGCAATCGCCCGTACTTCACGCGCAAACACTTCCAAGGCAGAATCAATGTCACGCAACAGAACAAGGCGCCCAAGCTCCCTCGCAGCGAGGTCTATAGCGTGCGCGACAGCCACACCATCACGCTTTTCGTCGGGGCTCAGCGGATTCGCACTGTCACGCAGAAGTTCTGCGGCATACGCCACTCGCTTTTCGCCAATTTCCTGCAGGCGAGAATGCAACTCGCCAAGATGCTTACCCTCGGGAGCATCAGCCACGCCATTCGCGGCCAAATCATCAATCAACTCTTGCACTGCACCCACAGCTTCACCAATCTGGCCACGCAACATTTCCTGACGAGCAGACTCCAATTGTACGGACTGGCCATACGATTTGGCATTCGGATCCAATTTCAGCACCAGTGCATGGGCCGTACGTTCCTGCCGGTAAATACCGCGCACACGAGAAAGAAGACGTCCCGTGCGCTTTGCAATCTCCGCCAGATAGTCCTCACGAGATAAGAAGGTAATGCGTCGGGTATCGGAGCGAGCCATGTGCGCACCGCCAGTCCCCACATAGCGATCCTGAACCTCAATGCTGAATGCAACCGTATCGCCAATCTGCAAATTGGTCACCGCAGCACGATAATCCCAATCAAGCATCTGATCACCGCCACCGTTCTTTAGGGGCGCCGTCAACGTCTTGGTCTTTTTTGGTCGAAGGTTAACCCGGTATGAGAGTGTCGCACCGGCAAGTCCATGATCGTCCCGTGCTCGTATCTTAAACGTGACCTCACGTCCCAATATCGCGAGCAGGTTCACTGAAGGCTGCGTCAACTCCACGCTAGGTGGTTGGTCCGGAGCCACCTGTAGATAGTGGCGTGGACTAGAAAACTCGAAGTCATGCACCCTCTCCACCCAAGCAAAACGATATCCACGCGATTCTTTGGCCGTCTCGGACAGTGTCACATGCAAGCCGTCTTCGCTTAAAGTAAGCGGCAAGGGTTCAGCCCCGTCACGAACCAAACTAGCCGAACGAAGCGGACTATCCATCGTGAGCGCCCACTCAATCTCTGTCTCTTCAGGAACAGAAAGCGTCAGACCCGACACAGTCTCCGGCTCACGCTGCAGATACGGCGCAAAGTTTAGAACCGCCCGAGCTTTCTCGATTCGTGGTGCCGCAACCACCGTCACC
>CAXMRT010000030.1:0-5323 GCA_964196025.1 uncultured Gemmatimonadales bacterium | reverse complement strand
TTCCTCACGGTCCCACTTATCCCCATCATGTTGTGTCAACTCCGATACATCCAAAAAAAGAAAGTCGTCATCACCTTCCACGAAGTCCTCAGTCAGGCCGTACTCACGCGTGATTTCGTCGAGGCCACAAAAATTCCTCTTCCCGCATGGTTCGCTCGTCTAGCATTCCGGATCTACTATCGTCTTGCCTGCGCCCCTGCACACCTTGTCATCACACAGGCCGAGCGTTTTCGAGATGTGTTGGCGAACGAATATGGAATCAAAAAGCCGATGGAGATTATCCGTATTGGTAGTCATCCACACCCAAAAACACTCTCCCGCACGGAGGCACGCGCCAAACTGACCTTGCCCGCTGATGCGCAAGTGCTGCTGTTCTTCGGCATGATTGACTGGCGAAAAGGGCTCGAACTCCTCCTTGACGCGTTCGACATCCTTCCCGGCGACACCTATCGACTTCTGATTGTCGGAGGGCCACCCGACCGAATAAAGAACACTCCCGACTATCGATCATGGCACGAACAGATCCACGCTCGCATAGACGCCAACCCCGCCATCAGGGCTACCGGATATATCGAAAGTGATGAGATCGAGACCGTCTTCCGCGCATGCGACTTGGTCGTCCTTCCTTACATCGTCCCTCAACTAGTGAGCGCAGTACTGACGATGTCACTCTCTTACGACCGCCCGTTCATTGGCAGTGACGTGTTCCGGGGGACCGTCGACGACGCGCTTCTCTTCGCGCAAGATGCACCGTCATTCGCAGCCAAGATCCAATCGAGCCTCACCACCGAATTGTCAAACATCAACACCCTTTGCGAAGACTTGAAGAAGGAACTTTCATGGGAAAAAAGCGCGGCCGAAATGGCTAACGTCTACGACACGCTTAGCCCAGACTGCGAGCTGCATTGACAAGATATCCCCACTCCACTATTATTTTAGCCACATGCATCTGAAACACAGAGTCACCTGCCGCGTCTGCGGATCCTCCTGCCTGACCCCAGTAATCGATCTGGGCCCCCAGCACCTTCAAGGGTCATTTTATAAGCCCGGTAAAGAAGAGCCGCCCATGCGAAAAATCGATTGTCGACTGGTCCGGTGTGACCCGATTCGAGATGAACACGCTTGCGGCCTCCTCCAAATGGAACACTCGGTACCACCAGAGATCCTGTACTCAGCTTATTGGTACCGCTCGGGCACCAACGATACAATGCGAAACCACCTTCGTGAGATTTCAGAGTCGGCTCGCGAGATGGTTCAAACCGAGAATGCAATCGTCTTGGACATTGGGTGCAACGACGGAACGCTCCTTAACAACTACCCCGAAAGCTATGCCCGTTACGGGGTAGACCCTTCTGACATCGCCGCTACCATCGAGGGTGACATTACCGTCTTCCAAGACCTCTTTCCGTCCGCGGAACTTGAGCAGGCGCTCGGCGATACACGTTTCGATATCATTACATCGATCGCTATGTTTTATGACCTCGAAGATCCAGTCTCCTTTTGTAAATCCATCAAGGCGCATTTGGCAAATGACGGCATTTGGATTATCGAGATGTCCTACATGCCATTGATGCTCGAAATGATTTCTTACGACACGATTTGTCACGAGCACCTTGAGTATTACAGTCTCGCAGTCATCGAAGACATTATGGATCGGGCGGGACTCAAAGTAATCCGCAGTTCCATCAATGACATCAATGGTGGCAGCCTTCGTTGTTACATCACTCACAAAGAGTCGTTCAAGTACAAGAATGAAGAATGGGCTCAAACGTTATGTAAACTCCGCCAAAAGGAGTTCGACCTCGAGCTAGATACAGACAAGCCGTACCGACACTTCCAGGCACAGATCAATGAACAAAAAAGAGTGTTGAAGAAAACGGTCACCGACTTCAAGAATGAGGGCAAGAGTATCCACATTTACGGGGCGTCGACAAAGGGAAATACGATCCTCCAATGGTGCGGCATAGACCACACACTCATCGACTACGCCGCAGAGCGCAATCCTGATAAATTTGGCGCGCTCACCATCGGCACAGACATCCCCATCATCTCAGAGTCAGACTCCCGTGCAATGAACCCAGACTACTACCTAGTCCTACCGTGGCATTTTCAGGACGAGTTCATTGAACGAGAGAAAGAGATGTTAAAAAAAGGAACAGGGATGATATTCCCTATCCCAGAAGTAAAAGTCGTCACTGGGCCCTAACCCCACTCTTCTGATCAGCCCTCGACCACCCCAATCATCAGCCCATTCGCAAACGGGTATGGCGCACCGAACTGCGTACCTTGCAAGGTCAGCCAGTCACTTTCTTCCCACTCGTTCGCCCACGTCTTCCGACGCAGATATAGCGCATCGGTAAGCGGTAAAGCACGGGCCGCCAAGAGTCGGTCCAAGTGAGGGTTGTAACCAACCGGAACAGAGAACACCAAGCGGCCACCCGGACTAAGAACCGCCTTGAGACGCTCAATAGCGCGCAGGATCTTTTCCGGATCCTCCTCTTCATCCCACCCAACATGCTCGAGCGTGGAGATACTGACTATCAAGTCATACGTTTCGTCCTTGGGTAATTCTGCAACATCAAGGTTTCGAAGAGGAACTCGAGCCGACTTTTCGTACTTATCAATAACCGCGTGTTCGATGGGGTGATAGTGGGAGATCACATTCCCCACCTCCAGTATCCGCGTTCCAGACGCAGCCTCCGATACCAGAGAGTGGAAATAAGGAACCTCGACGCGGCGTTCGTTGATCGCTGAGATATTATAGAGTCTATCCATATACGGATAAGACAGACCGCCTAACTGAAAATATCCATCCGTTCGCGTCCACGCCGTTAGCAACCACGCGATCAATCCTCGCACATACTCAAATCGTAAACGTAAACTACCTACCTTCATGCCGAAACTCCTGATGCTGCTCCGCGTCGAAACCGCACCCATGGCAAAATGGCGATCGAACCTAGCATCGTAAGAACGCTAACAGTCCCTAACACCAGGCAGACCTCCATAAACGAACCATGGTAAAGCCTAAGCCCCACGAGATAGGCAATAAACCCAATCACCACTGGAAACATCACAGCGAACCGGTGTTGAGCAATTTCAAACGTGACGACGATATACACTAGGGACAGCGGCGACATGGCGAGTATAAATGCTCTCAACTGCATAACAGTCTCTGGAGCGTCACTACCTATAATCGTATTGGCGACAAAGGGAGACAAGATCCAGCACCCGAATGCCGTAACGATTGAAATCACTGCCACCATTGCGAGTCCAAATCCCAGCGCTCGTCCGGACTCGTCGTCCGAACCCCCTTTCGAGACCACTTTCGGAAAAAGTGCCCATGCGATAGGCATCGTCAAGTAGACCACACTACGCGCAAGCACACCTATCCGAGAATAGGTCTCCTTTACATCACCGTCGAAATATTTATTAAACACAATGGAGTCCAACATGAAAATTCCTGAAAAACACCCTAATATGATCCCCGATTTCGCAAAATATCCATACAACGGACCTTCATGTCCACGAGCCCCTTCTTTCCTTTTGGCTAGATACGGCCGCAACGCCCATCCACATACCACAAGATGAACCAATACAGCAATCAGCTGCCCCACGAGAGCACCGCTCACCCCGCCACCAGGCAGAACCAAACCCGCGCCGATCGCCAGCCGTGAAACAGCCCACACGATCCCCACAAACGACATCCAGTAGAAAGCCTGAATGCCTTGGAGCCCGCCGCCCATCACAGGCATCAGCGCCGACAGTCCAATGATGAGCGCAGTCAAAATCACCAGACTCGACTCTCCGACATTCACCTGTTCCGCCAACCAACCAGCGTTAAAGCCCGCGATCAACACAAACACGACCGACACCAAAACCGTATCACGGAGAACCCGCGCGAACAAAGGTCTGATTTTTCCGGGTGCCCCCTCCTTGAGATACAAAGCTGTCCTATGAGCCACCAACTGCATCAGGGCCGTGACAGGAAGGCCTGCAATCCCGATCATGGATAGCAAGGCCGCATACTGCGGGTAATCGCCCCGCTCCCCCATCACATTCATCATCACAATGTTTTGCGAAAAATTTACGCCGTTCGCGATGAGCGAAGCTACCATCAAAATTACGCTGTCTTGCAAAAGCCGACTTCCGGCCATCGAGGTGACGGCCGGTGTATAACGGCCCAATAGGCGATCATACGCCGTTACGACAAAACGAAAGGGCGAATAGAGTAAGCGGAGCCTCGTGATCGCGATGGCCATCTGAGTCGACGCCCGCCCAACATCAAGCTTGGAACCGCTCACGTCATGCCAAACGGACGCTTGCTCAACAATACGGAATCCCGCACGCTTGAGTTGGAATAGCATATCCACATCAAAGGCCCACTGGGTTAGCCCCATCTTTTCTCGGATCGACTCCCACGCCTCGCGAGTCAACAGCTTCGCTCCGCACTGCGTATCATGCACGGGGATGCCAAACAACGTCCGGACCGCAAAATTAAACGCGCGCGAGGCCAAACGACGGCTCAGAGGTTGCCGCGGACTCACCTCTGCCCCTTTTATCCACCGTGAGGCGATCACGGCTCCAGCACCCTCTATGTCCTCCGTCAATTTAAGAAACGCAGAGGGTGGAGTTGCTCCATCAGCATCGGCGAATCCGATCCAATCTCCGACCGCCTCGTCAAACCCCCACATCACGGCCCCGCCCTTGCCAATGGGGTCTGGATTGGAAAGAACCCGCAACTGAGGGAACTGCGCGATGTAGGAACGGACAACGGCTTCAGTCCTGTCCGTCGTTCCATTGATCACAACCAGCATCTCAAACTGATGTCCGTACGCCGCCTCGAGCACGGGCAGATAAACGCTCAGCATATCGCCAATGCGACTCTCTTCGTTGTATGCGGGGACGATCAATGAGAGTTTCATAAGGCTTTTCTAGCGGGTCCATTCTCGGTTAGCACAATACACAGACACAAAATTGTGGCCGTCAACCCACACTTTACGACCCTTCGCTCCTGAAATCAACCGCTCCGGTCCGTCCTAAAACGCTTAATTCGTCAGGCGACTCACCATCGCATCATGAATCTCGACGAGGATATCGTCCACCGTCGCGGTCAACCTCCATTCGGGGAAATCTGACTGAAAACGACCTACATCACTAATCCACCAGACATGGTCACCGTCCCTGGCAATCGGGTCATAGGTGATATCCATGCTTTTGCCCGTAATTGCTTCACAGCGAGTGATCGCCTCTTTCATCGAGCAATTACTGAAGCGGCCACCACCCATATTGTAGACTGAACCGGCCTTCGGGTTCTGTCGGAACG
>CAXMRT010000029.1:0-17574 GCA_964196025.1 uncultured Gemmatimonadales bacterium | reverse complement strand
CATGACACTTTTCGGAGGATTCGCGGGATCCAACCAGACCATGAAATAAAAGAGATCACCCGAAAACACATCCCCAGCCTCTTTTACTGTGAAAAAGTGCTGAGTGAGTTCCTTTGCAACTTGGCGCCGAGCCGTCTTCCCACTAAAGACTTGTGCATCCGTCTCACCGCGCGAAACAAAAACCCACTCGCCTTCCTTCTTTGCCTTGCGCAAGGGCTCATCCTCAATCCACACAACATCCTTGGCTTCAACCGCCTTGGGTGCAGACCCCGCAACCACCGTTTTACGCAAGGCGCCTAACCACACATCGTACGCCTTTTTTGTTTCCGGGTGGGACGCATCTAAGCGCGCTTCCAAGAGAGTGATGGACTCCTTCGCACGTTCAGCCGTCTCGAGGTCGTCGGCAGAAAATACCGAAATTTGGGGTGGGCGCTTGCGTGCGCCGTATTTCCCAACTTCCTTCAAATCCGAAAAGAAAGCGGCCATACTGTAAAAATCTTTGGTGGTATAGGGGTCGTATTTATGGTCATGACACTCGGCACAGCCCACGGTGGCTCCCATCCAGATCGCAGACACATTGCGCACACGGTCAGAGGCGTACTTCGCCAGATACTCTTTCGGCTGCGCACCACCCTCTTCGGTCGTCATATTCATACGATTATAGGCCGACGCCACTTTCTGCTGCTGCGTTGCGTTCGGCAGCAAATCTCCGGCTAGCTGCTCACGCGTAAACTGATCGTACGGCATATTACTGTTGAACGCGTTGATGATATAATCACGATACGGCGATTGGCTAATGGACTGGTCGCCGTGATAACCCACCGTATCCGCGTATCGAACGAGATCCAACCACTTGATCGCCATGCGCTCGCCGTAGGCCTCGGACGCCAGCAAACGATCCACAACCGTCTCATAGGCATCGCGACTCGAGTCTTCAACAAATGCATCCACTTCCGCTGCCGTCGGAGGAAGACCGATCAAATCAAAGGAAACACGACGAATCAAGCCAATCTTATTCACAACAAGAGACGGCTTGAGCCCTTCCGCGCGCAGCCGTGCCTGCACAAAGTTATCCACTTCGTGGCGTATCGGCCATCCACGTTTCGCCTTGGGAATCGCCACGCTTTTTGGCTCGGCATAGGCCCAAAATTCTTCATAGTCCGCGCCTGATTTGATCCAGAGGGAGAGTGTCTCTTTCTCCGCATCAGTCAAGGTCTTGTGAGACTCGAGCGGCGGCATCACATCGTCTTCATCTGTCGTCAAAATGCGGGCAATCAACTCGCTCGCTCGCGGATCACCAGGAACGACTGCTCGCACCCCATCACGCTCCTGCAGCGCGGACGCACGCTCGTCTAAACGCAACTTTCCTTCGCGATGTTTTTTATCAGGGCCATGACAGAAGAAACACTTATCAGACAAGATAGGACGGACATCTCGATTATAGCGGATCTCCCGCGACGCCGCCGAGCCTGCGCCTGGACACAGGGCCGCTAGTAGTAGAACAATTGCGGCACGTTCTGAGAATAGTCGAGACATCACTTGCCCACTCTACTTTGCAGTTTGCCAAGCAGGCTGAGGAAGCGTCGTGGTATCACCCTTCAAATCACCAGCAGCAAACTGAATTCCATTCAACCAAAGCTGCAGAATTCGTGTATCCCAACACAAGTGATTATTATGTCCAAGTGCTGAGACAAACACGCGGCCTTTGCCCCAATCTTTCACCCAGATCACGGCCTGATCGTTATCCTTACGATTCTTCGGACCTTTGTTAGTCCCCTCTACGCGGGTATCAATCGTGCATAACACACGGCACTTGCTCCGGTCGTAGGACTTATATTTGTAGATTTCATCTTTGAGTGTAAAATTTTCAGTGAGTGACGACATAATCGGATGTTTGCCATCGTCTACGCTCAAGGCCCACGTCCCACCAGCTCCCCAAGGATGGCCATCGAACACCCCACCGATCATCTCGGTATACTCCGGCCAACCATCATACCCCGCATCAGTAGCCGAGTGAATAGCGACAAAACCCTTGCCACCCTTAACGAAGTCCATGATAGCGGCACGCTGTGCATCTTCCGTGAACGCCTTCTGCACATGCGTCGTATTATTAAACAGCAACAAATCATACTGCTTCAGGTTCTCAGCCGTAAAATCCTCAACCTTCTCGGTCAACGTCACACTAAACGCACCCGTCTTCTCACCCATAATCTGGATGGCCTGATTCACAACCGGAATCGACTTGTGCTTAAAACCAGATGCTTTGTGATAAACCAAAACCTTATAAGGCTTCTTCACCTTAACCTGAGGCGTAACAGTCATCGCCTTCGTAATCCTAGCAGATTCATCCGCAGAAAACCCCGTAACCGATAACCCACATACAACCAACGCCAATACGAATTGCCTCATAAATTACTCCCAGTTTTCAAGTTGTCTACAAACAGGTAAAATATACTACGCAAGCATCCCCCAAAAAACACCCCAAAACTCGTTTTTCCCCAAAAACCACCCATCCAGCCACAAACCCAACTCACCACCCCTCCCCACACAACCCAACTCGCCACCCCTACCCCCACAACCCAGCTCGCCCAAACCAGGCGAGCTCCTCCAATGCGAAGCAAGCACGCCCTACCCCACACAACCCAGCTCGCCCTAACCAGGCGAGCTCCTCAGATACTTTCCATCCGCCCAAAGGGAGGTGGAAAGTGTGGCCCCCGTGGCAGGCGCTTCGCTTCCCGCAGGGATTTTATGATTGGGGGTCTGTGTTGCGTCAGATCCAAGGCGCAGGTCGAATCGCTGCACCCATGTGCGCGGTTCGGCCAGCAACGCGGGAGATGATGTGACACAGACCCCCAATCATAAAACGAAGCGCCTGCCACACACTACCCCAGCCCCCGACCCAAGCCCCAACCCCCAACCCTCACGCTCCTCACGCAATAAGCTCAGAAATCACCTTGCCGCCGACATCCGTCAACCGCATCCTCCGCCCATTATGCAGATACGTCAGCTTCTTATGGTCCAAACCCATCAACCGCAACACCGTCGCATGCAAATCATTCACATGCACCCGATCCTTCACCGCTCGATGCCCCAGCTCATCCGTCGCACCATACTCCACCCCCGCCTTAACCCCACCACCCGCCAACCAAAACGTCATCGCCTCAGGGTTGTGATCCCGCCCAGACACCGCCGCACCCGCCTTACGCTGCGACACCGGCAGGCGACCAAACTCACCACCCCAAATCACAAGCGTCTCATCCAACATGCCACGCATCTCAAGATCAGCCAACAAACCCGCGATCGGCTGATCCGTCTCCCGCGCAAACCCACCATGATTCTTCACGATATCCTTATGCCCATCCCAGCTACGATCATTCGCCATGCCGCCGGAATAGATCTGCACAAACCGAACCCCTCGCTCGACCATCCGGCGCGCATTCAAACACTGCTTCGCGAAATGCCCGCAATGCGTCTCATCCAAGCCATAGAGCTTGCGGACCGACTCCGGCTCCGTTCCAAGATCCAAGGCTTCCGGCATCGCAGTCTGCATCCGGTAAGCCAACTCGAAGTTATGAATGCGCGCCGACAACTCACTCTCCGCACTCACCCGCGTTTTATGAAACTCATTCAATTCATGAATTAGGCGGAGTTGATCCTGCTGCTGAGCATCACTCATCGATTTTAAGCGGCGGACATTTTCAACCGCATCTCCTTTGGAACGGATCCATGTCCCTTGAAACACACCCGGTAAAAACCCGCTCCCCCAGTTCAAGGCATGCCCCTTCGGCAAGCCTCGATTCAACGGGTCGCTCATCACGACGAAGGACGGGAGATCCTGACTCTCGGAGCCCAATCCATAATTGATCCACGCCCCGGCACACGGATGACCCATCTTTGTCACTCCGGTATTCATCATAAACAACGCGGGACTATGATTGTTGGATACCGCGTATAGAGACTTTATGAACGCCATCTTGTCGACATGCTGCGACAAATGTGGAAAGAGATCCGATACCCACGCGCCCGATTCTCCATACTTCTGAAACGCCCAAGGCGATTTCATGAGCGGTCCAACCTCTTTCGAGAAAAAACCCGTCTCCTTGTCGAACCCCTCATAGGCCTTGCCATCAAACTTCGCGAGCTCTGGCTTATAGTCCCACGTGTCGACATGGCTGGGGCCCCCGTTCATAAACAACCAGATCACGGCCTTTGCCTTCGCCGGCACATGCGCAACATGCGGAAGCAACGGATTTCCAGAACCCAATGTCCCCGCGCTAAGCCCTTCCTGCTGGAGCAAGTGACTAAGCGCTACCATGCCCAAGCCGCCACCGGAACGCGACAAGAAGTCCCGCCGAGTCCACAAATCTGTTGCTGATCCCTTCACGCCCATTTCACTCCACAAAGATGAATTCGTTTTGACACAACAAGGCATGACACAAGCGCGTCAACCCAGCACGTCCACTCTCCTGACCCGCCAAAAATGCAGTGGTACGCTTCAACTCAAACGCCGACGGCGCTCGCCCAAAGGCCCATAGATACGCACGCACAATCTGCTTAGCCGGATCAGTCCCCACCGCGCTCGCCCGCTCAGCCAACCCTGTCGCAGCAGCCCTAACCAATGGCGAATTCATCATCACTAAGGACTGAGGTGCGGTGGCCGTAGTCTGACGCGCACCCTGACTCTCTAAGGTGCCCGGATAATCAAACACTTGCAGGAAGTTAGTGATGCGGCTCCGCTTAACCTGAAAGTAAATAGCGCGACGCTTCATTTCGGAATCCAAGCTCCCGGCCCCATACAAGGTGTCATCCAACAAGTCCCCTACAGACAGAACAGTATCACGAATCACCTCCGCTTCCTGCCGACGCGGGACCCGCTTCCAATACAACTGATTGTCCACGTCTACACTCTCATTCAACTCAGAGCGTTGATTCCCTTGTTGGTAGGTCGCGCTCAACATGATCGTCTTATGCAAACTTTTCAGCCGCCAACCATTCCGAATCAACTCGCCTGCCAACCACTCCAACAAATCAGGATGCGTAGGGGGCTCGCCTTGATGACCAAAATCATTGGGCGTCGACACAAGTCCTCGACCAAAATGATGCTGCCACACGCGATTCGCCATAACTCTCGCCAACAGATTGCCCGCACCATGATCAACGTCGGTAATCCATTTCGCCACGCCCACACGCCGAAACGAACCCTTTGCTTCCGCAGGCGGCGTTGTCTTCCAACGCTCCTCTGTTGCCCCACCTCGCATTAATACGCGTAAAAACCCTGGAACCGCCACCTCACCCTTTTGTTCCACATCACCGCGATTGAGAACATACGTCTCGTCAAAGAAATCCTTTATCTTTTTGTCAGATACATGTCGCCGCATAGGTCGATACCCTTCGGCACATACTTGGACCGTCGCAGTCTGAACCACCCCCGTCCCACCCTCGACAGGAGCGATCGGCAAACTCACCTCCGCTCGGACCGTCCGCGAAAAGGCAGCGCTTAAGCGATAGTAATCAAGGGTCGGAATCGGATCAAACTTGTGGTCGTGACAACGAGCACAACCAAGCGTCAACCCAAGCATGGCCGAACTCATCGTGGCCGACATATCATCCAGAGCATCGTAGCGAACACGCTCAGCATCTTTGACCGTGATCTGGGTCGGGTACACCCCTGCACCCAGAAAGCCAGTCGCCTTCATAGCCATCACGTTGTCGGGCTCCAACTCATCGCCTGCCAGTTGCCACTTCACGAACGTCGTGTACGGCATATCCTCATTCAAGGCCTGAATCACGAAGTCACGATAGTGAAACGCGTGCTTGCGATCCGAATCGTGCTCGAACCCGTCGCTCTCACCCCACCGCGCAACATCCAACCAGTGCCGACCCCAACGCTCTCCGTAATGCGGACTCGACAAAACATCGTCCACTAACCGCTCGTAAGAACCTTCTCGAGTGTCGTTCACAAATCGCGACACCTGCTCTGGCGTGGGAGGCAACCCGATGAGGTCAAAATACACACGCCGGATCAGTTTCCGACGCCCAATCGCTTGCGCAGGCATCACACCCACACGCTCTTGTTTCGCTCGAATAAACCGATCGAGATCCGTCCTCACCCCAAGCCCGCCTTTCACATGCGGGACAGCCACAACCCGCAGTGGCGCAAACGACCAAAAATCCTTATCCCCGTCAGTCACATTGCCCGAGTCTCGACGTTCAAGGGGATTAGCCACGAGCGGCGCCGAATATGCAGCCCCTGTATCGATCCATCGCCCCACCGAGTGAATGTCCTCAGCACTCAGCTTATCGCGCTTATGAGGCATCGGTGGCTCAAGCTCATGAGTCATCATCTGGAACAAGGCACTGTCTTTACCCTGCCCCAGAACGACCGCCGTCCCCTGCTCACCCCCTCGAAGTAAACCCTCGCGGGTAGCCAGACTAAACTCCGACTTTAGCTTTTTGCCGCCATGACAATCCACGCAGTGCTCAACCAATATACCGCGCACATCACTCTTAAACAGATCAAGACTCACCGTCATATCGCCGACATGATCCGCGGCAAACGCTGACCCTGCCACACTCAAAAATAGAAGACCCAAACACCGCATCCCTCATACATACACCGTCGGGCCGGAACCGGCAAGGACAGGGTGAAACAGGTGAAGCCCCCGTTCCTTTAGAAGCGAGGACTTGAGATCCGCGGTCACCTCATGTTAAGGTTCACGCATATTGAAACCGAGGGAACAACGCATGCTTATTCATCTACCAGCACTCCACGTTTTTCTGAGCAGCCTAACGCTGTTCGCGATACATGCTCACGCTGCCACAAACGAAATCGATCCCAAGACCGTACATGCCGCCTTTGGCGATTTCGTCAAACCCCTCATCAAGGATGAAGCGGCGCTAAAGAAGTCAGTAGACCTCATCACGCTCGGGCGCACGCTGTTTTACGACACACGTCTTTCACAAAACGAAACCATCAGCTGTAACGACTGCCATGACCTCGCAAAGTACGGCGTCAATGGAGACCATTATCTTTCCCAACGCGGAACAAACACCATCGGTCGAGACGTCCCAACACTCTACAACCTCAACAGCCACTTGACTTATGGCTGGGATGGATCCCACAAAACCCTGCACGAACAGACACTACACGCCATTCAGAGCGAACGGGAAATGGCTATGAACGACACGGACGCGCTAGAACGCCGCCTGTCCGCAGTATCCGCTTATGCGTCCCTATTCAAAAAAGCCTTCCCAAACACGACCCACCCCATCACGATCAGCAATGTCGTCATAGCATTGACACGGTTCGAAGAAGGCCTAGTGACACCCGCAC
This sequence comes from uncultured Gemmatimonadales bacterium, assembly GCA_964196025.1. GTDB lineage: Bacteria > Verrucomicrobiota > Kiritimatiellia > CAXMRT01 > CAXMRT01 > CAXMRT01. The sequence continues at coordinate 10,241 of CAXMRT010000029.1, read as the reverse complement.
CGTTCGACGCGTTTCTTCTCGGCGACACCAACGCCCTCACTCAACAACAACTCAAAGGAGCGCTAGCCTTCGATGGCGCAAATTGCGCGGCCTGCCACACCGGCTCCGGGTTCGGGGGTCAGATGCTCCAAAAACTAGGAACCGTGCGTCCATGGCCCAATCGGACCGACCTCGGCTATTATCACGTAACCAAGGATCCCGCTCACAAAATGATCTTTCGGGTCGCGCCTCTACGAAATTCAGAAATGACCGCGCCGTACTTCCACGACCGCTCCTCAAAGCGACTCTGGGACGCCGTGCGAAAAATGGCCCAATACGAGGCCGGCAGAAACCTAGACGTCGACACCATCCTCAACATCCAAGCTTTTTTGAAATCGCTAACCGGCCCCATCCCGGCCGCCTACATCAAACGACCAGCCAATCCCGAATAAAAACCGCGCCTAGATCGGTCACGCCTCATTTTTCTCTTTTTTCTTATCCTCTAAGCCGGCTATACTTTACCCCAAGACCAAGGAGAACCTCATGAAAGCACTTTGCATACTCGCCGCACTCGTCATCACCTGTATTGGACTGGAGTCACTATTGAACGCCGAAAGCAAACCCGAACCCGTAAAACCCTCGCAATCCACCTCGACTAGCGCAGAGGCGTCCGCCGAGCTAAAAACCGCCACCTTTGGCGCCGGCTGCTTCTGGTGCGTGGAAGCGGTCTTCGAACGCATTGAAGGCGTGAAAGATGTTCGTTCGGGCTACGAAGGCGGCCCTCTAGCAAAGCCCACCTATAAAGAAGTCTGTCGCGGAGATACAGGACACGCGGAAGTCATCCAACTAGAATATAACCCGAAACTGGTTAAATTTGAAAAGCTGGTCGAAACGTTTTTCGAAATGCACGACCCGACGACCCTAAATCGCCAAGGGAATGACAGCGGCACGCAGTACCGCTCAGTCATATTCTTTCACGACGACGAACAAAAAGCAGTCGCGGAAGCCGCCAAAAAGGCGCTAGACGCCTCCGGTAAACACAAAGACCCCGTCGTCACTCAGATAGTCCCCGCACAAGAATTTTATATAGCCGAGGACGATCATCAGGACTTCTTTCAGCTGAATCCAAACAACGGATACAATCGCGCCATCATCGCGCCTAAACTGAAAAAGCTGGGCATCATCAATAAGCCCGTAGTCGACAAGTAACCCTTAGGGCAACCCCAGCGAGTACTCAGTCGTCTTTCGTGGGCATCTCGATGATCGCTTTGATCACCTGGGTCTCAGGCTTGGTGTAAATTTCAAAATCCGCGGGCACGTCCTCGAACTTGACTCGATGAGTGATCCAAGGATCTGTATTTATCGTGCCCTCTTCGATTAACCCAATGATGCGCGTGAAATCCTTCGGAAGCGCGTTTCGGGAACACAAAAGTGTCCCCTCAGGTTTATGGAAAGTAGGATGCGTAAAGCTGACGTCACTAGTCGTAATCCCCACGTACACAAGCTTCCCCCCTGGCGCAACAATGCTAAAGCCGTTCGACATCGAATGCACATTCCCCGTCGCATCCACCACGATGTCCGGTAAATGTCCGTCAGTCACATCGCGCAAATCTTGCTCGAGAGTGTCGCTCAACACAATCGTATGATCCACGCCCATGACATCTCTGCAAAATGCGAGCCGATCCTCATTCATGTCCAAGACAATAATCCTCGCACCCGTCAACTTCGCGAATTCAATAACCGCCAAGCCAATCGGCCCAGCACCAATCACCAAGAAGTTGTCGTCCGGTGACGCATCCGCGCGATCCACACAATGACACCCAATCGCAAGCGTCTCGACTAACGCGAGTTGTTCATATCTCAAGCTTTTCGAGACATGCAACTTGCGCGCAGGCAGGTTGAACAAAGGCCGCAAGCCCCCATCCTTATGCACCCCTAATACCTCAAGCTTTTCACAGCAATTCGGCAACCCCTTACGACTCGCATACGAGTCGGGATCATTGATATACGGCTCCACGGAACACTTGTCCCCAACCGCCACATTCTCGACGCCCTCACCCACAGCCACGACCTCTACACCCAGCTCGTGCCCAGGAATGCGCGGATAACTGAAGAACGGCATTTTTCCCAAATACCCACTGACGTCGGTTCCGCAAATCCCTACATTATGAACGCGGACCTGCGCCTCGCCCGCAGCGGGTGCCTCGGGTAACTCCACATCAATCATCTCGAAACGGCCCGGCTCTTGTAAACATACGGCTTTCATTCTCAGTCTCCCTTTGCCCAGCACATACCGACATCATCACTCTCGCCATCACAAAATGGCGCACAAATTCAAGCTGCTAAGATAGGAGGATTCACGAGAATTGCAAGCCCACGCCGATCCGTCGCTTGACCGGGGACCTACCCGAAGAAAAGGCACCCACCCCGCATGAGAACAAAGCCCGAGTCATCAACATCCACTATCCAACGACTCTTGTGTAGTGCGTCTTACCCGAAGGAAAGGCGCCCACTCTGCATGAGCCTACGCTACATACGCCCATCGTCTACGGAAGCACGCTCAACGCCGCCTCGTCAACCCAGACAGAGTCGCGACCTGCCATGCGAATTTCTCGCCAATTTCCCTCAGAACGGATTACACGAACTTCCGATCCAGCGCTCAACGCCTGTCCATCTGCTGCCGCGGAATACAACATGGGTGACGACACTGGGACCACAAAGGTCGACACAACCGCTCGATGTCCGTGCGACAGTACGGCTGCCCCCAGAATCAATCCTCCGAAAACCCCGACACCCACTGTCGCGCGCAACGAAGAACGCAAGCAGTTTGGCCCAAGAAACAACTGAAGCCCCAATAAACAAAAACAAGCCGCATAAAGGACGCTCAATCCAAGCGCCAGTATCCGGACCGGGATCCACTCACTCACGGCCCTCAGCCCCCCCGCCCAATCAATCCCGACATCGCTCACAAACTGTTGCGACTCTAACTGGCTCCGCAACAAACCAAGGTTATGCCTCAAATCCGGATGTCGCGGAATATACTCAGCGGCAGTCAAATACGAAACCATTGCCCCACCCAAATCGCCTCCCCGAAACAGACAGGTCCCTTGATTGTAGTACAGCAGTCCATTGCGATGAAAGACCGACTCTACGGCCGGCCCATAACATGCAGCCGCCTGAGTAAACAAGGCATCCGCCGCAATAGGATCATAGTCCACCGCCAACTCAGCTTCATCATACAACCCTTGCGCCAAGCGCAGGAGCGGCGCGTGTTCCGGCTCATCCATGACCCCTGCACCCACACCAAGGATTCCTACCAACATCAAACATATACTCACCTTGACGAGACGACCCTCAATGCCCCTGATCAACTCAAAGAGTCCACTGACATCGCGCACACCCTCACGGGCTCGCCCAGAAAAGGACACAAAGTCGCACTCTTCTAAATAAGCCCGCAACTCTTCGCGAACCGACCGCGGGACCTGTGCCCTCGCCAGCACCGTACGGATGTCTGATTCAGTCATCGCAGCTGGGCGGCCATTGACATGCGCAGCGAAATACGTCCGTACCGCCAGTTCAATCCGGGTCCACTCGTCAGAGGTTAGATGTCCATCCCTGAGCCCCGCAACGGACTTCCGAAACAAGCGGAACGCGTGCCGCGCTCGCCATGTTCCAAAGTCTGAGCGGCGCAAGCGGTAATCAGAACTTCGCCAGACAAGACCGAGATAGAGAAGCGGAGGTAAAACAAGAATCCAAATCCATCGAATCCCCGCGAAAGAATCCACCCTCAATTGAGACACCAAGAGACCCCTACCCGTCATCAAGCCTCGAGGCCCATCACGCTCACCCTTCGTTGCCTGCGTAAGAATCGTGCCGTCACTCAGGACCGCATCCGATCCGTCCGCCACATCTGCCTCTCGAACGCTCACCGTCACAACCGTGGTGGTCGCCACACCATAAGCCATCGCCACTGGATCGAAGTAATCAATGCGTATAGACGGAAGGCGGTCGGTCCGCGGACTTCGTGGTCGAATGCTGTAACGAAAAACAACATCACGCCCCTCACGCACACCAGGAAGCTCGTCGAACGACAGTCTAAATCGCCGAACCAATCCACGCTGAGCACCCAAGCTCGGCAACATAATCGCTTCCGGATGCGTATAGCCCGACACTGCAAGTGACAACTCAAGCGGCTCACCCACCTGAACGTGATCACGGTCCAGAGACGCAACTAAATCGAATTCACCGACAATCCCACTGAACCCCGCCGGCCGGCCTTTCACCGGCAGCGGCAACACCTCCAGTCGCAGGTCTTTCGCACGCGTAAACAACCGCCTGTAAGCAACTCCTCCCATCCGCTTCTTAAAAAATTGGTTGTCGAAATAACTCGGATACTGAAATCCAGAACGCTGTGTTCGCCCGCGGCCCGGCGTGGTCGAACACAGTAGACGCGCTCCCTCGCTCGTATACGTCCCAGAAACCCGAGGGACCAAGGTCCGAGAAAAGATCATCTGATCCCCTTCGCGCCGCGCAATCACCCGCGCCTGATTCACCGGCAGCCCGATCGTGTTTTCCAGTGCCTTCGACGTCGACACCACCGAGTCGAACACCTCTAGCCCATTTTTCATTAGGAAAGGCGCTTGCACGTCCATCGCACGAACCTCCTGTAACGGGAGCTCTATCTTTACGCGATACGTCACCGTAACCGGCTGCCCCACGTAGCAACGGGAGGTCGACAAATGGGACGAGAGCATTAACTTGGGCGAAAGCTCAGGCTCTTGCACCGCCAACACACGACCGCCTGCAGTCACATCCCGCTCCATTCCAGCTAAACTAAACGTCGGCAAGGTCAGCGCGCCCGACTTTTTGGGAACGATCTGATACAAGGCCACCACTTGCGAGTAACGTCCCTGCTGATTCGTTACTGCCGAAACCGGATACACCCAGAAACCCTCCGTGCTGGCCGCCGAGATTTGCACGGGCGGCACAAGGCCCTTGGCAACCAGAGTCGCAGAAAACGGACTGCCCACATAGAATGACTTCTCTTGAATGACCACGCTCGCACTCACGGCGTTGGTCGACTGACCATACGCGCTGCCACACAGAGTGAGACACACAACAACTATCCCGATAATCCGCATCACCAGTCTTTCTCCACGCTCGACCGCTTGCCCCGGCGTCGTTGCTCGCGAATGCGATTAATGGACTCTTCCGCGTCCAACAAATCCTGTGGCGACAAGTTGGGCGGAGGAACAAACTCATCGCCTAGATCCATTCGGCCCGTTTGTGAACGCGATTGGGAATCGGCTCCCTCACCAGACTGATCCGACTCTTCGCCATATTCGCCCTCTTCTCCCTCACCCTCTTCACCCTCACTCGAGCCCTCGGATGACTCATCGTCCTCGCCCGATTCACTGTCCTCGCCACTCTTCCCTTGTGGATCCTCGCGGTCCGCCTCATCCAACTCAGCATATCGTTTTCGAGCCAACTCCAAATTGATTTGCGCAGCCCTATAGTCAGGGTCCGCGTCCAAGGCTTTTCGATAGTAAGCCAGCGCATTCTCCAACAATGCACGATCCAAGCCGCTCTGTTCAGGGTCGTCCTCGCTCACCTGACTGAAGCTGCAGTTCCCGAGATTGTACAAGGTGTCGCGCAATAAAGATCCCGACACGCCCGCTTGCAAGGCGTGAAAAAACCACTCAGCAGCCTCTTCATAACGCTCTACGCGGTAGGTCGCACAACCCTCGTTGTATTGAGCTTCAACAGACATGCGCCGAGCCCCCTCTACATCCATCAAGGTCTCTGGTGCGGCCTCCAAGTCTTCAACTGAATGGGCAAATTCACTGACCAAGCTCGCGTGTTCCGGACTTTCCGATTGGCCGTAGATGGGCTGAGCCAGCAGCACGAACAAACAGCCTGCACTCAAACCGGCCCGCAATCGAATCATCAGATCCGAAAGGGGTGCGACGATCAACAAGAGAAACAAGGCCGCGAACACGAAGGGTTGATACCCTTCCGCATATCGCTCAACAACTTCCCCCTCATAATCGATCGACTCGGCATGCTGCGTATAACTCGCGTACAAATCCGACAAGGCCAGTGGCCTCGCGCCTGCATTTAAATAGACGCCGTTCAACGCAGCGTCAGACAAAGCCTTCAACCCCACACTATCCTGAAGCGTGGTCACATCCTTCTTGTTATAGGTGAGAAAAGAACGTGCGCCCGTCTTCGGAGCCACGATCGGAATACGCGCTGGAACCGTGTCCGACCCAACACCCACCACCAACAGATGGGCGTCGAGATCATTCAAGGCCGCCAATGCGGCGATCGAATTATCCTCGTGATCTCCTCCGTCCGTAATCAGCACAACGTCCTGAAAGCCACGCATACCAACACTCAACAGCTTCTCGCACGTTTTCAAGATCGCCTCGCCAATCAGAGTTCCCCCATGATCCACACTGTCCGTAGACACCTTGGTTAAGGCGAATTGAAAGAAGTCGTAATCACGAGTCAGTGGACACTGTATAGAGGAAGACCCTGCGAACACAACCAGCCCCACACGCTGGCTATGCAAACGATCCACGCACTCCTCAATCGCCAATTTAGCATTCTCCAAACGATTCGGGACCCGATCTTCAGCCAACATGCTCTGCGAGATATCCAGCAGAAACACGACGTCGCGACCCGATTGAGTTAAGACCTCGGTTTTAGGATTCCAGCCCGGACGACTCAGCGCAACGACAATCAAGATCACGGCCAATGACGTCAGAAACCATGACATCATATGGCGCACCCGATAACCAACGTAGCGCTCTGCGCCCGAACGCTCTCCGACCAGACGCGTCAATGCGGCCTGGCGCTGTTTGGCAGAAATTACCCACAACCCAATGAGGACCGGAAGAAGCGCCAGCAACAGAAGCCACAGTGGCGTATGAAAAATAAATGGCCTCACGGGATCCGCCTCAGCAGCGTGTTTCGAAGACCCGTGTCCAGACACAGCCCCGCCAGCGCACAGGCCGCGAAGATCCAGAACAACTCTCCCTTCTCCGACACGTCGACCGGCTTGAGGTCGCTCCGCTCCAGCTTATCAATCTCTGCATACACCGCCTGAAGCGACTGAAAATCATGCGCCGTCTGAAACAAGCCGCCGGTCTGATCGGCCATACTTCGAAGAGTCTCTTCGGTGACACTCTCACCTGCGGGAACATCATAACTGTCCGCCCCCACCTTCAGCTGCTGATCCTCTGCGGGTTCCCCGAGGCTGATACTGTAAATCCGAATTCCCCACTTCTTCGCCAACGCAGCCGCCTTCAGAGGCGAATTCTGCCCGCTGTTATTCTCTCCATCAGTGAGCAACACAATAATCTTACTCTTGATGTCCCCCGACCAGTCACCGACATGACGCGACGACAAGCTCTCATACATGGACAAATGCGCAGCGGCTAACGCTGTCGCATCCCCGTAAGCGGTCCCATCCTCGTTCGGCCGGTCACCAATCTCGATATCACGGGCCAGCTGCACAACGGCGTCGTGAGCCAAGGTCAGTGGACACACTGTATCCGCATAACGCGCAAAGGTAATCACGCCAATCAAGTCATGCGGACGCCCCTTCAAGCCCTCTCCATTCCCAGCCACAAACGACTCCACCACACGCTTTGCAACATCCAAGCGACTCGCACGACCCTCTCCATCATCAATATCCATGTCCATACTACTGGAGATATCCACGACGATTTCAATGGCGATTCCCTGATGTTCTTCATGAGTTCGCGTCACGTCGTGTTGCGGCCGCGCCAACGCCAATACCAAACACACCATCGCCGCCAAAAAAGCAGCGTCCGGCAACCACATCCAGCTCTGCCGACTCGAACGACCTGCATCACGCATTGCGCGCAACGAAGAAAAGGTGATCGCGCTACGACCTCGCACACGCCACTTGATCACGGCGTAGATCAATACAGGAATCAATCCCCAAAAAGCCATCGGAGTCGCCCAGATCATGCGGCGACCTCCGCTGCTTTTACCGATGCCAGAGCCTTAGCAAGTTCGTCGACAAGGTCATCCACACGCCTCACCACCGCAGGATCTTCCGCATCCTTGGAAAATCGTAACGCGTCGTAGTCGGTAAAAAATGTCGAGACAGCTTGCCGATCCCCGGACCCCATCGCCTCACACACAGCAAAAAGACGTTCCACGCTACCAGCAGAAACCATCGGCACCGACCGCAGGCCAAACGTCGCAGCCAAAAAACCATGGATCACGACGTTCGCTTCTGCAAGACAGGCCGAAGGTCCATCCTGGACACTCGCGTTCGACAACGCAAATAAGCGCTGCAGCGCAGCCTCACTAGACGACTCGCTCGATGAGGCCAGTTCAACTGGGCAGGTCTGGGTCAGCACCATCCAAGCAACCACAAGCATGAATCCACACAAGCTGAGCCCGATCACTAACCGGTACGACACACCCACCGGCACATCGACATCACCCGCGATCGCTTGCATGCTCGGAGCCTCTCCCGCTGAGCTCAGGACAGAGGCCACCCGCAACTCAATCTCCGCCGTATTCACGTTCACCGGATCAGCGTCCGGATCGAACATCGAAATACCACTCACGCGTAAACTCGGAATCACATACTCACCCGCAAGGAAGGGTTCCAAGCGATACACCGTGCTGTATTGCGACCGCCCACCGGATATCACCGGAGCGCTAACATCAGCCGATAAAACCGAAAACCCGCCCAACTCTGCAGCTCCCGCTGGAATCGATAACACCCATCCCGCCGGCGCCGACGCATCAATGGTCAGAAGAACCGTTTCCGCCGTCGTGATCGACACATTCGACACCTCGACAACAACCGACAAAGCTCCTTGACGGTCAGTCCGCGAGTAACTCTTCGCCGATGAGAGTCCGCTCATCAGTAGTCCCAAAGCACAGATGCACATCCATGTCTTATGAGCCGCCATGTGCACCAAACCGTTGTTTTGAATGAAAGAACTCGACCAAGTCCTCGATGTAATCATCATCAGTATGCACATGCAGATGGTCGACACCGATGCCCGACAACGCCCGCCGATGGTCGGCATGATACGCCTTTTCAGAGGAGGCGTGCGCGTCGCGTACAGCAAAATCACTCGTATCAATCACGTCACAAGCCCCCGTCTCCGCATCGCGCAAACGAACAAGCCCCACATCAGGTAAGACCGTTTCGTGTCGATCGGTGATCGTCACAGCGGTACAGTCGTGAAAGTGCGCCACCCGTTGAACGGCGTCCACATACCCCTCGTCTTGAAAATCTGAAAACACAAACACCACCGATCGTCTGCGAGCAACGCGGTCCAGAAACTCCATCGCAGTCGTCACATCAGTCCCCGAGCCCGTCGGCTTAAAATCGGCCAACCGTGAAATCATCGCCATCACGTGCGATTTCCCTTTCGCGGGTGGCATATACAACTCCACGTCGTCCGAAAATAGAATCAAGCCGACGCGATCATTGTTTTTCACCGCTGACAACGCCAAGAGAGTCGCAAGCTCCACAGCCGCCTCACGCTTGACTGTCGCTTCACCGCCGAAATGAAAGGAGGCTGAGACGTCGAGCACCAGATACATCGGCCGCTCACGCTCTTCAACAAACCGCTTCACATACGGTTCACCTGTGCGAGCGGTCACATTCCAATCAATCGATCGAACCTCGTCGCCCGGCTGGTATTCACGGACATCATCGAACTCGATGCCGCGTCCGCGAAAGCAACTGCGATACTCACCAGCCAATAGACCGTTTACGGCCTTATTACTGGGTAGCTGCAACTGATGCAGACGTTTTTCCAAATCCTTATGCATGCTATCTCACACCTCATCTGCCGGTCAGGCAGCGTGGAATATTACACGTCAACGGCGGCAAAGATTTCAGCGATCAGTTGGTCCGTCGTCTGGTTGTCTGCTTCCGCGCGATACGTCAACGCAATCCGATGGCGCATCACATCCAAACCAATATCCTTGATGTCCTGCGGAATGACATAATCACGCCCAGCCATCAAGGCCGCACCGCGCGAGGCCGTGGCCAAGAAGATGGTTGCGCGGGGAGAAGCTCCATGCCGAAGATAAGGGCCAATCTCCAGACCATAGGTCTTTGGATTTCGTGTAGCGTCCACAATTCTCAAAATATACCGCTCCAAGTCCTCGGCCAGATGCACCTCATCCAGCTTCGCACGGATCGCCAGCAAGTCGCTCGTTTGTATCGTCGGCTCCACCTTCAAGACCGGCGC
>CAXMRT010000028.1:0-13914 GCA_964196025.1 uncultured Gemmatimonadales bacterium | reverse complement strand
AAGCGGGGGGTCGAGAGATAAGAGTTGAGATACCTGGCCGGAATCTATTTTTGTTCATGAGTTGCCACGTTTGGACGATTTCGAAGACCGGTGCTGTCTTGTGTCAGGCGTCGAGACGTCTGCGCAATCAATTGCTCGCTCGTGAATGGTTTTTGGAGAAACCCCCACGGGCCGCGTCCGACGATTTTGCTCACGAAATCGCGGCTGAACCCAGAAAGGAAGATTACTTCGGCGGTCGGGTTGCAGGCCCTCAATCGCTTGAGAATATCACTTTCACCGTCGTGGTGGAGGACGAAATCGCAAATCGTGAGATCGACCGTGGGAGTGGTCGTTTCATAGAGTCGTTCCGCATCCTCAATTCCATAGACGGGGATCACGTTGTAACCGGTGGTTCGAAGATCGTGTGTGATGTCGGTGCGAAGTTGAATATCCTCTTCAATAACCATTACGGAGTAGCCGAGGCTTGCATGGGATCGTGTGTCGTCATCAATCTCGTCGACTTCCAGTAGTGGCAGGAAGATGCGTACGCTTGCGCCGCGACCCTCCTGGCTGCGGATCCGGATCCAGCCGCCTGCACGAAGAACGTTCGCGTTTGCGATCGTGAGACCAAGGCCGATCGCGGAGCTGTCGGTATGAGTGGTAAAGAAGGGGTCGAATACTTGATCGAGAATTTTGCGTGACATTCCACAACCCGTATCGCGAATTCGAAAGACAAGGTAGTTACCTGTTTGGGCGTTTGGATTTAGGTCACGCGGGGGCGCGCTGACTTCTTGTTCGGTAGCGTCAATCGTGATAGATCCATCCTGACCGATGGCGTTCGTCGCGTTCAGGAGAATGTTCATGAAGGTGTCCTCTAGTTGTGCAGGGCTTGAGAGGACGTAATGGGGGGTATCCTGGAGCTTGTCTTTCACAAGGATAGATTGATCTTGAAGAACACCGTCAAGAAGGCCAAGCGTTTCTTCAAAAACGTCAGTAACGTCGACCGGCTCGAGCTTTGCATCGGTATCCGCATCGCCGGCCCGCGCTACGCTTAAAAGTTTCTGGGTGAGGGTTTCAGCATGGGATGCAGCGTCAATAATACTGCAAGCGTCTTCGTAAGATTTCGAGTTAGGCAAGAGGCGTTCCGCAATTGATGCTGCGTGTTCAGAGATGAGGTCATGGAGAAGTGTGTAGTCATGCGCGATGGTGCGGGCGAGGTTTCCTATTGCCTCGACCTTCTGGATGCGGTTTACGCGGTCTGCGAGCATGTGTGTCTCAGTCACATCTCTAAAAACCAATATTGATCCTCGCTGATCTCCGTCATCCGTGCGGATAGGAGAGAGGCTGAATTCAATATATACGGTATGGCCTGAAGGGGTGGTCGTCTGGCACGTGTCGCGCAGCCCGCCATGTTCGAGCTCGTTGCCAGTTTCGATCGGAAGTTTATACACCGCGTCGGCATCCAGATCGCGAAGATGCAGGACGTCGTTTAACGCGTGGCCGACCATTGCGCGGGATGATACTTCGAGTATGTCCTTCGCGACCGGGTTGATAAACGAGATCAAGCCCGCGCCGTCTAGTACGATAATACCATCGCCAAGGGACTCCAACGTGCTCCACACCCATGACTGGGTGTTAATGATGGACGGTTGTTTCATGAAGGTGCTTGATCCTTGTCCGGCTGGTCGTGCAGCATATTCTATCCGGAACTGCTGAGGCAAGGGGCCCACGACGAACGACTCCTGTCCTTCCAAACCGGGCAGAACACTAGCATTCTGGATGATTTGTCGTCAAGGATCGAGGCTTTGGGGTGTCAATAATTCTCGTTTATCGGCTGTTTTCGACCCAAATAGAGAGGTGTCGCGGTGTCTAGGATGGTCCGACCCGGTCTCTTGCGAATGTCTATTCGTGGCGGGTGAGCGTGTGGTTAGAGATGATTTAAGTCTATGTCAGGCAATTGGTGGGGAGAAACTTTTTGGTGACTAGACAGATCATCATGACTCCCAAACAAAGGAGATGTCCATATTATATCTCCAACCGGTGGTGCGGCGCGTCAGTGGGGGCGGTCGAAAGAAACAAAAACCTATAAGCGTTCGACTTCGTTTTTCAGAGCGTGTAGTCGTTTTTGTAGTTGAGACAGTTCAGATTCTTGTGGCTTCTCGCTGCGGGGAGCGGGTGAGTGTCGGCCGCCAGAGCGAGCCTTGGCTTCCGCGTAGTTCTTTTGAGCGACCGCCTGGGGGCCCTTCAGTTTCCACAGTTGGTCTGAGATGCTTGCGCGCCTAGATCCGGTGGCAGAGTCGAACTCTTTCCTCAATTGTTTACCCTTCGCATTGATCTCATCAAGGGCTCTTTTGGAGCGTTCGAGGTTGTTCTTTGGGGGCGTGGTGTTTTTTGCGACGGTTCGAACGGGGCCTTTGGGTTCCTTGCTGAGCTTGCTGATTCGTTTCTCTAAGGCATAAATTTCTTTGCGAGCTGTTTTCTCTGCGCTGGATACTTCACCAAAAGGGCCGTTGATTAGTTCGAGGTCACTGTTTTTGATGACGACCGGCTCGGTGGTTTTATTGTCGCCGACCCACACATTTACAAGCGCACGCTTGTACGCTTTATAGGTATCCAGTGAGACGACCTCGATTACGATGCCAGCGGGAAGAATGCGGATTTTTTTTCCTGATCGATTGAAAACAGCGACATCGTCTTTTTTTGTAAGGCCCCACCATTGGTCGCTTGACTCTCTACGGGCTGCACGAGGCGGGTCTGGCTCGGACGATGAACGCGTCGTATCTGGGGGGGGAGTATCTGCGTATTTTGACTTTCTGTTATAGTGTTTTCTGGGGTTGATGTCATGAGCAATCGCGTCGAGCAGCGGGGAGTTTGGATAGTCATCTCGGACGTCGCGCCCCAGCGCCTTTAGTTGGTCGATATCTCGGCCAGCGCTCAGTTCGCTTCTGACGGTGTCAAACCCTTTCCAGCTGTCGCCGACCTCTTGTGCAGGGTGGGTTTTGTTGAACAGGGAGTTGGGTAGGGCATGCGTGAAGGCGGCAAGACCGAATGTCCCTCCCTGGGGCTGAACGCCGGTCATTTCCAATTCATCCGTATTTCGATGCATCCAGTTTGCCGTCTTTTTAGCATCGTCGAATTCGCCAGTTCGGACGTAACAACGGATGAGTTCCACGCCGTACTGTGTGGCTAGGTCTGTGAAGCACCACGCCCATTTTTCAGTGGCGAGAAGGATCGGCAACGCTTCGGTGGCTTTTCCGCTACCGAGTAACTTTTTGGCCGTAGAAAAGTTTTCGTGGGCGCTGTTGTATCGTTGTTGGGCTCCCATATAAAGGATGGCCGCTAGACCAAGCGTCGATATTACGATAGCACCGAATAAGTGTTTGATCATGTTGTCTCGTTAGGGTTTGGCCGAGTTTGTCGGCCTGACTATTCCAATAAATATGGCGACGCTGGAGAGGACTCCCATCCCGAGGTATACAAAAAGGACGTGTTCTGATTGCGGGGCGAGTTCGGCTTTCATGAATTACCATCCCCATCTATGTGAAAAAAATGAGCATATGAGGCCGACGCGCTCGGATTGAAAAAGCAGGCACACACAGAGGATAGCGATGAGAGGTAGTACTTCGTACGAAGGGAGGGTGATGTCGCCAGTCTGGGATATTTTAAATAGCTCAGTCATATGTTCATTCCATGAAAAACTGTAGCAGGCCTGATGGTGGTTGGCAAGGGAGTCAATCGCTGCTGGGTGATTCGAGCCGCTGGATGCGTTGCAGTAGCGTTGGGTGGCTGAATTCAAGGAAAACTTTTAGGGGATGGGGGCTGAGATAGGATAGATTATCTGCACTCAGGCGCTTAAGTGCAGCGATGAGTGGTTTGGGCCCTCCAGTCGTTCGTGATGCCCAGGCATCAGCCTGATACTCATGTTTGCGGGATCGAACATTGCCCAGAACTCCGAAGAATATGGACAAAGGGGTATACAGAAAGCCAAAAAATATCAGTCCGCAAGTGATAGGGAGGGCATCTTGAGGGGTATCGAGCGGGAAGCCGAAGGCTGTATACATCGCTGGGTCGTTCAGGAACACGGAGAGAATGCCCAGCATAAGGCCTGTTAACACGAGAGAGCTCGCGATCATGCTGTGGATATGTCGATGTTTGTAGTGTCCCATCTCGTGGGCGAGGATGGCGACTAACTCTGAGGTCGGGTGTCGCTCTATGAGTGTATCATACAAGACGATCCGTTTCGCTTTGCCGAAGCCTGTGAAGAAGGCGTTGCTTTTTGAGGATCGCTTGCTGCCATCCATGATGAAAATTCCGTTAAGATGGAACTCTTGTTCCGATGCGTAACGTTCGATAGCGGTCCGGAGCTCCCCATCTTTTAGAGGGCTGTAGGTGTTGAAGAGGGGCATGATCCATGCGGGAGCAGCGTAAACAAGGAATAGCTGAAGGGCGGACATCGCGGCCCATGCGATCATCCATGCAAAGGGTCCGGCATGTGTGAAAAACCAGATCAGGCCGGACAGAGTAAGCGCTCCCAGTAGAGCTCCAATTAGTAGAGACTTTAGCAGGTCGGTGAAAAAAAGACGTGGAGTTGTTTTGTTGAACCCGAAGCGCTCTTCGATGACGAAGGTTTTGTACAGGTTTGCAGGGAGTCCTAGTATTAGGTGGGCGAGGAGTAGGGTCGCAGCGTAAAGAAGTCCGGTTGGGATGGGAGACCATTGGAGGGTTTCCACGAGAGCGTAGAGTTGGTAGAAGCCGCCTAAGAAGATAAATGCCAGGATGAGTGGGAAGCTTACACTGCTTTGGAGAAGGTCGAAGCGGGTTTTTGTTGAGAGGTAGTCGACGGAAGCCGCATAGACGGTTGCGGGGTAGATGTCACTGAGTTTGTCGGGTGGGTTAGTTTTGGCCGTTCGTAGATTGAGAACTTCGACTGCGGTCTCGGTGAGGAAGTGCGAGATGAGAATGATCAGTACCAACGGAAGGTAGGTTTCCATCGACCGGTCTATTTCTCGGAGTCTGGAATCCGATATTCGAGGTCTGAGATACGGAAGTTGTTTGCGATACGCTGGTTGGCCTCGGCGAGTTGATCTTTTTTAAGAACAAGGTCAACCCCAACGGAGTGAAGGCGGATGCGTGTAATGAAGGTGTCTTTGTCTCGAATGGCAAACAGGTCGTTCATGTTTGAGATCGGCTTACCGTTCACGTGGGTGACGATGTGATTGGTGAACATGGAATATCCCCGATTAATGGGGTCGGGGAGGACGCGTCCGATAACGACGATACGTTCGCCTGGATCTTTTTCGATACCGCTCTGGGTGTAGTAGGAGTGAACGAGACGGGCATTAATGCGTGTGCTCCAGTCTTGTCCAAACTGGCGCATGTAATGACCAGAGAGGTCGCGAAAGAGGATTCCACCCTCTACTAGGTATTCGGAGCGCTCGCCGACCAGATTTTCAGGGATGAGAGCGTCGAGCTCGGCGATGTTGCTGAGGGTGACCGTGACTGTTTTTGGTTTCCGGTTACGAATGACTTTCACCGTAAGAACGTCACCTGGTTTATGACGACCCTTTATCAAGTAAGGCATCAGGAGCCGGCCGTGGTCGGGATCTTGATAGAATCCAAGATTGTCGACTGTGTAGCCATCCCATTCAATAATGACGTCTTGTGGCTTTAGGCTTTTGGATGCGCCGGATCCAGGGCGAATGGATAGAACAACTACGCCAACGTCGTTGTTTTCGACACCGA
The DNA here is from genome assembly GCA_964196025.1 of uncultured Gemmatimonadales bacterium. Classification (GTDB taxonomy): domain Bacteria; phylum Verrucomicrobiota; class Kiritimatiellia; order CAXMRT01; family CAXMRT01; genus CAXMRT01. The sequence goes on along the minus strand of CAXMRT010000028.1, from coordinate 8,193 downwards.
GATACGCGCGTTTTTCGGGGTCGATCAAACTCGCCCAACCAAAGCCAGCTGTGGCAAATCCATGGAATTCATTTTGTTTAACGGATTCGACGAAATCAGAGATTCCTTTGGAGTCGATAACTTCGGCGGTGCGTGATGATGTCGCGTAACTGGCTAAAATGCCCACAAGCTTGCCATCGTGCAATACGGCGGCGCCGCGGCCATTAAGGTTGAGGTCTGTTTGAATGGTGTGTATCAGTGCTTGCCCGCCACCGTTTGGGAGGAAGCCGAGCGAGACCTTTAGATGTTTGGCATCGCCGGTTTGCACTTCACGTGTGTCGTCAAATTGGACGATCTGAGTCGGTTTATCGGTGGGGAACGAGGGTGCAATCTTATACACCGCGAGCTCAGAAAGGCTTGCTTCTGAAGGGACCTCCAAAATAGCAAGGTTTGCAGCCGGCGCGGTCTCGATCACTTTCGCTGGAATCTTCCGACCACTTCGAGTTAAGCGTAATTCGACTAGCGTGGTGTTTCTAACCATCGCTTCAGTCGTGATGATATGTGTCTTGTCGATCCGAACGCCATAGCCGGTTCGTTGGCCTGGGGCCTTCTTTTGCCATGGAAGGAGGTCGTTGTACTCTTGAAAAGTGCTAATGATTTGGACAACGCCGACTTGGGTGTCAGCGGCGTGTAAGGCGGCAGCATAGGTTGTCACGAGGACTAGAAATAGGAGGAGTGAACGTTTCATTTTGTTTTAAAGTATTCCCGCGCAGGGACCCCGTAGGACTGCATGATTGTTTGAGTGATGGAAGATGAGGATTTTGCATTGAGGACCATATTGTCTTCGTGCCCTTCAAACTCAAAGACGTGGAAGTCCCCGAGAGGAGTCGATAGGGCGGACTTGATATCCTTCAGCTCTGAGATCTTCTGGCCGTTGACATGTGAGACGAGTTGATACTCGAATTTGGATAAATACGTGTTTGTAGGGTGGGGGAGGCGCTTGATGAGTACGATGAATTCCTTGCGGCCTTCGTTCAGTTTGTCGACCTTTGCATAACGTGTGTAGTACAATAGGTGATGCCTGCTGCGGGTGCCAATGCTCCTGCTGAGAAGCCGTATGTGTTCGCGGCTGAGTGGGGAAAATACAAGGCCGGAAACCATGAAATATTCAGGGTGTTCGTCATAAATGTTTCGAAAGACGAACGGGTCTTCCCTGTTCTTCAGCGGGACCTTGATCTGGAGGCTCTGGCCCGCGCGAATGATGTCAAATGTGACTGAATCGCCCCACAGCTTTCGTTCCAGTAATTCGGAAAAAAGCATCTGGTTGTCGTCGAGTTTCACCGTCCCGTCGTTTGCGATGTCGTGTCCATCGATAGAGATTAGAATGTCTTTTTCTTTCAGGTGGCCGTGGGCGGCGCCGTAGGGGTCGATGTAGTATGTGATGACGCCATTTTGTTCACGGGTAAGTTTAAGATCATCTCGCAGGCCTTCGTTTTCAAGATTTAGGTAGTAGGCCCCGAGGTCTGGATATCCATTGTAGTTGTCGTCTGCAACGTCTGCCAAGAAATGTTTGATGACCGGGGTTGGGATGGCATAGCCGATATTGTCGGCAGACCGTAAGCCTTGAAACGCAACGCCGACGATTCGGCCTTTATAGAGGACTGGGCCGCCGCTATTTCCAGGGTTGATGGCGGCATCCACTTGCAGGGCCAAGTGCTCGTCGATCCCGCTGTGAGAGTAAGAACTGTAGTCGATGCGCGAGACGATACCGCGGGTGACAGAGAGATGATCGCCTCCTAGAGGGAAGCCAACAACCACGACTTCGTCATCGAGTCGGGGCAGGTTTTTCGAAAGGCTCATCGGGCGTGTGTTCTCGTAGAAGGCGTCGTCTTGAACTTCAAGCATCGCTAGGTCGCAGTCGTGGCCGATATACTTGACTCGTGCGGCCCACTTGCGAGCATCCCCGGCCTTTTGAACCTCGATAACACGTGCGTCAGAGACGACGTGGGCGTTTGTCAGAATTCGTTTTTTATCGATAATGAAGCCGGAACCTGTGCCGCCGATAGGCCGAGACGATTGCCAGGGCATGCTGTAGCTGTCACGCTGGGATTTTACAAATATTTTGACGACGGACTGACGGTAGTCGGGACCGGCTGCGTGCGTATAAATGGGTGCGGTAGTGAAAAATACTATAAGTACGAGTTTAACTGCGGACGTGATCGTGGGTATGTTCATTGTGGGTGCTTTAGAGAGCCGCGGGGCCGGATCAGAGGGCCACGGTGATGCTTATCACGTACTCGAGGTCGCCAGCATCGAACTCGCTGAAGTCATCAAATCCTTCAAACGGATAGGCGGTGCCAAATTCGATTGCGAGTGTGTCCGAATAGTTCCATGCGTACCCGAGTCCGAATTGCCAATACCAGTCCGTGAGCGTGCTAAGACTGTCATCAAAGCTCCGGAGGATGCTTAGCCCGCCATACAGGTTATTGTCCGATAGCATCGCGCTGATGCCTGGGGTGAATACCGTGCTAAGGCCTGATTGACCGGTCGCATCAGGGGTCACAAGTGTGCCGATTTCAACGAAACCGGGTGCCCGAACGATACGGTAGTCCATCTTGAATGAGATGTCGCCATCGCCGTAAGCATACTCCTCGAAAAACGAGTGGTCTTGATGAACGCGAATTCCGGCGTTCACGGCTTTACTGACGCTGCTATCAGCGAACGAACTGCCTGCGGTGAGCAAGGCGACTGCGGCGAGAAGTAGGCTAGTTGATTTCATACTGAATTTTTGAACAATTCTGGATGAAATGCAAGACGGAAAGCCTGAATTCCCGTATAGGTAAAGGTTGAATCAGATATGTGGCTATTGTAGTGTGGTCAGCCAATTGTGTAATGACTTCTAGGGTGGTGGGTGATGAAGACAGATGAGACCTTGTCGGAACTAGCTGGATTAATGGCGTCGATCGATGATCCAGAGATGATCCGTGGGTTTCTCGAGGGAATGCTCACCACGGCGGAACGTGACAAGATTGCCTTACGATGGCAGTTGGTTTGCCTTCTTCAGGAAGGCATGTCGCAGCGTGCGATCGCGGAGCACCTCAGAGTGAGTTTGTGTAAGATCACTCGTGGTTCCCACGAATTGCAGCATGGCCCAGAGGGTTTTAAGAAGATGGTCGTCGCGTTTCAATCGCGACGGCAAGAGAATGGTGAGCGTTAAGCATGTATGATCCAGTAGATAATCAAGTGAGCTTCCCCGGCTTGGGTGCAGAGTTGTTGAAGAATTGGTCGGAGAACAACACCTTCGAGAAATCGCTCGCGCAATCGGATAGGGAAATTGTGTTCTACGACGGACCTCCATTTCCGACGGGTGCGCCCCATCACGGTACGTTATTTGTCAGCATCCTGAAAGATAGCTTGGCTCGATACTTCACCATGCGTGGTGCAAGTGTTCCTCGGGTATGGGGCTGGGATTGTCATGGCTTGCCAATTGAAAACGCGGTTGAACGGAAAATGGGGATCGAGAATAAGTCTGAAATTGAGACGAAATACTCCGTTGAAGAGTTTAATAACGAATGCCGAGAATTTGTCTCTCATTGCAATGACTCTTGGGAAGAATACATCACGCGTGTAGGCCGTTGGGTGGACTATAAGAATGCGTATCGCACGCTGGATCTCGATTATATGGAATCCGTCATGTGGGTGTTCAAGAGTAGTTACGACAAAGATTTGATGTATAAGGATTACCGAGTCACTCCGTATTGTTACCACTGTGAGACTGCGCTCTCCATCTCTGACACGAGAGAGTCTGATTCTACACGACCTCGCCAGGACCCGACTCTTGTGGTCCGGTTTCGAGCCGCAGAGGATGTTGAGGGGAAGCCGACGTGGTTTCTTGCGTGGACGACTACACCGTGGACCTTGACGTCCAACTTAGCGTTAGCTGTTGGACCTGATCTCGATTATGTGGCATTCGAACAAGGGGATGACGTCTATATCATGGGTGCGTCGCGACTTGCGGCATATTCGGCAGAGTTTGGGGAAGATCCGACTATTGTTGCGCGGTATAAAGGGTCGGAGCTTGTGGACCAGGCCTACGAGCCTATGTTCCCGTACTTCGAGGAGCTTAAGCAGGATAACTATTTCCGGATTCTTTCCGCTGATTTTGTCTCGCTCGATGACGGCGTTGGCATTGTTCATGTAGCACCAGCATTCGGAGAGGACGATTACTGGGTTTGTAAGCGCAATGGTTTAAGCGTTCGAAATCCAGTCGATTCTAAAGGGTGTTTTGATGAGACGGTGCCTGACTTTTCTGGCCGCAACGTTCATGAGTGTAATAAGGATGTTATCCGTTTTCTGAAAGACCGCGGTGTTGTCTTGCAGCACAAGACGGTCGAGCATAACTATCCGCATTGTTGGCGTTGTCGGCAGCCTTTGATCTATCGCGCCATGGATGCATGGTATTTTGCTGTAGAGAAAATAAAAGACCGTATGGTGGAGCTCAATGGAGAGATCAATTGGGTTCCTGGGCATGTCAAAGAGGGGCGATTTGGTAAGTGGCTAGAAGGGGCGCGCGATTGGAATATCTCTCGTAACCGGTATTGGGGTACGCCGATTCCGGTCTGGGAGTGTTCCGGAGATGGGTGTGACCAGCGAGTCGTACCCGGTTCGCTGGATGATATTGAATCGCTTAGCGGTACGCGTCCTACGGATTTGCATAAAGAAGTGCTAGATACCATTGAGATTGAATGCGACAAATGTGGGTCGTCGATGAAGCGGGTTTCGGAGGTCCTTGACTGTTGGTTCGAATCTGGATCGATGCCTTATGGGCAGTGTCATTACCCGTTCGAGAATCAAGATTGGTTCGAGTCGCACTTTCCTGCCGATTTTATTGTTGAGTACCCAGGCCAGATCCGTGGATGGTTCTACTATCTTCATGTCTTGTCGACGGCATTGATGGATCGTCCCGCATTTAAAAATTGTTTAGTTCACGGTACGTTGCTGGCGGAGGATGGAAAGAAGATCTCTAAAAGCCTCCAGAACTATACTGACCCAATGGCCCTGCTTGATAAGTATGGAGCCGACGCGTTGCGGGTATATCTGATGAGTTCGCCTGCAGCTGCGATGATGGATCTAAGCTTTAAAGATTCTGGCATTGCTGATCAGATCCGAAATGTGCTTTTACCGATTTGGAACTCATACTCGTTTTTCGTCACCTATGCGACGATTGATGACTTTTCTGGCGACCCAGATTTCGAGCCACAGCCTGAGCATGTACTGGACCGTTGGATATTAGCGGCCTTGTATCGGACTGAGAGGGAGGTGTGTGACGCGTTTGAGAGTTATCATCTGAACCGTAGTCTGTCTCCCGTGTTGGAATTTATCGGGGATCTCACCAATTGGTATATCCGTCGATCACGTGAACGCTTTTGGGCATCTGGGTTTGAATCCGACAAAGAGCAAGCGTATCAGACACTCTATTATGTATTGGTTACCTTATCCAAGTTGCTGGCTCCGTCAGCGCCGTTCATCTCGGATTCAATTTATCAGAATTTGACTAGTCGCGAGTCGGTACATTTGGCTTCTTGGCCTGCCGTGTCAGCCAGTTACGAAGATGTAGAGTTGATCAATGAGATTGAGGTGGCTCGGTCCGTGTCCTCACTCGGACTGGCGCTGCGACAGAAAAAGAAGTTAAAAGTGCGTCAGCCATTGAGCTGCGCACGGGTAGCATTACCGTCAACCATATCTCCCGAGGTTTTGTTGCGCCAACTAGAGGTCGTTAAGGATGAACTGAACGTTCAAGACGTGGTGATTATGGATGACCCCACAGAGTTGGCGACTTTGCGCGCCACGCCGGATGCGCGCATCCTGGGGCCTCTGTTCGGACGTGAGGTTCAAGGGATTATCAAAGCGGCTAAGCAGGGTGATTTTCGGGAGGATGGGGACTCGATTGTCGTCATAGGCCCTGACAAAGAATGGACCATCAATAAGGATAACATCGATATTGGCTATGAAGGAAGAGACGGCCATGATGTTGTTAGTGACGGGGGCATCCTTGTTTCACTCGATTGTGAGATCACGCCAGAGTTGCACGAGGATTTTGTGATGCGTGAGCTTAACCGTTGCGTGCAAGATCTTCGGAAAAAGGCGGGTTACGCGGTCAACGACCGGATTTTATTGGGAATCTCGGGGGAACTTGAGTCTGGCCGGCTGACACGGCTGGCTGAGTTGACACTCGCGACACTCAGTGATGTGGACGTCCCAGACGAGTCGACTGAGTTAGATGTCGACGGTCGCTGTTTTGACGTATCGATCTGCACGGCGCCCTAAAGCCGGCTTAGAGCGGGTTGATCAGGACGTTTTTTCTACGTCTTCGTCAACCTCTTCGGACTTCTCGACAATGGGATTGTTATCCTTCCGATCCCACGCTTTCTTTATGTAGTCCTGCCAGGAATCAAAAATCATGTATCCGAGGGATGAGATCTGCTGTTCAGAGACCTCGCGGAGGGCTTCGGGAGATGGGCCTGCTGCACTTGTGCGACGCTCCTGAACATAGACGATCCGCTGTTCACCCAAGATGGTGGGGATGGAGTCGGTGAATTCCCCTGTTTGGCGTTGAGCGACTGCTCGGTAGAAGCCGGGGAGGTACTGAAACTCTTGTGGGGGGCTGATGAGTAGAAAAGGGTCGGGGCTTTGCGTTTCAAGCTTGGCTTCGCTAAATGCGTTGGTTGCCGCAGTGCCCGCCTTCAGGGCTTTCTTTAGGGTGGCAATCAGCGTGTTCGCGTGCGCCTCAAGTTTCTCTGACCGGATTTTGCGCTCAGCGTCTGTGCGCACGTCTTCTTCGACGGAGTCTAGTTTTGGTAGATAAGGTTCTTTTATGTCGAGAACTGAAAGAACGTAGATGCCTTTATCTGTTTTTAGTGGGTCGCTGAACGATTTGTCGACGCTGCTTGGAGTTAGTGCAAATGCTGCTGTGTTAAACTCGTAAGGGAGATCTGCGTCGTCAATCGATCCTGACTCGGTAAAAAACCCGGTGGTTTGCACCGTGACGCCTTTCTGCTCCGCAGCCTTGTTGAACGGCATACTGTTACCGTCGTAGTCAGCGATCATGAGCTCGTAAAACCGGCTGGCCCAGCGGACGGCGTTGTCTAGCGCTTGGTCATCGAGAAGGTCTGTTTCAACTTCTTCATAGACGTTGGTGAGAGGGGATACGACTTCTTGATCGTTTTGATCGTAACGGGAGTAGTTGTCAATATTTCGGGTGTAGTAGTCTTCCACTGCCTCGTAATTAGGCAGGGTAGGGCTTCTGTACTGCTCTTTGTCATAGAAGACGTAAGCAATATTTCGAGTTTCCGCAACTTCATAGTCGTCGATATTTGCTTCGAAAAAATCTGCTACATCCGTCTTAGTTACCACGACAGGCTCGGGAAGATCGTTGGTCGAAACATCAGCGTAAACGATGGTGAATCGATCGGATCGCATGCGGGCTAGTTCGCGGGCTTCGGATGGGGGCAGCCATGCACTGGTGGCTAATCCCTGTTGGACTTTGCGTACGAGTCCGTCATGAGCGAGTGCGGCACCGAATTCAGCCTGAGCTTGTTCGGAATTCCGGCGACCTGTTACGTAAACGGCGGTGTTGGTATAAGAGCTTAGATTGAAGCGGCCTGTTTCGTCGGTAAACAAGGTTGTGATCGATTTGCGAAGTTCTGGCTTGGATACGGTGAGTCCCAAGTCTTTGGCGAAACGGAGGGCTGTCAAACGGCGCCATGTTTGTTCGCGTAGTTCGACCTCGGTGGTCTCCTGTCGCGAGTTACGGAAGGTTTTGATCTCCCAACGTGCAGCGTTGATTTCGTTTCCTGTTACCGACACTCCGTTAATGCTTCCGGCATCTATGCGTACGCGGGTGTTGCCTTGATTAGGAGTATAAATAGCGACAAACGAGACGATGATGATCCCCGAAAAGATCGTCCAAACGAACTTGTTTCGGATCAGCTTATTGAACTTCACAAACAGCATATGGGGCACTCCGCTTGATAATAAAAAAAACAGTGATACCCAAGGGTATCACTGCGAAAATGAGTTGTCTGTCTAACGACGCGTATTAGGAGTTACCTGGCGCCGTCACCTTTTGGATAGTTGTTGTCGTCGTGGTTGTAGTCGTTGTGGTTGTTGTTGTTGTCGTGGGGCCTTTACCTGGGGTTGGGTCTGGATCTTTTG